>NZ_VDYR01000006.1 GCF_006346325.1 Sphingomonas japonica | reverse complement strand
ACGACGCGTTCGTGGTGCCCGCGACCACCACCGGCCGCAACCTCGCGCCGCGCGTCGCGGCACTGCTCGACGTGATGCAGATCAGCGACATTCTGTCGGTCGAGAGCGCCAACAGCTTCACGCGGCCGATCTATGCGGGCAACGCGATCGCGACGGTGACCACCTCGGATGCCAAGCTGGTGATCACCGTGCGCGGCACCGCGTTCGACAAGGCCGCGGCCGAGGGCG
>NZ_VDYR01000005.1 GCF_006346325.1 Sphingomonas japonica | reverse complement strand
CTGGTCGCCAAGCTCAAGGCGCTGGGCGTCACGGGGTAATCATCCCCTCCGTTCGTAGAAAGGTAGAGACATGAAGACACTGGTCTGGGCCGAGCACGACAACGCCGCCCTCAAGGACGCGACGTTGGCGACCGTCACTGCCGCAGGCAAGCTGGGCGAGGTGCATCTGCTGGTCGCCGGGCATGACTGCGATGCCGTCGCGCAGGCGGCCGCCAAGATCGCGGGAGTCGCCACCGTCCATGTCGCCGACGATGCAGCCTACGAACATCCGCTGCCCGAGAGCGTCGCGCCTTTGGTAGTCGAACTGATGGCGAGCCACGACGCGTTCGTGGTGCCCGCGACCACCACCGGCCGCAACCTCGCGCCGC
>NZ_VDYR01000004.1 GCF_006346325.1 Sphingomonas japonica | reverse complement strand
CGAACGGAGGGGATGATTACCCCGTGACGCCCAGCGCCTTGAGCTTGGCGACCAGTTCGTCGACGTCCGCCACCTTGACCCCCGCCTGGCGCTTGCCCGGCTCCTCGACCCGCGTGACCGTCAGCCGCGGGGTGACGTCGACGCCGTAGTCGGCCGGGGTCTTGTTCGCCATCGGCTTGGACTTGGCCTTCATGATGTTGGGCAAGGAAGCATAGCGCGGCTCGTTCAACCGAAGGTCGGTGGTCACGATCGCCGGCAGCTTGAGCCGCACCGTCTCCGCCCCGCCATCGACCTCGCGCGTCACCACCGCATGCTCGCCCTCGATCGCGACTTTTGAGGCGAACGTGCCCTGGCCCCAGCCGAGCAGCCCGGCCAGCATCTGACCGGTCTGGCCATTGTCGTCGTCGATCGCCTGCTTGCCCAGGATCACCAGACCCGGCTGCTCCTCTTGCGCAACCTTCGCCAGCAGCTTGGCCACGCCCAGGGGCTCGACCGGACCCTCGGCCGTGATCAGCACCGCGCGGTCCGCGCCCATCGCCAGCGCCGTGCGCAGCGTCTCCGCCGCCTTGGCCTCGCCGATCGACACCACCACCACTTCGCTCGCCGCCCCCGCCTCGCGCAGCCGCAGCGCTTCCTCCACCGCGATCTCGTCGAACGGGTTCATGCTCATCTTCACATTCGACAGATCAACCCCAGACCCGTCCGCCTTCACCCGAGGCTTCACATT
>NZ_VDYR01000003.1 GCF_006346325.1 Sphingomonas japonica | reverse complement strand
TCACATTCGACAGATCAACCCCAGACCCGTCCGCCTTCACCCGAGGCTTCACATTATAATCCAACACCCGCTTCACCGGGACCATGATACGCATCGCGTCAGCCTTTCATTCGAATTCGAGGATCGCGGCGTCGACGCCCAGGCTGTCGCCGGGTTCGAAATTTGCCGCCTTCACCACGCCCGCACGCTCGGCGCGCAGGATATTCTCCATCTTCATCGCCTCGACCACCGCCAGCGGCTGCCCCGCTTCGACGGCATCGCCCGGTGCCACATGCAGCGCCGTTAGCAGACCCGGCATCGGGCAGAGGAGGAATTTCGACAGATCGGGCGGGATTTTTTCGATCATGTGGCGCGAAAGCGCCGCGACATGCGGCGGCCAGACACGGACGTCGTGCGATGCACCGCGCGCGGTAAGCCGCCAGCCGCTGCGCGTCCGGCGAACGCGCACCGTGAGCGGCGCGTCGTCGATGCGGGCCGCGAACAAGGGCTGGCCCGGACGCCAGCGCCCGACGATGTCGAGCGGCGGATGTCCGTCACCGCAATCGACAAGCGTGCCACCGTCATAATCGTCGGCCACAATCGCGAAACGTTCGCCGCCGATCAGGGCAACACGCTCGCGAGGCAATCCCACCCGGTTGCCAAGCTGCCCGTCGATCGTGGCAGCACGAGACGCATGGGCGAGGTCGAGCAACACCGCCAGCGCGGCCAGCTTGCGCGTCAGCTCCGGTGGCGTGTCGGCCCCGGCAAAGCCTTCGGAAAACGCCTCGGCGATGAAACCGGTGGTAAGCGCGCCGGAACGGAACCGCGGATGCTGCATCAGCGCCGACAGGAAATCGATATTGTGGCCCAACCCGTCAATCTCGAACCGGTCGAGCGCTGCGACCTGGAGATCGGCGGCCGCGTCGCGGGTCGGTGCCCAGGTGACGAGCTTGGCGATCATCGGGTCGTAGAACATCGACACCTCGCCGCCTTCGCGGACGCCGTCGTCGACGCGGGTATATGCCTCGTGCCCGGTCGCCTCGAATGGGTGGGTATAGTCCGTTCCGCGCGAGGCCGGCGGGCGATACCGCACCAACCGCCCGGTGCTGGGCAAAAATCCGCGATAGGGATCCTCGGCATAGACGCGGTTCTCGATCGCCCAGCCGCTGAGCTTCACCTCGTCCTGCCCGAACGCCAGCTTCTCGCCCGCCGCGACGCGGATCATTTGCTCTACCAGATCGAGGCCCGTGATCGCCTCGGTCACCGGATGCTCGACCTGGAGCCGGGTGTTCATCTCGAGGAAGTAGAAACCCTCGCCGCTGGTGTCCGCGCCGGACACGATCAGCTCGACCGTGCCGGCGCTGTAATAGCCGACCGCGCGCGCGAGCGCGACTGCCTGCTCGCCCATCTTGCGGCGCATGTCGGGCGTGACGAACGGCGACGGCGCTTCCTCGACGACCTTCTGGTGCCGGCGCTGGATCGAGCATTCGCGCTCGCCAAGATAGACGATGTTGCCGTGCTGGTCGCCGAGCACCTGGATCTCGATGTGCCGCGGGCTTTCGATGAACTTCTCGATGAACACGCGGTCATCGCCGAAGCTTGCCAGCCCCTCGCGCTTGGTCGCATCGAAGCCGTCGCGCACATCCTGTTCGCTATAGGCCAGCCGCATCCCCTTGCCGCCGCCGCCCGCGCTCGCCTTCATCATCACCGGATAGCCGATGTCACCGGCAATCTTGATCGCCGCGTCGGTATCGGCGATCTCGCCGAGAAAGCCGGGGACAACATTGACCCCCGCCGCCTTGGCGAGCTTCTTCGATTCGATCTTGTCGCCCATCGCCGCGATCGCATTCGGCGGAGGCCCGACGAAGGCGATGCCGGCATCGGCGCAGGCCCGCGCGAAACTTTCGCGCTCCGACAGGAAGCCGTAGCCGGGGTGGATCGCGTCGGCGCCGGTTTCCCGGGCCGCAAGCAGGATCAGATCAGCGCGTAGATAGCTGTCGGCGGCAGGCGCCGGCCCGAGGCGAACGGCCTCATCCGCCATCAATACGTGCGGGGAGCGCGCATCGGCATCCGAATAGACCGCGACGGTCGCGATGCCCATCCGCTTGGCGGTGCGCATGACGCGACACGCAATCTCGCCTCGGTTGGCGATGAGGATCTTTTTAAACATCAATCGACTTTCGGACGGGCGAGCAGCCGAGCCACCCGCCGGGCAAGCCACTGGCAAAACAACACACAGATGAGAGCGTAGATTATTGTCGGCACTACTTTGAGAAGCCAACCGATCGTGAAGGGCGTCGAAGATCGGTAGGCTTGTCTATAGACATCGGCCAAACCCATCCAAAATAGCTGAATGCCGCTCCAGTAGAGCGCGGAAAAGACTGCGAACAGCAGCGCTGGGATCCGAACAGGATTTTTCACTCCGCCGCCATCCGCATCGGCTCGTCCGCCGTCATCGGCCGCACGCCCAGCTTCGCGAACAGCGCCGCGTCCGCGCTGTCGCCCGCGTTGCCGGTGGTCAGCAGCTTGTCACCGGTGAAGATCGAATTTGCGCCAGCCAGGAAGCACAAGCCCTGTGTCGCCTCACTCATGCTCTCGCGCCCAGCCGACAAGCGCACCATTGACCTGGGCATCGCGATCCGCGCGACGGCCACCGTCCGCACGAACTCGATATCGTCGATCTTCGCCAGCGGCGTGTCGGCGAGCATGTCGCCGAGCGGCGTTCCCGGCACTGGCACCAGCGCGTTGACCGGAACGCTTTCAGGATGGCGCGGCAGCGTCGCGAGCGCGTGGACGAACCCCACCCGATCTGCCCGCGTCTCCCCCATCCCGACGATGCCGCCGCAGCACACCGCGATCCCGGCGTCGCGGACATTCGCCAGCGTATCGAGCCGGTCCTGAAACGTCCGCGTGGTGATGACATCGCCATAATGCTCGGGCGAAGTATCGATATTGTGGTTGTAGTAATCGAGGCCCGCATCCTTGAGCCGCGCTGCCTGATGCGGTTCGAGCATGCCCAGCGTCATGCAGGTTTCCAGCCCCAGCGCGCGCACCCCCTCCACCATCGCGACGACCGCATCCATGTCGCGGTCCTTGGGATTGCGCCACGCCGCGCCCATGCAGAACCGCTGCGAGCCGGCCGCCTTTGCCTCGGCCGCCGATGCCAGCACGGCATCGACGTCCATCAGCTTCTCGGCCTTGAGCCCGCTGTCCGCCGACGCGCTTTGCGAGCAATAGCCGCAATCTTCCGGACATCCGCCGGTCTTGATCGACAGCAACGTGCATAATTGCACCTGATCGGGCGCGTGGTGGCGGCGATGGACCTCCGCCGCGCGGAACAGCAGTTCGGGGAACGGCAGGTCGAACAATGCCGCGATCTCCTCGCGGCTCCAGTCGAAGCGCAGCCCCGCTTTGGTATCGTCGAACCATGGCTTGAGATCGACCAGATCGGGTTCGAACGTCTCGGCGACGAGGTCGGTCATTCGGCGGCTTCCTCTTGCGGCGGCATGTTGTGGCCGAGCAGCGCGAGCACCTGCCCCGCCGCGTCGATCAGGTTGGTGCCCGGGCCGAAGATCGCCTGCACGCCCGCATCGCGCAGGAAAGCATAGTCCTTCGACGGGATCACGCCGCCGGCAATCACCTTGATATCGCCGCGTCCGGCATCGCGCAGATGGCCGATCAGTTCGGGAACGAGCGTCTTGTGCCCGGCGGCAAGGCTCGACGCACCGACGACATCGACATCGCTGGCGATCGCGAGCTTTGCGGCTTCCTCCGGCGTCTGGAACAGCGGCCCGGGAACGACCTCGAAGCCAAGATCGCCGAACATGCTCGATACCAGGTTGGCGCCGCGATCATGACCGTCCTGCCCCATCTTGGCGACCAGCATCCGTGGGCGGCGGCCAAGCCGGGCTTCGGTCGCGGCAACGCCGTCGGTCAGCCGCTCCCAGCGCGGATCGTCATGATATGCGCCGCCATAGATGCCGCTGACAGGAGTAGGCTGCGTATCGTAGCGGCCGAACACATCCTCCATCGCCTGGCTGATCTCACCAAGGGTAGCGCGGGCCCGCGCGGCTTCGACGGCGAGCGCCAGCAGATTGTCCGACCCACGCGCGCCTTTGCGCAGCGCGTCGAGCGCGGCCTGGCACTTGCCCTCGTCGCGCGCCGCTTTCACCCGCGCGATCCGCGCCACCTGTCCCGCGCGCACCGCATGGTTGTCGATGTCGAGGGTCTCGACCGGGTCTTCGTCCGCAAGCCGGTATTTGTTGACGCCGACGATCACGTCCTCGCCGCGATCGACGCGGGCGGCGCGGGCGGCCGATGCCTCCTCAATCATCGCCTTGGGCCAGCCTGCGGCGACCGCCTCTGCCATCCCGCCCTCGGTCTCAACCCGTTCGATGATCTCCCACGCCTTGTCGGCGAGCTGCTGCGTCAGCGCCTCGACATAATAGCTGCCGCCCAAGGGATCGACGACGTTGGTGATCCCGGTTTCTTCCTGCAGAACGATCTGGGTGTTGCGGGCGATGCGCGCGGAAAAATCGGTCGGCAGCGCGATCGCTTCGTCGAGCGCGTTTGTGTGGAGCGATTGCGTACCGCCCAGCACCGCCGCCATCGCCTCCACCGTCGTGCGGATGACGTTGTTGTAGGGATCCTGTTCCTGCAACGACACGCCCGATGTCTGGCAATGCGTGCGGAGCATCTTGGACCGCTCGTCCTTCGCGCCAAGCCCGGTCATCACCCGGTGCCACAGCAGCCGCGCCGCGCGCAGCTTCGCGATCTCCATGAAGAAGTTCATGCCGATCGCGAAGAAGAACGACAGCCGCCCGGCGAACTGGTCGATGTCGAGCCCGCTGGCGATCGCCGCCTTCGCATATTCGCGGCCGTCGGCGATGGTGAAGGCCAGTTCCTGCACCTGCGTCGCACCGGCTTCCTGCATGTGATAGCCGGAAATGCTGATGCTGTTGAACTTGGGCATGTGCCGCGACGTATAGGCGATGATGTCCGATACGATCCGCATCGAGGGTTCGGGCGGATAGATGTACGTGTTGCGGACCATGAACTCCTTGAGAATATCGTTCTGGATCGTGCCGTCGAGCTTGGCCAGCGGCACGCCCTGTTCCTCGCCAGCGACGATGAAGAACGCCAGGATCGGGATCACCGCGCCGTTCATCGTCATGCTGACCGACATCGCGTCGAGCGGGATGCCGTCGAACAGGATCTTCATGTCCTCGACGCTGTCAATCGCCACGCCGGCCTTGCCGACATCGCCGGTCACGCGCGGATGGTCGCTGTCATAGCCGCGATGCGTGGCGAGGTCGAAGGCGACGCTCAGCCCCTTTTGCCCCGCGGCGAGGTTGCGGCGGTAGAAGGCGTTCGATTCCTCGGCAGTGGAAAATCCCGCATATTGCCGAATGGTCCAGGGTCGCCCGGCATACATCGACGCGCGCGCGCCGCGCGTGAACGGGCCGAAGCCGGGCAGGCCGGGGTCGATATCGGCGGTATCTTCGGCGGTGTAGAGCGGCTTGACCGCGATCCCCTCGGGCGTGTGCCACGTCAGGTCGCGGCCCTTCACCTCCTTTTCGGCGAGCGCCTGCCAATTCGACACCGTCGGCCGTTCCGCCGCCGCTTCCGGCAGGGTGCGGGAATCGGGCGGGGCGCCCGAATCCTCACCGGTCATCTTCTCAATGTCCGCCACGCGGGCTCTCCATGATCTCGGTCAGCACGCCGCCCATGTCGCGCGGGTGGACGAAGAAGATCGGCGTGCCGTGCGCGCCGATGCGGGGCTCCCCCAGCAGGCGCGCGCCCTGTTCCTCGAACCAGGCCTTTGCCTCGGCAATGTCGGGTACTTCGTAGCACAAATGATGCTGCCCACCGGCCGGGTTCTTTTGGAGGAACGCGGCGATCGGCGATTCGGGGCCGAGCGGCTCGATCAGTTCGATCTGCGTGTTCGGCGTATCGACAAAGCACACCTTCACCCCCTGCGCGGGCAAGTCGAACGGCTCGCCGATGCCGGTCGCGCCCATCACGTCGCGCCAATAGGGAATGGCATCGGTTATCGATGGCGTAGCAACGCCGACATGGTTGAGGCGGCCAAGGTGCATCACACCAGTTCCACAGCCATCGCCGTCGCCTCGCCGCCGCCGATGCACAGCGACGCGACGCCACGCTTGCCGCCGGTCCGCTCCAGCGCGGACAGCAAGGTCGCGAGGATGCGCGCGCCCGACGCGCCGATCGGGTGTCCCATCGCGGTGGCTCCGCCGTGGATGTTGACCTTGGCATGCGGGATATCGAGGTCGTGCATCGCGATCATCGTCACGCACGCGAACGCCTCGTTGATCTCGAACAGGTCGACGTCGTCGACGCTCCAACCGGTCTTTGCGAGCAACTTCTCGATCGCGCCGACAGGGGCGGTGGTGAAATCCTTCGGCGCGCGGGCGTGCGCGGTATGGCCGACGATCCGCGCGATCGGGGCCAGCCCCTTGGCATCGGCAAAGCCCGCGCGCGCCAGCACCAGCGCCGCCGCGCCGTCGGAGATCGACGAGGCGTTGGCGGCGGTGATCGTGCCTTCCTTGGCGAACGCCGCGCGCAGCGTCGGGATCTTGGCGACGTCGCCCTTGGCAGGCTGTTCGTCGAGCAGCACGGTGTCGGTGCCCTTGCGCGTTTTGACCTCGACGCCGGTGATCTCGCGGTCGAACCAGCCCGATGTCTGCGCGGTCTGCGCGCGGGTCAGCGATTCGATCGCATAGGCGTCCTGAGCTTGCCGTGTGAACTGATAGTCGCGTGCCGAGTCCTCCGCGAACGTCCCCATCGCCCGGCCGGGTTCGTACGCATCCTCAAGTCCGTCGAGCATCATGTGGTCGTACGCGGTGTCGTGTCCGATCCGCGCGCCCGCACGGTGCTTCTGCAACAGATACGGCGCGTTCGACATGCTTTCCATGCCGCCCGCGACGACGATATCGGCCGAGCCGGCGGCGATCGCGTCGGCAGCCATCATCGCCGCCATCATGCCGGATCCGCACATCTTGTTGACGGTCACCGCCTCGACATGGTCGGGCAGTCCGCCCAGCCGCGCCGCCTGCCGCGCCGGCGCCTGTCCCAGCCCGGCCGGAAGCACGCAGCCCATATAACAGCGCGCGACATCCTCGCCCGCCACGCCGGCGCGCTCGACCGCCGCGCGGACGGCGGCGGCACCGAGATCGGTCGCCTTCGCGCCGGACAGGCTGCCCTGGAAACTGCCCATCGGGGTGCGAGCGTAGGACAGGATGAGAACGGGGTCGGTAGTCATTATGGGTTCCTCAGCGTTCGACGCGGTCATCATCTTCTGCGATGTCGTCAGATAGCGTTTTCGATATCTGCGAAGGTTACCGTGATCCGGCCGTCCGTAGTAGCATCGATCGAGAAGGGCGAATTGCCTTCTAAACCTACCTCCAACCCGCTGGCGTCTGGCTCTAGCGCCGAGACAAATGTGTACTCCAGGTCTGCAACCACGATCGCATCACAGCGGAATGTTATCATGCTTCTTCCACGGGTTCTCCAACTGCTTCCCGCGCAATTTCCGTAGCCCCAGCGCCACGCGCCGCCGGGTAGAGTGCGGCTGGATCACCTCGTCGATGAAGCCCTTGCTCGCCGCGACGAACGGATTGGCGAAGCGTGCCTCATATTCGGCTGCGCGCTCGGCAATCTCCTCCGGCGTCTTCCCGCGAAAGATGATCTCGGTCGCGCCCTTGGCACCCATCACCGCGATCTCGGCGGTCGGCCAGGCATAGTTGAGGTCGCCGCGCAGATGCTTCGACGCCATCACGTCGTATGCGCCGCCATAGGCCTTGCGCGTGATGACGGTGATCTTGGGCACGGTCGCCTCGCCGTACGCGAACAGCAGCTTTGCGCCGTGCTTGATGATCCCCGAATGCTCCTGCCCTACCCCGGGCAGGAAACCCGGCACGTCGACGAAGGTGACGATCGGAATGTCAAACGCGTCGCAGAAGCGCACGAACCGCGCGGCTTTCTTCGACGAGTTGATGTCGAGTACGCCGGCCAGCACCATCGGCTGGTTGGCGACGATGCCGACCGTCCGCCCTTCGATCCGGCCAAAGCCGATCAGCATGTTGCCGGCGTGCGCGGGTTGCAGTTCGAAGAAATCGCCCTCGTCGACGACCTTCGCGATCAGTTCGTGCATGTCGTAGGGCTGGTTGGCACTGGGCGGAATCAGCGTGTCTAGGCTGTCCTCCACGCGATCCCACGCATCGTCGCTCGGTCGCACCGGCGGGTCCACCCGGTTCGAGGCGGGAAGGAAGTCCACGAAGTCGCGGGCTGCGAGCAGCGCCTCGATATCATTGTCCAGGGCCAGATCGGCGACCCCCGACTTCGTGGTATGCGTCACCGCTCCACCCAGTTCCTCCTGCGTGACGATCTCGTTGGTAACGGTCTTCACTACATCCGGGCCGGTGACGAACATGTACGACGAATCCTTCACCATGAAGATGAAGTCGGTCATCGCGGGAGAATAGACCGCGCCGCCCGCACACGGCCCCATGATGAGGCTGAGCTGCGGGACGACGCCGGACGCGAGCACGTTGCGCTGGAACACCTCGGCATAGCCGCCGAGCGACGCGACACCCTCCTGGATGCGCGCGCCGCCGCTGTCGTTGAGGCCGATGACGGGGGCACCGACCTTCATCGCCATGTCCATGATCTTGCAGATCTTGGCAGCGTGGCGTTCGGACAGCGATCCGCCGAACACGGTGAAGTCCTGGCTGAACACGAAGACGAGGCGGCCATTGATCGTGCCCGATCCGGTGACGACGCCGTCGCCGGGGATGATCTGTTCCTCCATCCCGAAATCGACGCAATTATGCTCGACATACATGTCGAGTTCCTCGAACGAACCCTGGTCGAGCAGGACGTCGAGCCGTTCGCGTGCGGTCAGCTTGCCCTTGGCATGCTGCGCATCGATACGCTTCTGCCCGCCGCCCACTCGCGCGGCCGCGCGGCGGCGTTCCAGTTCCTCGATCGTCGACGACAAGCACGCTCTCCTTGTTTCGTTTCTCCCTTCCAGCGCTACCGACGCGGTGCAAGGGCAAAGTCGGCGATCAGGGCAGCCGCGCCTTGGGGAAGTCGGCCCATACCGCATCGTAGTCGAGCTGCGATGTGGCCAGCGCATGCTCGGTCGGGCGGTATGGCCAGCAGCTTTCGACCATGAACGCGAGCGCGCCCTCGATCTTGTGCGGCTTCAGATCGGCCTCGCTGGCGGCCAGCCACGATGCGTGGTCGGGGCCGTGGCCCGCCATCAGGTTGTGGAGCGACAGCCCGCCGGGCGCGAACCCCTCCGCCTTGGCATCATAGGCGCCGCCGATCAGCCCCATCGCCTCCGACATGACGTTGCGGTGGAACCAGGGCGGGCGGAACGTGTCCTCGGCGACCATCCAGCGCGGCGGAAACACGACGAAATCGGCGTTGGCGCGGCCCGGCACGTCGCTGGGCGAGGTCAAGACGGTAAAGATCGACGGGTCGGGATGGTCGAATGACACAGTGCCCACCGCATTGAAGCGGGCGAGATCGTAGCGCCAGGGGCCGAGGTTACCGTGCCATGCGACGACGTCGAGCGGGCTGTGATCGAGCATCATCGTCCACAGCGATCCCATGAATTTCTGGACCACCTCGGTGGGTTCGTCGCGATCCTCGAACCATGCCACCGGCGTTTCGAAGTCGCGCGGATTGGCAAGGCCATTGGCGCCGATCGGGCCGAGATCGGGGAGGCGGAACAGGCTTCCGTGGTTCTCGATGCAATAGCCCCGCGCGGTGCCGTCGGGAAGCAGCACGCGCAGCTTCACGCCGCGCGGAACCAGCGCGATTTGGCCCGGCGCGATATCGATCCGGCCGAGCTCGGTCCGGATATCGAGCCGGCCGTGCTGCGGCACGAACAGCAGTTCGGCATCGGCATCGACGAACACCCGGTCGGCCATGTCCTTGTTGGCGGAATAAAGGTGCACCGCCACGCCTTCGAGGTCGGCGGGATCGCGATTGGCCAACATCGTCGTCATACTGTCGAGCCAATCGACCGGCTCGCTAAGATCCGGCATCGGATCCCAGCGCAAGCGGTTTGGCGCGAGCGGTTCGTCGCTGGTGCCGGGCGCGAACCGCGCGGCGCCCCGATAGCGCGCATAGGGCGGATGCTCGGCGGTCGGACGCATCCGGTAGAGCCACGAGCGCCGGTTTTCGTGGCGCGGCGCGGTGAACGCCGTACCGGAAAGCTGCTCGGCATAAAGCCCGAACGCAGGCTTTTGCGGGGAATTGCGGCCGATCGGGAGGGCTCCCGGCACCGCTTCGGTAGACACGTGGTTGGCGAAGCCGGGAAGATAGTCGGTCATGTCGTCACCCCCAGCCCATGATCACGCGTCGACCTTCACCACGCCCCGCCGGATCTGGTCCAGCTCGATGCTTTCGAACAGCGCCTGAAAATTGCCGTTGCCGAACCCCTCATTGCCCTTGCGCTGGATGATCTCGAAGAAGATCGGGCCGACCATGTTCTCGGTGAAGATCTGGAGCAAGATACCCTCGTCACCAACATTTCCGTCGATCAGAATACGGTTGCGCTTGAGCCGTTCGAGATCCTCGCCATGCCCAGGCACGCGCTTGTCGACCAGCTCGTAATAGGTCTCGATCGTGTCCTGAAGTCTGACGCCGCGCTCACGCAGCTTTTCCACCGTGGCGAAGATGTCGTCGGTGGTGAGCGCAAGGTGCTGGATGCCCTCGCCGCCATATTCGCGGATGAATTCCTCGATCTGGCTGTTGTCGTCCTGGGATTCGTTCAGCGGAATGCGGATCGCCTTGTCGGGCGCGATCATCGCCTGACTGAACAGCGCCGTCGCCTTGCCCTTGATATCGAAGAACTTCTGCTCCTCGAACCCGAACAGCCGGGCGTAGAAGCCCGACCAGGTCCGCATCTCACCGCGGCGGACATTGTGGGTAAGATGGTCGAGCAGCTTGAGCCCGACATTTTCCCGGGCCGCGGCCTCGCGCCATCCCGGCACCTCGTCCCAGTCGGCGTAGAGATCGGCCCCGGCCTGGACCAGATAGAGATACGACCCGCCGATCCCTTCGATCGCGAACGATTCGGCACCTAGCGTCCCGCGCGCGGCATCAACCGGCGTCGCGCCCTCCGCCACGGCATGGTCATAGGCGGCCTTGGGATCGGCGACGCGAAACGCCATGCCGCTGGCCGACGGACCATGCGCGGCACGGAAATCCGCCGCTTGCCCCTCGCCCTCACGGTTCAGCAGCAGCGTGATGTTGCCCTGTACATAGCGGACGACCTGCTTGGCCGGATGCCGGTGCGACACGACGAATCCCATCATCTCGAACTGCTGTGCCAGCGCATCGGCATCGGGCGACGTGAATTCGCAGAACTCGAATCCGTCGAGACCCAGCGGGTTGGCGACGTCGGTCATGGCAGGCTCCATTAAACTGGTATCAATTGCGACTATCTTTTCCGCATTTGCGCAACTGGTGTCAATTGCTACCAGTGGATATGGCCGACGCGCTGATCCTCGACGAGTTCATCCCGTTCCGTCTTTCGTTCACGTCGAACCTGGTGAGCGACACGATCGCGCGCGCCTACGAGGCGTTGTTCGGCCTTTCCATTCCCGAATGGCGGCTGGTCGCGGTCGTCGCTGAGATGGAAGCGATCAGCCAGGCCGCGATCGGGCAGCGAACGCGCATGGACAAGGTCACAGTCAGCCGTGCGGCGATCGCGCTTGCCGACCGGGGCCTGCTCGAGCGCCGCGCCAATCCCGATGACAGACGCTCGCACCTGCTGGCACTGACCGACGCCGGGCGGACGCTGTACGGCGCGATCGCGCCCAAGGCGATCGAGCTTGAACGCCGCATCTTCGAAGGGTTCAGCCAGGATGAGATCGCCGCGTTCGTCGCGATGCTGCGCCGGATCGACGCGGCCACGCAGGCAGTGCGCGGCGGCGCTTGAGGTTTGCGCCCGACAGCACGATGTTGAGCGCGGGACAGGAGGCCCGCGGCTTGCGCTTTCTCATCTGGACGTTCGTATTCGGGGTGTTGCTGACGTTCGGCGTGGCGATCGCGCGCATTTTCGCGCGTACCGCCGCTGCATTCGGCATTGCCAGCATCGGATCGCTGGGGCTGGCACTATCTTTGGGACACGGGCCGTTCGAATTTTTCGGCATCCTGCTGCTATCGTGGATACCATTGTTCGCACTGACGATCGCGTTGTTCGCGCGGTTGGACCGCAGACGTCCCTCCGCTCTCGACCAGCCCAGGCCGATCCAGCCGGCGCCGGCGCTCCCTCCGGAAGACCGCCGCCGCCACGCCGCATGGAGTGCGCTGGCGCGGGAAGGCGACTGGGCGGCGAGCCGGGTGGCCGTGGCACGGACCAGCTGCGAGCGGTTCCTGAAGGTCGCCGATGACAGCGGCATGATCGTGGAGACCGAAGGCCTGGCGATCCGCATCCGCAAGCACATCCCGGCGCATATCGAGACCTGCCTTGCCCACGCCGCCGACGCGACGCCGGCCGAGCGGCGCCTGCTGGTGGAGGAGGCGCTGGCGACGGTTGAACGCGTCGGGGCGGAGGCCGACCGGCTGCGCGAGGAGATCAAGCGGCGACAGGCTTCCGACCTGGAGGTTCAGCGCCGTCATCTCGAACGTGGGCAATAGCCGACCCGGCTTGCATTTCCGGGACCAGTGCGATAGTCGCGCGCTCTTCCACGATCATTCGTAAGGAACTGCCTGGCCAGTGTGGGCTGCCATGGCCGTTCGCGATCGTTCCGGACAAGGAGACGAAAATGCCCAAGATGAAGACCAAGAGCGGGGTCAAGAAGCGGTTCAAGTTCACCGCGACCGGCAAGGTCAAGCACGGCGTGGCCGGCAAGCGCCATCGCCTGATCTCGCACAACGCCAAGTATATTCGCCAGAATCGCGGCACGTCGGTGCTCTCCGATTCGGATGCCGGTCACGTGCGCCTGTGGGCGCCGTACGGTCTGAAGTAAGGAGCCCGAGACATGGCAAGAGTGAAGCGTGGTGTAACCACCAAGGCGAAGCACAAGCGGATTCTGGATCAGGCGAAGGGCTATTATGGTCGTCGCAAGAACACGATTCGCATCGCGCGCCAGGCCGTCGAAAAGGCCGGCCAGTATGCCTATCGCGACCGCAAGGTTAAGAAGCGTACGTTCCGCGGCCTGTGGATCCAGCGCATCAACGCCGGCGTCCGCGCCGAAGGGCTGACCTATTCGCAGTTCATGCACGGGCTGAAGCTCGCCGGCGTCGAACTCGACCGGAAAGTCCTGGCCGACATCGCGATGCACGAAGGCGAAGCATTCAGCGCGTTGATCGCGCAATCGAAGGCGGCGCTGCCCCAGGCCGCCTGAGGCGATACCGCGCAAGCGAAGTCCAGGGGCGTCGGTGGGCAACCACCGGCGCCCTTTGCGTATCCGTCGCAGAGCGATAGAGCCCTGCGCGAACGCGTAAACCAAGGAACCCGATGACCACCGATCTCGACCAGCTTCGCACCGATCTGCTCGCCGCTGTCGATGCTGCGCCCGGGCTCGACGCGCTCGACGCGGTGCGCGTCCATGCGCTCGGCAAACAAGGCGCGATCACCGCGCTGCTCAAGACGCTGGGCGGCATGTCGCCCGACGAGCGGCAGGTCGAGGGGCCCCGCATCCAAGGATTGCGCGAGGCGGTCAGCGACGCGATCGCGGCGCGCAAGCAGGCGCTCGAGCAATCCGCGCTCGACGCGCGCCTGTCCAGCGAGACGATCGACCTGACCCTGCCGGTCGACCTCACCCCACCGGGATCGGTGCATCCGGTTTCCCAGGTGATGGACGAATTGGCCGAGATCTTCGCCGATCTGGGCTTCGCGGTCGCGACCGGTCCCGAGATCGAGGACGACTGGCACAATTTCACCGCGCTCAACATTCCCGAGACGCATCCCGCGCGGGCGATGCACGATACCTTCTATCTCGCGGGCCAGCATGAACGGCCGATGGTGCTGCGCACCCACACCTCCCCCGTCCAGATCCGCACGATGATGGCGCAGAAGCCGCCTATCCGCATCATCGCCCCGGGCCGCGTCTATCGCTCGGATTCCGACGCCACCCACACGCCGATGTTCCATCAGATCGAAGGACTGGTGATCGACAAGGGGATCACGCTGGCGCATCTGAAATGGACGCTGGAGACGTTCCTCAAGGCGTTCTTCGAGCGCGACGACATCGTCCTGCGGCTGCGGCCGAGCTATTTCCCGTTCACCGAGCCTTCGGCGGAAGTCGATGTCGGCTACACGCTGCGCGGCGGCAAGCGCGTGATCGGTGGCAGCGGCGACGACACCGATGGCGGCTGGATGGAAGTGCTGGGCAGCGGCATGGTCCATCCCAAGGTGATCGCCGCATGCGGGCTCGATCCCGAAGAATGGCAGGGTTTCGCATTCGGGACCGGCGTCGATCGGCTGGCGATGCTCAAATACGGCATGGACGACCTGCGCGCCTTTTTCGACGGCGATCTGCGCTGGCTGAGGCATTACGGGTTCGGCGCCCTCGACGTGCCGACGCTGTCGGGGGGAGTGGGCGCATGAAGTTCACGCTGAGCTGGCTCAAGGAGCATCTCGAAACCGAAGCCTCGCTGAACGACATCCTGGCCGCGCTGACGCGCATCGGGCTGGAGGTTGAGGGTGTCGACAATCCCGGCGAGAAGCTCGCCGCCTTTACCGTCGCCCGCGTGCTGAGCGCCGAAAAGCATCCGCAGGCGGACAAGCTGCAGGTGCTGTCGATCGATGCCGGTTCCGGCCCGATACAGGTGGTGTGCGGCGCGCCCAACGCGCGCGCGGGACTGATCGGCGTGTTCGGGCCGCCCGGAGCCTATGTCCCCGGCAGCGACATGACCCTGAAGGTCGCGGCCATCCGCGGCGTCGAATCGAACGGGATGATGTGTTCGGTGCGCGAGCTGGAGATCGGCGACGAGCATGACGGCATCATCGAACTGCCCGGCGATGCGCCGGTGGGAACGCCGTATCCCGATTATGCCGGCCTCAACGACCCGGTGATCGACGTCAGCATCACTCCCAATCGGCAGGATTGCATGGGCGTGCGCGGGATCGCGCGCGACCTGGCGGCGGCGGGGATGGGCACGCTCAAGCCGCTGCGCGAGGTCTATCGCATGCCGGCGGAATCCGTCGCTCCGGTCGGCCCCAGCCCCGACGTGCGCACCGACGATCCGGAAGGCTGCCCGGCGTTTTACGGCCAGGAAGTGCGCGGCGTCCGCAACGGTGCCGCGCCGCCGTGGATGGCACGCAGCCTCAAGGCGATCGGGCAGAAGCCGATTTCGGCGCTGGTCGATATCACCAATTTCGTGATGATCGACCTGGGGCGTCCGCTCCACGTCTATGACAAGGCCAGGCTGTCGGGCGGGCTGACCGCGCGCAAAGCTCGGGCAGGCGAACAGGTACTGGCACTCAACGGCAAGACCTACACGCTCGACGACACCATGACCGTCATCGCCGACGACGCCCAGGTTCACGACATCGGCGGCATCATGGGCGGCGAGGATTCAGGGGTCAGCGACGCGACCACCGACGTCCTCATCGAATGCGCCTATTTCACGCCCGAAGCGATCGCGCGCACGGGGCAGAAGCTGATGCTGACCAGCGACGCGCGCACGCGGTTCGAGCGCGGCGTCGATCCGGCGTTCCTGGGCGACGGCCTCGCCATCGCGACGTGGCTGGTTACCGAGCATTGCGGCGGTACTGCCAGCGGCGTGACGCGCGCCGGATCACCGCCTGATACTGCCCGGACCATCGCCTATGATCCCGATCATGCCGAACGGCTTGGTGGGCTGGCCGTGGCACCAGAGCGGCAAAGGGCGATCCTCGAAAGCCTGGGCTTTGCCGTGTCGGACGACTGGCAGGTGACGCCCCCGAGTTGGCGCCGCGATGTCGATGGCGGCCCCGATCTGGTCGAGGAAGTGATCCGCATCGAAGGCATCGACAAGGTGCCGCCGGTGCCGCTTCCGCGTATCGCAGGCGTAGCGAAGCCAACCGCGACTCCCGAACAGAAGCTCGAACGCAAGCTGCGCCGGTTCGCGGCGGCACGCGGGCTGCACGAGGCAATAACGTGGAGCTTCGTCGGCGAGCAACAAGCGGCTGTGTTCGGCGGCGGCGCGTGGACGCTGGCCAATCCGATCAGCGAGGACATGAAGGTGATGCGCCCGTCGCTGCTCCCCGGCCTGTTGATGGCGGCGGCGCGCAATGCGCGGCGCGGGGCGACGACGATCCGGCTGTTCGAGGTTGGCCGACGCTATCTGGCCGACGGCGAGAAGCCGACCTTGACCGTGGTCCTGGCGGGCGAGGCGGCGGCACGCGGCTGGCGATCGGGCAAGGCGCGCGCGTTCGACGCCTATGATGCCAAGGCCGAGGCGCTGGCGCTGCTCGAGGCCGCGGGCGCACCCGTCGCCAATCTGGCGGTGATGGGGCCAGAGAGCGATGGGGCCGGCGACGCCTATCACCCCGGCCGGTCGGGCACGCTGCGGCTGGGGCCGAAGACGGTGCTCGCGCGGTTCGGCATGGTACATCCCGGCGTGCTCGGCGCATTCGACCTGGGCGGCGACGTCGCGGCGGTCGAGCTGTTCCTCGACGCGCTGCCTGCCAAGCGGGCGACGGGATTCATGCGGGCGGCCTATACGCCGCCCGCGCAGCAGGCGGTGACACGCGACTTCGCGTTCCTGGTCCCGGCGGACCTCGCCGCGGGCGATCTGGTGCGCGCGGTTCGGGGCGCGGACAAGGCGGCGATCGTCGATGCGCGGCTGTTCGACCAGTTCACCGGCCAGGGCGTGCCCGAAGGGCGCAAGAGCCTCGCGATCGAAGTCACGCTCCAGCCCGGCGACAAGAGCTTCACCGATGCGGAAATCAAGACGATCGCCGACAAGGTGGTGGCGGCAGCGGCGAAGGTCGGGGCGGAGCTGCGCGGGTGACCGGCAATCGCCAGCGGGGCATGGTCGAGATCGCTTCCTCGGCCCTGTCCGCGGTCGTCAATCCGCACGGCGCGGAGCTCACCCACCTGCGCGATGGCGACGGCCGCGAGTTGATGACCGATGCCGATCCGGCGTTCTGGACCGGCCGCGCGCCGATCCTGTTTCCGATCGTCGGCGCGCTGAACGGCGGGGTCTACCGGCTGGATGGTAGCGAATATTCCCTGCCGCAGCACGGCTTCGCGCGCACCCTGCCCTTCGACGTGATCGAACAGGATGATGCCCGCGTCCGCCTGCGGCTAACCGACAATGATGCCACCCACGCGGTCTATCCGTTCGCGTTCACCCTCGATGTCGAACACGCGATCGACGGCGCGACGCTGACCACTACCGTCACCGTTACAAACCGCGGCGACCGCGCCATGCCGGCGAGCGTCGGATTTCACCCGGCCTTCGCATGGCCGCTGCCCTATGGCGGCGAACGTGCCGATCACCGCATCGTCTTCGAGCGCGACGAACCCGCGCTGCTAAACCGCATCGTTCCCGGCGGGCTGATCGGTCCGGCCGACGCCGCCAGCCCGCTTGAAGGCCACAAGCTGGCGCTGCGCGACGACCTGTTCGCGGTCAATGCGCTGGTGTGGAGCGAAATCGTCAGCCAGAGCGTGCGCTATGGCGCGCCGGCCGCACCGCAACTGCGCATCGATTTCCCCCAAACGCCGATGCTGGGCATCTGGACGAAGCCGGGCGCCGCGTTTGTCTGTGTCGAGCCGTGGCACGGCATTGCCGATCCGCAAGGCTTCGCAGGCGAGATATGGGACAAGCCGGGGATGTTGCGCTTCGCTCCCGGCGAGGCGCGCAGCTTTGCGATGGCGGTGACGCTGGAGGCCTGACGCTTCCAACGCGCGGCATTCCCGTCTAGGCGAGACGCCATACCCTTCAACCTTCCGTGCCCCTGCACCTTCCCGCCTTTGCGGGAATGACGATATAGGCCGCCATGACCACCCCATCCGACCGCCGTACCTTCGCGATCATCTCGCACCCCGATGCGGGCAAGACGACGCTCACGGAAAAGCTGCTGCTGTTCGGCGGCGCGATCCATCTGGCGGGCGAGGTCAAGGCCCGCGGACAGGCACGGCGCGCGCGGTCGGACTGGATGAAGATCGAGCAGCAGCGCGGAATTTCGGTGACGTCGAGCGTGATGACGTTCGAGCGTGCGGGCATCACCTTCAACCTGCTCGACACGCCGGGGCATGAGGATTTTTCCGAAGACACCTATCGCACGCTGACCGCGGTCGACAGCGCGGTGATGGTGATCGACGCCGCCAAAGGGATCGAGCCGCAGACGCGCAAGCTGTTCGAGGTTTGCCGGCTGCGCAGCGTGCCGATCATCACCTTCATCAACAAGGTCGATCGCGAAGGGCGTCCGCCGTTCGAGCTGCTCGACGAAGTCGCCGACATGCTCGCGCTCGACGTCTGCCCGATGACGTGGCCGGTCGGAATGGGCGGGCAGTTCGAAGGCATCTACGACCTCGTCGACAACCGACTGCTGCTGCCGCAGGGCGACAGCCGCGAGTTTCTGGGCAAGGTCGAGCAGTATCGCGGCCTCGACGATCCCGATCTTGCCAACACCCTGTCGGAGGAAGGTGTCGAGCGGCTGCGCGAGGAAGCCGAGCTGGCGGTCGCCGGCTATGCCGATTTTGACGGAGAAGCGTATCGCGCGGGCGACCTTACGCCGGTCTATTTCGGGTCTGCGCTCAAGGAATTCGGCGTCGATTCGCTGATCGACGCCATCGCTCGCCACGCACCGCCGCCGCGTCCGCAGCCCGCCGAGCCGGCACCGGTCGCACCGGGCGACCCGCGCGTCACCGGCTTCATCTTCAAGGTCCAGGCAAACATGGACCCCAACCACCGCGACCGCATCGCGTTCATGCGGCTGTGTTCCGGCACCTTTAAGCGTGGCATGAAGCTGACCCCGACCGGACATGGCAAGCCGATCGCGGTGCACTCGCCGATCCTGTTCTTCGCGCAGCAGCGCGAGCTGGCCGACGAGGCGTTTCCCGGCGACATCATCGGCATCCCCAATCACGGCACGCTGCGCGTGGGCGACACACTGTCCGAAAAGGCCGATGTCCGCTTCACCGGCCTGCCCAACTTTGCCCCCGAAATCCTCCGCCGCGTCCAGTTGAAGGACCCGACAAAGACCAAGCAGTTGCGCAAGGCATTGGACGACATGGCCGAGGAAGGCGTCACCCAGGTCTTCTATCCCGAAATCGGGTCGAACTGGATCATCGGCGTGGTCGGTCAGCTGCAGCTCGAAGTGCTGCTGTCGCGGCTCGACGCGGAATACAAGGTCGCTGCAGGGCTCGAACCCGCTCCGTTCGACACCGCGCGCTGGGTATCGGCCGACGACCCCGCCGAACTGACCAGTTTCATGGACCTCAACCGCACGTCGATGGCGCGGGACCGCGACGGCAACCCGGTATTCCTGGCAAAGAGCGCATGGGAAGTGGGCTATGTCGCCGAGCGCTATCCCAAGGTGACGTTCGCCGCCACGCGGGAACGGTGAGGCTTCAGCCCACCCAGTCGCGCCTCAGCGGCTTGACCGCCAGCAGCATCAGCACCGCCGCGACGACGTAGAAGCCGAGCGCTGCCACCGTCGCATAGCGTAGCGCCTCCTCGCCGAAGCGCGCGGTCATCGCATCGGACATCGCGCCCATCAGCCACGACCCCAGGCCAAGCCCGATCAGATTGTTGATCAGCAGGAACGACGCACTGGCGGTGGCGCGCATGTGCGACGGCACCAGCCCCTGCACCGCGGTGTTGACGGGGCCGAGCCACAGGATGTTGAGGCCGTTTGGGATCAGGAACAGGAACCACGCGACATAGGGCGACGGCACCAGCAACGCGGCAGCGAACAGCGGCACTGTGACCACCCATGCGATGGCCGGAAGCCAGGCATAGGCGCCCTTGTCGCGCACGCCGAAACGGTCGGCCAGCGAGCCGCCGAGCAGGATCCCTGCGCACCCGCCGATCAGCAGCACCGACCCGATATAGAGCGCGGCAGTGAACAGGTCGAAGCCGAAGCTGCGGATCAGCACCGACGGCACCCAGAAGGCGAGGCCATAGCCACACATCGAACTGAACCCGGCGGCGAACCCCATCAGCCAGAAGCTGGGTTTGCGCGCGAGGATGCCGAACACCTGTCCGACCGGCGCGCGGTCGGACCGGGGCGCAAGCGCGGCCGCGTCGGCGCCGCCGCGTACCGGTTCGCGCACCACCAGCCGGAAGATCGGCGCGATGACGATCCCGGCAACGCCGACGACGATGAACGCCATGCGCCAATCGACGGTCGCGGCGATATAGCCGCCCAGGATCGCGCCGCCAGCCAGTCCGATCGGGATACCGAGTGAATAGATGGCGAGCGCGCGGGCGCGGCGTTCGGGCGGAAAATAATCGGCGATCATCGCATAGGAAGGCGCGACCCCGCCCGCCTCGCCGACGCCGACCCCTAGCCGGAACGCGAACAGCTGCCAGAAGCTGGTCGCCACGCCGCACAGCGCGGTAAAGCCCGACCACACGGTCAGCGAGATGGTGATGACCCAGCTGCGGCTGGTGCGGTCGGCGACGAGCGCGAGCGGGATGGCGAGCGTCGAATAGAGCATGGCGAACGCGATCCCGCCCAGCGCGCCAAGCTGCGTGTCGGTGAGGCCGAGGTCGGCCTTGATCGGCTGCACCAGGATGCCGAGGATCTGACGGTCGAGGAAATTGAACGTATAGACCAGCAGCAGCATCGCCAGCACCAGCCCGCGATAGGCGGGGGTGACGGCACGGGGCTCGGCGGAGGAGGTGGCGAGGGTCATGGCGCTCCAGATGCGGCTTCGTCTTCGATCGCGGCGAGGTATCAAGCAGGGATGGGACGCCGCAGGGCACAGTAGCTTTTTTCGCGACCGTGAAAAGCGACGCGCGCTAGGCTTTCCCTAGCAGATCCTTCAGCCCGGCCAGGCCACCTGTACGTTCGCCCGGCACCACGGCGTCTTCATCGACCACGCCTGCCGATCGGAGGATTTCGGCCGCGGCGGGGCAGCGCGGAAACGGATCGAGCGCCAGTGCCATCGTCTCCGCGGCGGCTTCGCCGAGATCGATCGTGCCGCCGCTATAGAATATCGTGTCGACCTCGTCCCCGCTCAGTTCGACCTCGTCGGCGGTGGCGGCGGGTTCGGGAACGAAGCGGACCAGAAACGGCTCGTCGATCTCCGCCGCGACCGGGTCGCCGGTAGCGACGCAATGCTGTTCGACCGACGCGCGCACCCGGCCCTTCGCGACGATCCCGGCGGCTTCGCGCCTGAGCGTGATATCGGCGGACAGGCCTTTGATCGAGGCGAGGTCGAACCGCCGCGCCAGCGCCGCGCATTCCGCAGCGGTCGCGGCAATCGCCACGGTCGTTTCGCCCGCGCCGATCTGGTCGAGCCGCTGCGGCCGGGCGAATTCGGGCGTCGGCGTCACGGCAACTGGCCGGCCAGCAGCGCATCGAGCGGCAGGGCATCGAGATCGCCGCGCAGCGCCAGCAGCCGCTCCTCGCTATGCGCCAGCGCGCGCGGTTCGGGCCGGTTGCCACGGTACAGGTTGCGCACCAGCGCATCGTCCAGCTTGCCCGCCGCCAGCGCATCGCGATACGCGCCCAATCGCCCGCCGAGCATCCCCATCATCTTGCCGATATGCTTGCCCACGGTGATGTCGCCGATGCCGATCTGCCGCAGCTGGCCGTCCATATCCTCGACGAAGCGCTCGGCAAGCGCCGCGCTCGCCTCGGCCGCTGCGGGATCCTGCTCCATACGCAGCAACACCATCGCGAGCACCGCCGCCACCATGTCGAACCGGCCGTCGATCGAATCGGGGACGTCCCCGCTCAGATACCAATGCGGCTGGCGCGCGCGCTCCACCACCGCGGCGTAAAGCGCCGCCGCCGGGCTCGCTTCACGCGCACCGAACCATCGATCGAATAGGGCCATGACGCCTTCCTGTACCACGCGCCCTTGTTTGGGCGCACGCCCCCGCATATTGAGGCGATCGGCGCGCGATGCAATCGCGTGCGCCATGCGTGCCAAAAGCGTTCGATTGCCGCGAAAGGATCGTTCGATGTCGCCTGTCCCAGCGTCGCCCCTGGCCGCGCCCTTCCTGCCTGCCCGTGCGCTGCTCGCCGCCGCGCTCGGCCTCGCCGCGCTGGGAGCGTCGGCCTGCACCCCGGTGCGCGCGCATCAGGGATATGTGCTCGACGTCGACCTGGTCAACTCGGTCCAGCCCGGCGTGGACAATCGCGATTCGGTGCTCAAGGTGCTCGGACGGCCATCGCTGACCAGCCAGTTCAACGAGGGCGAATGGTACTATGTCGCGCGCGATACGCGCAATCTGGCGTTCAACAGGCCGGATCCGGTCGCCCAGACCACGCTCCGCATCCGCTTCGACGAAGCAGGCACCGTGACCGCGATCGACCGCCTCGGCCTCGAACAGGTCGCATCGATCAATCCGACCAATGACAAGACGCCGACGCTCGGCCGCGAGCGCGGGTTCTTCCAGGATCTGTTCGGCAATATCGGCACGGTCGGCGCGCCCGGAGCGGCCGGAGCGCCGCCGCAATAGCGCAACCTTTCGCGCGGCTGACCGGATCATTCCCGGACCGTTCAGCCCGTATCGTCCAGACGGCTACCTGCCGACCGCCACTCGTGCGCGTGCCGGCCGTAATCGGAAGGACATAGTCATGCGTAAGACTTTGATCACCGCATTGATCGCGGCAGTGGCGCTGCCGGCGATAGCGGTCCCCAGCGTCGCAAGCGCCCAGAACCGCGAAGTTCGCCGCGAACGCGCCGACCTGCGCGAGGAACGCCGCGAACTTAACCAGGCGCGCCGCTACGGCGATCGCCGCGATGTGCGCCGCGAACGGCGTGATGTGCGCGACGCCCGCCGCGACCTGAACGAGGAACGGCGCGAGCAGCGCTGGGGCCGCAATGACTGGCGCGACTATCGCGGGCGTAACCGTGCCCTTTATGCGCGCGGCAACTGGCGCGCCCCGTTCCGCTACAATCAGTTCCGCGTCGGCGGCCGGATCGCCCCTGCTTATTATGGTCAGCGCTACTGGATCAACGATCCCGGCCGCTATCGCCTGCCCCCGGTTGGACGGTATCAGCGCTGGGTACGCCACTATAACGACGTCATCCTGATTGACACGCGTCGCGGCTATGTCGTTGACGTGATCCGCGGCTTCTACTGGTAATCGCGATCCCTGCCCCCGGACAGGTCCGGGGGTAGGGCCGTGCCCGGATGCGCGGGCACGGCCGGTGCCCGTAGCACCGGTCCCGAAAGGGTGTAGGACCATGTCGCGTAACGCGCGACCGATCGATCGGTTCTGGCAACCGTATCGATGAAATCGGTTACATTGCTCAGGTAGCGCAAACACGCGGTTTTCTGCGCCGAAATGGTCGATACCACTTGAAAACCTAATTTTAGCAGATCATCGCTAAATGCGCTTGATCGGCGTCAATGCTTGGAAGGGATGCGGGACGGGGGAATGCCACGATCGAACGCAGTACGCGCCGATTCGGGCGACGATCCGGCGCAGCTGCTTTATGCTCGCATCGGAGCATTTCTGCGCGACCAGCGGCTCGAACCAAATCCCACCAACTTCACCTTTGCCTATCACGTCATGGCCGAGCCCGATGGGGAACTCGCCAAAAGCGTCGACCGGCTGACCGATGGCGGCTTTCGCCTGACGATGCGCGACATCGACGAACTGGGCGCGACCGTCGATGCCGAACGCGCGCGTCCAAAGGGCGGGACCGACCTGCTGGTGGCGCAGACGCAGCTTCAGGTCGAAGGCTTTTCCGACATGGTCAGCGCAATCCGCGACGAAGCCCGCGATTTCGGGCGCGACCTTGCGGCCAGTGCCGACGCCATCGCGCAGACGCAGGCCAGCGGAGCATCGGGCAATGTCGCGCTCGACCAGCTCGCGTCCGTGACCGCCGGAATGCTCAAGCGCATTTCCGACAGCGAGGCGCGGCTGGCCAAGGCCAATCTCGAAGCGCAGGAGCTGCGTTCGAAGCTGGAGGAAGCTCGCGAGGACGCATTGCGCGATCCGCTCACCGGCCTCGCCAACCGCCGCGCCTTCGAACGCGAAGTCGAGGGGATCGATCGCGACGCGCCGTTCGTCATCGCGGTGTGCGATGTCGATCATTTCAAGACGGTCAACGACCGCTTCGGCCATTCGATCGGTGACCGGGTGCTGCGCGCTATCGCCGATGCGCTGCGTGCGACGTGCGACGGACATTTCGTCGCGCGCTATGGCGGCGAGGAATTTGCGATCCTGCTGCGCTGCTCGCTCGAACAAGCGCGTGCGGTCATCGACGATGCCCGGCACGCGATTGCGGTCAAGCGCTACCGGCTTCGCGAATCCGACGAGCCGCTGGGCGAGGTGACGATCTCGGCCGGGGTCAGCCGGTCGCGCGCCGGCGAAGGCGCCTCCACGGTCTTCCACCGCGCCGACCGGCTGATGTATCTGGCCAAGGGCAACGGCCGCAACTGCATCATGGTCGATTGACTACCGCCTATTGGTGGTTTTGACCAATTGCAGTTGGTGATATTTGCCAGATGACGCATGCAAACGGGCGCGGATCGCGTATTCGCGTGCTTTTCGAGTTTGGCACGCCGCATGCAACGTCCCCGATATCGGCAGCCGGATGGTCCGGACAAGCCGAAATCAGGGAGTAATCACCATGGCACTTCGTTTCACCTCGCTTCAGAACTCGGTCGTCTCGCTCGTTGCGGCGTTCGTCTGCACCGCGGTTCTGGTCATTGCTTCGGCGCCATCGGTTCCGCTGGCATGACATTCGATCACTGCCCGGCGGCGACACGCACGCCGCAGATGATCCGGGTGGGGATGGCATCGTTCGGGCTGACGATGCTCGGTCTCCTCACCCTCGGCGCGCGCTTCTTCGTATGACCCGCGAAGCGCGCAGCCGGTATGGGGCGACGGAACCGCCCCCATGCTAACCGGTTGAGGCGGCGAGGCAAAAGGAGCCAGCCGCAATGACCGATACGATCCCCATGATTCACGAAGACGCGCTGCCCGGTCACGAGAGCGCGCTCGATCCGAAGCCCGAATGGCAGCCGCGCTACCCCGGATCGGGGCGGCTCGCGGGCAAGGTGGCGATCGTCACCGGTGCCGACAGCGGTATCGGCCGTGCGGTCGCGGCATTGTTCGCGCGTGAAGGCGCCGACGTCGCGATCCTGTATCTGTGCGAACAGGACGACGCCGAAGAAACCGCCGATATCGTCCGATCAGAAGGGCGCCGTGCGCTCACCATCGCCGGCGATGTCGGCGACAAGGCGTTCTGCGAAAATGCCGTGGCACAGGTCGTGGCACAGCTCGGCAAGCTCGACATTCTGGTCAACAATGCCGGCGAACAGCATCCCGACAAGGACATTACCGACATTTCCGAGCAACAACTGCGCCGCACGTTCCAGACCAACATCTTCGGCATGTTTTTTCTGGTGCAAGCGGCGCGTCCGCATCTCAAGTCCGGCGCGGCGATCGTCAACTGCACGTCGGTGACGATGTACAATGGATCGAAGGACCTGCTCGATTATTCGGCTACCAAGGGCGCGATCACCGCATTTACCCGCAGCCTGTCGGAAAATCTGATCGGCGACGGCATCCGCGTCAACGCGGTCGCGCCCGGTCCGATCTGGACCCCGCTCAATCCATGCGGCGGCGCCGACGAAGAAAAGCTCGCGACGTTCGGCGAAAAGACGCCGATCGGCCGGCCGGGGCAGCCCAACGAAATCGCGCCGTCCTTCCTGTTCCTGGCGTGCGACGACGCTAGCTACATGTCGGGACAGGTTCTCCATCCCAATGGCGGGATGATCGTCAACGGCTAGGCGTCACGTCGCCGGCTGCGCGGCGCCGAATGGCCCGACCGGTGCCTGCTCGCCGCGCGAGTAGGTGCCGGTCAAAACGCCTGCGGCCAGCACCCGTCCGCGCATCGCCTTGACGATCGCCGAGCGGCTGGGATTGTCGCGGACATCCGGCCCATCGGACAGCGCGAACAACTGGAACGCATAATGATGCACGCCGTGCCCGGTCGGCGGATCGGGCGGCAGCCAGCCCTCGGCGAAATAGCTGTTGCGGCCGACATCGCGGCCATCATCGGTCGCGCTCGACGCGTCGGCGACGATCGCGCCTTCCTTCAGGTCCTCGACCTCGGCGGGCAAGTCCCACACCACCGCGTGCACCAGCGGCGACGGGGTGGGCGCGTCGGCATCCTCGACCAGCAGCGCGAGCCGCGCCGTGCCGTCGGGAACCCCCGTCCAGTAGAGCGGCGGCGACACCCCCGCGCCGTCGGCGGTGAACCGTTCGGGCAGGCGCGCGCCATTGGCGAACGCCGGGCTCATCAGCCGGATCGCCTCGAAGCTGCCCAGACCGGGTTGTGCGATCGCCAGCTTGTCCTGTCCGGCGCGCAGACCCGACAGCGCCTTGCCCAGCCAGCGCGGAATATGTTCGAGCATCGATCCTCCTGCCTCCGCGCGTCAGATGTCGAGGGTTTCGTAGTCGGTCGGCGGATTGATCCCGGGCATGCGCTCGGCCAGCAACGGGCGGAAGCTCGGGCGGCTCTTCATCCCGACATACCAGCGCTTGGCCTGTTCATGGCTCTTCCAGTCGATGCCGCCGAGATAGTCGGCGATCGAAATCTGCGAGGCGGCCGCCAGATCGGCGAGGCTCATCGTCGAACCGGCCAGCCAGGTACGGTGATCGAGCAGGTAGTCGATATAATCGAGATGCGCGACCGCGGCCTTCATCGCCTCGCGCAGCAGCTTGGCATCGGGCGCGGCGCGGTGGACGATGCGCTTTTCCATCCGCTCGTGGAGCAGCAATGCGGTGATGTCGCGATAGAAATGAACGTCGAACCACGTCACCAGCCGCCGGATTTCCGCGCGATCGGCGGCGGTGCCGTTGAGCATCGCCGCCTTGTCGACGGTTTCCTCGAGATACTCGCAGATCGCCATCGAATCGAGCAGCACGATCTTGCGCGCGGTATCGACCATCACCGGCACCTGCCCGGTCGGGTTCATGTCGAGGAACTCGTCGCGCCGCTCCCACGGATGCTCGCGCACCGGTTCGTACCCGACGCCCTTTTCGGCAAGCAGGACGCGGACCTTGCGCGAGAACGGACATAGCGGAAATTGCAGGAGTTGCCACATGGTCCCGGTCTTAGCGGGCGAGGCAAGCACAGGGAAGCTACTCCGCCGCGACCATCTCCGGCGCCGTGCGATGGTCGATCGGGACTTCGAGCCGGTCGATCATCTCCTTGGGCACCACCTGCCAGAAATGGCCGCGGATGCGGTCCCAGTCCTCGAGCAGGCCGGTCGCCCATTTGCTGTCGGTCGCGTCGGCATGGGCGGCGATCAGGTCGCGCACCACGCCTTCCCAATGGTCGGACGCAATGCGCTGCCACAGGATGCTGTCGGGATTGGCCCGCTCCGCAAAACTGCCGGCTGCGTCGTAGACGAACGCCATGCCGCCGGTCATGCCCGCACCGAAGTTGGTACCCACTTGCCCCAGCACGACGGCGACGCCGCCGGTCATATATTCGCAGCCATTAGCGCCGCAGCCCTCGACCACGACCTGTGCGCCCGAATTACGGACGGCGAAGCGCTCGCCAGCCTGCCCCGCCGCGAACAGGCGGCCCGAGGTCGCGCCGTATAGGACGGTGTTGCCGATGATGGTGTTCTCGTTCGATGCCAGCGGCGACGACACCATCGGCCGCACCGCGATGATGCCGCCGGAAAGTCCCTTGCCGACATAATCGTTGGCGTCGCCGAACACTTCCAGCGTGATGCCCTTGCACAGAAACGCACCGAGCGACTGTCCCGCGCTGCCGCGCAGTCGGACATGGACATGGCCGTCGGCGAGCTTCGACATGCCGAAGGTGCGCGTGATCTCGCTCGACAGCCGCGTGCCGACCGCGCGGTGGGTGTTACGCACCGAGTAGGTCAGCTGCATCTTCTCGCCGCGCGAGAACACCGCGGCGGCATCGCGGATCATCTGCGCGTCGAGGCTGTCGGGCACTTCGTTGCGGAAGGTGGCGAGCGAAAACCGTCGCTGATCCTCGTCGGCATCGACCTTGGCGAGGATCGGGTTCAAGTCCAGATCATCGAGATGCTCGGCGCCGCGGCTGACCTGGCGCAGTAATTCGGTGCGGCCGATCACCTCGTCGAGCGACTTGACTCCCAGCCGCGCTAGGATCTCGCGCACTTCCTCGGCGATAAAGGTCATCAGGTTGATGACCTTTTCGGGCGACCCGGTGAATTTGTCGCGCAGCTTTTCGTCCTGCGTGCACACCCCGACCGGGCAGGTGTTCGAATGGCACTGGCGCACCATGATGCAGCCCATCGCCACCAGCGACAGCGTGCCGATGCCGAACTCTTCCGCGCCCAGGATCGCGGCGATGACGATGTCGCGCCCGGTCTTGAGCCCGCCATCGGTGCGCAGCGTGACGCGTCCGCGCAGGCCGTTGAGCGTCAACGTCTGGTTGACCTCGCTCAGCCCCATTTCCCACGGCGTGCCGGCATATTTGATCGACGTCTGCGGGGACGCGCCGGTTCCGCCGGTGTGCCCGGCGATCAGGATCACGTCGGCATGCGCCTTTGCCACGCCTGCCGCGACCGTGCCGATGCCGGCCGACGACACCAATTTGACGCAGACCCGCGCGCGCGGGTTGATCTGCTTGAGGTCGTAGATGAGCTGCGCGAGATCCTCGATCGAATAGATGTCGTGGTGCGGCGGCGGGCTGATCAGCGTCACGCCCGGCGTCGCGTGGCGCAGCTTGGCGATGAACTCGGTGACCTTGAAACCGGGCAGCTGTCCGCCCTCGCCGGGCTTGGCACCCTGTGCGACCTTGATCTCGATCTCGTCGCAGGCATTGAGATATTCTGCGGTGACGCCGAAGCGGCCGCTTGCGATCTGCTTGACCCCGGAATTGGCGTTGTCGCCATTGGCATAGGGTTTGTAGCGCGCGACGTCCTCTCCCCCTTCGCCCGAAACCGCGCGCGCGCCGATGCGGTTCATCGCGATCGCCAGCGTCTCGTGCGCCTCGGGCGACAGCGCGCCAAGCGACATGCCGGGCGTCACGAAGCGCTTGCGGATTTCGGTGATCGCCTCGACCTGGTCGATCGCCACGCCCTCGCGAGGAAAATTGAATTCGAGCAGGTCGCGCAGATACACCGGCGGCAGATCGCGCACTCCGCGCGAGAATTGCAGATAGGTCGAATAGCTGTCGCTGCCGACCGCGCTTTGCAGCAGGTGCATCAGTTGCGCCGAATAGGCGTGCGTCTCGCCCGAATGCCGCTGGCGATAGAAGCCGCCGATCGGCAACGTCACGACCGCGCGCCCATTTTCAAAACTGGCGAATGCCGCCTCGTGCCGCATCTTGGCGTTCAGGTAAAGCGAGGCATAGCCTTCGCCCGAGATCTTGGCGGGCATGCCGGGAAAGAATTCATGGACGAGCGCACGCGAAAGCCCGACCGCTTCGAAATTGTACCCGCCGCGATACGAGGAGATCACCGCGATTCCCATCTTCGACAGGATCTTGAGCAGCCCCTCGTCGATCGCGGTGCGATGCCGCTTGAGGCAGTCCTCGAGCGACAGGTCGCCGAACAGGCCCCGCGCCTGGCGGTCGGCGATCGCCGCTTCGGCAAGATACGCGTTCACCGTCGTCGCACCAACGCCGATCAGGACCGCGTAATAATGCGTGTCGAGGCATTCGGCGGTACGGACGTTGACGCTGGCGTAGGAGCGCAGCCCGCGCCGCACGAGGTGCGTATGGACCGCCGCCGCCGCCAGCACCCCGGCGATGCCCATGCGGCCCGGCCCGGTCGCCTCGTCGGTCAGGAACAGCTCGGTACGGCCCTCGCGCACCGCCTGCTCGGCGGCGACGCGGATTCGCTGGATCGCCGCGCGCAGCCCCTCCTGCCCGCTTTCCGGATCAAAGGTGCAGTCGATCTCCGCCGCAGTGCGCCCGAAATAGGCCTTGAGCCGCGCCCAGTCCGCGCAGGTCAGCACCGGTGAATCGAGCACCAGTACCGGGCTGGGCGTGCCGCCGGTGTCGAGGATGTTGGCGAAATTGCCGAAGCGCGTCTTGAGCGACATGACATGGCGTTCGCGCAGGGGATCGATCGGCGGGTTGGTGACCTGGCTGAAATTCTGGCGGAAGAATTGGCTGATGAGGCGCGGCTTGTCCGACACCACCGCCAGCGGGGTGTCGTCGCCCATCGACCCGATCGCTTCCTTGGCCGTCTCGATCATCGGGCCCAGGATCAGCTCCATATCCTCGATGGTCTGGCCCGCCGCGACCTGGCGGCGCGCAAGCTCGGCGCGGTCATAGTGCGGCCGCGCGTCGTCGCCCGCGTCGGGCAAGTCGCCGAGCGTCAGAAACTCGCCGATCATTGCGGCATAATCGGCCTCGCCCGCAATCCTGTCCTTGACCGCCCGGTCAAGCATCACCCGGCCTTCGTCGAGGTCGACCGCGATCATCTCGCCCGGTCCCAACCGCCCCTTGGCGATCACGCTCGCTTCGGGGACCACCACCATGCCGGTTTCCGACCCGACGATCAGCAGTCCGTCGCCGGTATGGGTATAGCGCAACGGGCGCAGCGCATTACGGTCCATCCCCGCCACCGCCCAGCGGCCGTCGGTCATGGCAAGCGCGGCGGGGCCGTCCCACGGCTCCATCACGCTGGCGAGATACTCGTACATCGCCTTGTGATCGGTCGGCAGGTCCGGGCGCCCCTGCCATGCTTCGGGTACCAGCATCAGCTTGGCCGTCGGCGCATCGCGGCCCGATCGGCAGATCGCTTCGAACACCGCGTCGAGCGCCGCAGTGTCGGAAGCGCCCGCCGGGATCACTGGCTTGATGTCCTCCGACTGCTCGCCGAACGCCAGGCTCGCCATCTTGATCTCGTGGCTCAGCATCCAGTTCTTGTTGCCGCGGATCGTGTTGATCTCGCCATTATGCGCGAGGCAGCGGAACGGCTGTGCCAGCCACCATTGCGGAAAGGTGTTGGTCGAATAGCGCTGATGAAAGATCGCGACGCGGCTCTCGAAGCGTTCGTCGGTCAGGTCGGGATAGAAGTCCGACAGGCTCTCGGCAAGGAACAGCCCCTTGTAGATGATCGAGCGGCAGCTGAGCGAGCAGATGTAGAAACCCTGGATCTGCGCAGCGATTACGCGCTTCTCTATGCGGCGGCGCACCAGATACAGGTTCTTTTCGAACTCTGCTGCATCGACGTCGCCGGGCAGCGGCCCGGCGATCATGATCTGCTCGATCTCGGGCCGCGTTTCTTGCGCCTTGCGGCCGATCACCGACACGTCGACCGGGACCTGCCGCCAGCCATAGATGGTGTAGCCCGCGTCGATCACTTCGCTCTCGACGATGGTGCGGCACGTTTCCTGCGCCCCAAGATCGGTGCGCGGCAGGAACACCATTCCGACCGCCAGCCGGTTCGGCATCGCCCGGTGCCCCGACGCGACCACCGCATCGTCGAAGAACTTGACCGGCAGATCGACGTGCAGCCCAGCGCCGTCGCCGGTCTTGCCATCGGCATCGACCGCACCGCGATGCCAGACCGCACGCAGCGCATCGATCGCCGCCTGCACCACCCGGCGCGACGCCTTGCCATCGGTCGCGGCGACCAGCCCCACGCCGCAGGCATCGCCTTCGAACTCGGGGCGATACATGCCATCGCGAGCGAGGCGGGCGCGTTCGAGCTCAAGAGTCACTGTCGGTATCCTTGTGCCTCTCAAAGATCGGAGCGAGCTCTTTCATCAGCTGCCCAACCTCTTCGGCTTGGCGGCGCTGCCCCATTTCCGTCACTTGACGCTGCCAAGCACCCACATCGGGGTCAGCGAGCAGACCGGCAGATGCGACGGCGAACCGAGCACCGCTGGGGGTGCGCAGGAACGCGGCGATGTCGGTTAGTTCCTTCAGCGAAAAGGCGCGGGCATATGCGCTAGAGAAAGCCTGAATATATTCGGGCGTCGTCGCACGGATATCGTCCAGCGCCAGATCGCGCTGCCGCTCTAGAAAAGCGTTGAACGCCTCGCGCACCTCGGGTTCGGTGTCCAGAACCTCCCGAAACTCGGGTTCCGCATCGGCGATACCGGCCACCATGTTCCCGATAAATGCCGTTACGACGCTGGAAAACAGCGCTTCTCGCTGATCGACGGGCAGCGACAATTCTACCACCTCGCGCGCTTTCTCAAGCCGTTGCGGATCGGACACCGACTGCTGCACCGGCGATGCGCCGAACAATAGCGCGAAGACGATAGCGATCATGCTGCCTTCCTCTCGCTCACTGCCTTCGCCTTCAACCATGCATGCATGCGCTCGCTGACGTCGCGGCCGTCGCGGATCGCCCATACCACCAGGCTGGCCCCGCGCACGATGTCGCCGGCCGCGAACACGCCGTCGAGGCTGGTCATCATCGACTTGTTGTCGACGCGCACCGTGCCCCAGCGTGTCACGCCCAGTTCGGGGGCGCCGAACAGCGCCGGCAGATCCTCGGCGTCGAAGCCCAATGCCTTGATCACCATGTCGGCACGGACGGTGAAATCGCTGTCGGGATCGGGTTCGGGTGCCCGCCTGCCGCTGGCGTCGGGAGCGCCGAGCCGCATCCGCGTGCCTTTGACCGACGACACCCGCCCTTCGCTCGCCGCGTCGAACCCGGCCGGAGCGGACAGCCAGACAAATTCGACGCCCTCCTCCTCGGCATTGGCGACTTCGCGCTGCGATCCCGGCATGTTGGCACGGTCACGGCGATACAGGCACTTCACCGACGCGGCATCCTGGCGGATCGCGGTACGTACGCAGTCCATCGCGGTGTCGCCGCCGCCGATCACGACGACATGCTTGCCGGTCGCGTTCAGGCTGCCGTCGTCGAATTCTGGTACGGCATCACCGAACCCCTTGCGGTTCGATGCGGTGAGATAGTCAAGCGCCTCGACCACGCCGACGCTGCCGATACCCGGCGCCTTGATGGCGCGTGCCTTGTAGACTCCCGTCGCGATCAGCAGCGCGTCGTGGCGCTGGCGCAGGTCGTCCATGCTCGCGTCGCGGCCGACCTCGTACCCCTGGTGAAAGGCGATGCCGCCTGCCCGCAACCGTTCGATACGACGCATCACCACCGGCTTTTCGAGCTTGAAGCCGGGAATGCCATAGGTCAGCAGCCCGCCCGCACGGTCGTGGCGATCGTAGACATGGACGTCGTAGCCCATCCCGCGCAGATATTCCGCCGCGCTCAATCCTGCCGGCCCCGCGCCGATCACTCCGACCGACTGGCCACGCGGCGCGCCCGGAACGAGCGGCTCGACCCAGCCTTCCTCCCATGCAGTGTCGGTGATGAACTTCTCGACCGCGCCGATCGTGACGGCACCATGGCCGGAGAATTCGATCACGCAATTGCCTTCGCACAGCCGGTCCTGCGGACAGATGCGCCCGCAGATCTCGGGCATGGTCGAGGTCGCGTTGGACAGTTCGTACGCCTCGCGCAGCCTTCCCTCGGCGGTCAGGCGCAGCCAATCGGGGATATGATTGTGGAGCGGGCAATGCACCGAGCAATAGGGCACGCCACATTGCGAACAGCGCGCCGACTGATCCTCGGCTTGGTCGGCGGCATAGCGATCCGCGATTTCGCGAAAGTCGTCGGCGCGCGCGTCGGCGGCCCGCTTGGACGGGTATGACTGGCCCAGCCCGACGAATTTCAACATTGGCGCGGACATCGCTTCACCCCTCAGCCAGATTGCTGGCCGAATAGATCAAATCAGGGGACGAGTCACGCACGAAAACGCGTTAAAGTAAGTCGTACTGACCTATCCGCGACGGCGAAGGCTGATTGTGCCGATCTCCCACCGGAGAACTGATATGATGGTCTCGCTTCGGACCTATCCGGCAAGTAGCCAGATGATTGCAGCACTGCCCACGACGATGCGATACCAGGCGAACGGCGCGAACCCGAAGCGTCCGACGATCGCGACGAACGCCTTGACCACGATCAGCGCCACCAGAAACGCGGCGGTGAAGCCGATCGCGATCGCCATCAGGTCGTCGAGGCTGAGCAGGGCGCGATCACTCCACAGCGCATAGACCGTTGCCGCGGTCATCGTCGGCACCGCCAGAAAGAAGCTGAACTCCGCCGCCGTCCGCCGTTCGACGCCCATCAGCAGCGCGCCCATGATCGTCGCTCCCGAACGGCTTACTCCCGGAAGCATTGCGAGACACTGGACCAGTCCGATCGCGCCTGCGGTTCGCGGCGGCATCGCCTCGACGCTCTCGATCCGCACCCGCCGTACCATGCGCTCGATCGCGAGGATCGCAATTCCCCCCAAGACCAGGGCGACCGCAACGATCATCGGGGTCTGCATCGCCGCGCGCACCGCGTCATAGACGAGCACGCCGATCACCATCGCCGGAAGGAATGCGATCAGGATGTTGCGCGCGAAGGCCCATGCTCCGGCGTCCCGCGCGACCAATCCGGTCGCGACCCGCCAGAATCGCCCCCAATAGGCGACGATGACCGCCAGGATCGCGCCGAGCTGGATCGCGATCTTGAAAGTGACCGAGCTCTGGTCGGTAAAGCCGAGCAACTCCCCGGCAAGGATCAGGTGGCCGGTCGACGACACCGGCAGGAACTCGGTCAGCCCTTCGAGGATGCCGAGCAGCAGGACCGTGATCAGTTCGCCCATCAGGTGGCGTCGCGCCTGCCGAACCGGCCGTTCTTGCGATACTGCACCAGCCATCCCGGTGCGACGCTGCCGATCGGCGTCGGATCGATGCCGAACGCGGCGATGGTGCGGGCGTCGTCCGCCACGACATTGTCGCTCTGCAGCATCGCCCACTGGTCGGCGGTGATCGGCGCCCCGGGGAGAAAGCCCAGCGACGCGATCAGCTTGCCGGCCGTATCGGGCAGGTCGACGATCGCCGGGGACCGGTCGATCGTCTTCGCGATCCAGCGCACGAGGGCGCCCATCGACATGACATCGGGACCGCCCAGTTCATAGACATGGCCGCCGAAGCTGCCCGGGTCGGCAAGCGCGGCGACCACCGCCCTGGCGACATCGACGACATAGACTGGCTGGAATCGCGCCGGCGCGCGCAGCACCGGGACCACCGGCGCCGACGCGATCATCGCCGCGAAGCGATTGACGAACTGATCCTCGCGGCCGAACACGATCGACGGGCGCAGGATCGTCGCGCGCGGAAACGCCGCGAGCACTGCAGCCTCGCCCCCCGCCTTGGATCGTGCATAGCCCGACCGCGACGCCGCATCGGCGCCGATCGCCGACATCTGCACCAGCGCGCCGACGCCCTCGGCTGCGGCGGCCGCCGCGACATTGCCGGCCCCGACCCGCTGCACCTTGTCGAAATCGCCAGCCAGGATGCCGACCAGGTTGACCACGGCATCGGCGCCCGCGACGGCGCGTGCCAGCGTTTCCGGCTTGCCCAGGTCGGCGGCAATGAATTGAGTCTGGCCAAGCCCACCGAGCGGCTTGAGGAAGAACGCCCGGCGCGGATCGCGCTGCGCGATGCGCACGCGCGCGCCCGCCGCCAGCAGTTCCTGCGTGATATAGCGACCCAGAAAGCCGCCCCCGCCGACCAGCGTTACCAATTTGTCCTTCATCTGCGGCCTTCAGTTACTGCGGAGCATCGCTGCGGCAATTGCCCGCTTGGGCAGCAAACGGCAAGCGCCAAGCCACCACCGTCGATCGCGCCCGCAAACCATGTTGACACCCCCCCGCCCCGCCGCCTAGAGCCCGCCCCCTACCCCGTGCCCAGATGGCGGAATTGGTAGACGCACCAGCTTCAGGTGCTGGCGGTCGCAAGGCCGTGGAGGTTCGAGTCCTCTTCTGGGCACCAATACTGGCTCTGGATACGTCCAGCAGCGTCCAGTAAGCGGCTGGTCACATTGCATTTACAGACTGAGGATCGCCCGACACCGTCCGGCGAGATTCGGCTAGGGGCATATCCAGCGACCCCAAATGCTAATTTTTTTGTTGCCCTCGGATCGACTCGGCCGTGCTGGGGACACAACTATGTTGAGACTAAACAGGTAAAAGCGCGCGCCGGATGCGCGGCGTGCTTTGCTGCTGGCGTGGCGACCGTTAGGTGTTAGGTGCGACAAACCCTCGTTCGTCACTGGCCGGAAGTCACTGTGCCTTGAGCCGATGCGCCGAACGAACTTCGTAAATAAGCTGAAAGCGGGCTTCGGAGCGACGACACGCTTCGTCCGAACCCCGTTTTCCGCTTTATCCTCCCTCGCGCCGACAGGTCAGTTCAGGATATGGTCTCTCGCGGCGGTCGCTGGCGGCAGGTTGGCCTCGTCGAGCATGTCGCGCAGGTCGATCTCGATCGTCCGGCACAGCGCGGTCATCGACACGTCGAACGGGCGCGCCTCGAACGGCTCTTCGGAGTTGTCGCCGATCTGTTCCCAGGTCAGGAACACCGACGAGATCAGTACCGATAGCGGCACGATAAAAATGAGCAAATAGGACGATGGCGGCTTGTACATCGTGCCGAACAGGTTCGCATATTCCGCGCCGCGCATGAACTCTTCCTCGAACATGTCGATCAGGCCGAGCGGGATGAGCAGGCAGAACAGGATCGTGAAGACCTTGGAGAAATACGCGAATTGCCGCGGCAGCGGCGTGTTCTTGATCCGCTCGCACATGCCCTGCAGGTCATAGGCGTCGTTGACCGTCTTCATCAGCAGCAGCATGTCGAACCCGTCGATCAGCTTGTGTTCGTGGCGCAGCGCTTCCAGCTGGCGCGCCTGGTTCTTGACCAGATGCGTGGCGACATTCTGGCGGCGGCTCAGGTCGTCGAGTTCGGCGGCGCTCACGAACGGCGCGATCGTCTCGGCGACGCTGGTGCGGTCGCGGTGGCGATCGATGAACCGCTCGACCAGGAAATTCTCCTTCACCGCCCATTGCTTCTGCGTGCGCAGCTGGACGCGCAGCGCGTTGATCCAGGCGATCTGGCGATAGATCAGCTCGCGGTGCATCGCCTCGACCGCCGCCGTATCGACGCCCGCGCTCGCTTCGCGGACGCGTACCAGCGAGATCACCTGCGCCGCCCACATTCGCGACGAATTGACGATCGCGCCCCAGATCTTGCGGCCTTCCCAGAACCGGTCATAGGCCTGATTGTTCTTGAACCCGATCAGAAATGCGACGGCGATGCCGACGGTGCTGACCAGTTCGAACGGCATGTCGAACCATTTGATCTGCACGATGAAGAACAGCGCGAAGATGCACAGATTGTAGAGGCTGGTCCAAAGCAGGTCCGGCCAGACGTAGCGTGCGACGAACCGGGGCGACAGGTTGCGTTTGACGTACATGCGGCAGCCTCGCAGCGATGAGATTTTCGGCCCTTAGCGGCCCGTAGCGAGCAGTCAATCGCAACGTCAGTCTGCATCTGATAGGGGTTCGCGCCATGCTTCGTCTGCTGCTCACCGCCCTCATTCTCGCCGTGCCTGCCCATGCGCAGGACGATCGCGACGCGCCCTATGTCCCGACCCCGCCGTCGACAGTGGAAGCGATGCTCGACATCGCTGGCGTCCAGCCAGGCGAGCGGTGGCTCGACCTGGGCTCGGGCGACGGGCGCATCGCCATCGCTGCCGCCCGGCGCGGTGCGCGCGCGACCGGCATCGAGCGCAATCCCGCGCTGGTGACGCGCGCCCGCTACAAGGCGCGCGAGGCGGGGGTGGAGGCGCGCACGAGATTTCGCGGCGAAGACTTGTTCACCGCCAATGTCCGCGATGCCGACATCGTCTCGCTCTATCTGCTGCCCGAGATGAACCTGAAACTGCGCCCTCGCCTGCTCGCCGAGATGCAGCCCGGCGCGCGCATCGTCAGCCACGCCTTCGACATGGGCGACTGGCGCCCCGACCGGTTCGAGCGCGACGACGAGCGCCGTATCTATCTGTGGATCGTGCCCGCGGTGGTCGGCGGTGAGTGGCGAGCGACGCTGCCCGGTGGCGAGGAGCGTCCGCTGGTCCTGACCCAGCGGTATCAGCAGGTGTCGGGCACGCTCGGCGGTGCGGCGCTTTCCGATGTCACGCTGCGCGGCGCGAAGCTGACCTTCGTCGCGAACGGAACGCGCTATGTCGGCACCGTCGACTATGGAGCAATCGAAGGCGAAACTGGCTGGCGCGCGATCCGCTGAGCGAGGCCTATGCCAGTGTTGGTGGACAGGGCTGGATTCGAACCAGCGTACGGGAAACCCGGGCAGATTTACAGTCAATGCGCCTGCAATTCCGGACAATTCCGGTGCGTTCCCGACTCGCTGCAATCGCGGGCCTGTTCGCGCCGCGTTCGCGTTTGGAACATTCCCGAAACTGCCGTGCAATACCCTGCGCCATTACACACGAATTACACCATGCTCAGATACCGGATGCGTCCGCCGCTTTCAGATCGCCAAGGAAGCGAGAGACAATGCGCCCGATGAAATACGGAACAGCAGCGACCATCCCCGCTATGGAAAGCGTGTCCAGCGCCGCCCCGAACTGCCCGAAGCCCATTGCCTCCAAGAGCAGCCCGAGCAGCAGGAAGGGCAAGCCAACAGCTATTATCCCGGCTAGGACCGCCAGCATGATCGCGAGCGCCAAGCCAGCGCCAAGTTTCCACGTTTCAAACTTAGCGCTCATTGCTTCGGCTCCTCAGGTTTCCGCTCGCGCCGAGGGGGAAGCGCTCCCTCTGCGTTGCGGTCAGCATATAAGAGGCTCTTTGTACGCCAGTCCGGCTTTGCGTCACCGCCCATTCGCTGAATCGCATCGTCAATCGCGGCTTTGAACCACATAGCCCGCTTCTCAAAAATCACGGGCGCGGCATCGTGCCGCAAAAGGCTGCGCGTTCAAGCACTGCTTCGCTGCGGCCGATGTAAGCCGGGCGCCGCAGAGCGGGACGTTAAGACATGCCGGCTTTCATTAAAACTATCCCGTAAGCAATTGCGTCGTTACCACCGCTCAAATCATCACGTACCGCATAAGTTAAGACTGCTTCATTTGCATCAGGGCCATTGATACAAAACTTCAGCGATATGAACAATCCGTTTTGCTCGATAGTGGCAGCGTATGTCGCACCGAAGCCCGGCTCTCGACGAAGAGTGGTGTCGTCAATTTCAACTGACAAGGGCAACCTAAAGGTTTCACCATTCTGAATGTTCAGCGCCAAATGCACAACTTTCTCGGTGAAGTCCACAGATGCCGCGGCACTAGCCTTTACTTCAAAACTTTGCATCCCTGCAAGGTCGTAAGTTGACACATTCCCTGGCCTAAAGTATCCACTACTGCGTTGAAATAATTGAGAGAATTGAACTGATCCTGCTGTCGGCAAATCTGGTTCTTTAGTTCTTGACCCTATCCCAAACCAATAGCGACGATCTTGTGAAAATGGCCTGTTAGTAGTTGCGGCAAGGACAATCCCGTGCCCTCGACCAAGAAAACCTGCGGTCGTATATCGAAATTGCGGAAGATTACTTCCAGGCCCATTCTTTAAGATTTGCAAAGCATCTTCGATGACAAAGTTATCGATATTTGCATATCGCGCGAACAAAATCTCTGTTGGGGTGTTTCGGACGAGATCGCCCGAGGGGAAAGCCAATCGATCACTATTCCCAAATTCTTCAATAACCGCACTGGGACGCGATGGATCAAACCACAATGCTAGCCCATGAGTGGCGCTGCCGCCAGGCGCACTCCAATAACCATCGAATTCAAGGGTAACCAATCCGCTGAGGCCGTTGATATAATAGGGCGACGTCGCTGTGGCCAAATCGATGTACGGATAATCGAACTCGGGTTCGATAATATCATCAACAGTCTCCCCCGAAGCTGTCTGGTACGGTCTAGCAAGGTCGATCGGAAAGGGAAGAAGCGTAGTGGTCGCTAGCTGTGTCGGATCCAGGACTGGTTCCGGCGTCGGGGTCGGGGTTGGGGTCGGGGTCGGGGTCGGGGTCGGAACGGGTATAGGCGGCCGAGGCTCGGATCCGGTGCTGCTTGGCTGCCCTCCGCTACATGCCGCACAACCGAGCAGCACACCGATAGCCAGTGTTCTACGCAAGTTCACCAAACTGTCCATAAAAAGCACCCTGCCTTATCAGTACGTTCCTTCGAATGCATGCCTGAGCCCTATCAGCTAAGCCAGTGCTATGTTTGTTTTCAACGTGGGTTGACGCCCGGCTTCATACGCCACCATCGACTGACGCGCCTTTGGTCTAACGAACCTCCTGGAACTCAGACCACGGATCACGGCTAGGCTGTTGCCGCTTGCGACCCCGAACCGGTCGAAACTCGCCGAAGGGATCGGGGCCGTTCGACCTTCCCAATGCCTGCCCAAACAACCCGCGCCGCACCTCTGCCCGCGCTTCCCGCATCACGTCGGATACGAGCTTATGCCCGCGAGAAGCGCCTTAACCTGCCCAGCGGACGCAAGTTGCACCGCAGTTTCGCCGAGGCGGCAGAGAGCTACATCGAGCGCATGGAGGAAACGGATGGCAAGGACATGGCAAACAAGCGCCGTCACCTGCGCACCTACCTTGTCCCGTTCCTTGGCGACGAGCGCCTGGACAACATCACCGATTTTCGGCTGCGTCAGTACCGCATGCGCCGCGGCGATCAAGGCGCTAAGCCTGCCACCATCAACCGCGAGTTGGCGACGTTCTCGCACCTAATGCGCCGGGCTTCATCGAAGGGATGGGCGTGGATCAAGCCCGACGCGGTGCCGGACATTCCGAAGGAGAAGGAAGCGCGCAAACAAATCCGCGTGCTGACCGCCCAGCAGTGCAACCGGCTGATCGAGGCAGCGAAGGCCGACCAAGACCCGCACGCATGGCTATTTGTCATGTTCGGGCTGAATGCGGCGATGCGACACAGCGAGATCATGTGCCGCAGCTTCGACGAGATCGACTTTGCCAGTAGCCGCATTTGGATCGACAGCGCGAAGGCTGGCGAGCGCGACCAGCCCATGACCGCCTCGTTACGTGACGCGATCAAGGCCGAACGGGAAATGCGAACCGACAAAGCCGGGTGGATTTTCCCGGCCCTGCGATCGGACAGCGCCAGCGAACATCGGCGCGATATGCGGGACACCTTCGCCCGATGCGTGAAAGCTGCCGGAATGGACCCGAAGCATTGCACGCCGCACGTCATGCGGCACACCGCCATCAAGCGACTGGTAAAGGCTGGCGTCGATCTGCTGACCATCAAGAAGATTAGCGGTCACAAGACAACGGCGACGGTCGAACATTATTCGCACATCCACGGCGTCCACATCGACGACGCCGTTGCCGCCCTCGACACCGCAATTTCTGACACAGTTACACCAGAATTACACCAAGTCGCGAACGACGGCTAATTGCCCCGCGCCGGGTGCAAGGCCATTTATCCAGTGTCCGAGCGGGTTTAGGTGTTGGTGGACAGGGCTGGATTCGAACCAGCGTACGGGAAACCCGGGCAGATTTACAGTCTGCTGCCTTTAACCACTCGGCCACCTGTCCATCAGGGCCGCTTCGAAAAAGCGAGGCGGTCCCTTGCCGCCTCGCCTTTGCGCTGTCAACGGCTTGCGCGTGCTTTGCGCGCGGCATAGCGTCTCGCGCGACATATCATAAAGGGGGATCTCATGCGCCGTCTGCTGCTCACTATCGCGCCGGTGGCGCTGTGTTTCGCCGTGCCCGCGCCTGCGCAGCAGGTCGATCGCGCGATGGTCGCGCGGATCATCGATGAAGGCACTACCCAGTCGCAGGTGATGCCGCTGGTCCAGCACATGACAGACGTGATCGGCCCGCGCCTGACCAATTCGCCGCAGATGCGCGTCGCCGAACAATGGGCGCAGGACAAATTCGCCGAAATGGGTCTGTCGAACGTCCACAAGGAAGGCTTCGATTTCGGCCGGGGCTGGTCGATCGAACGATCGAGCGTGCGGATGGTCGGCCCCCGCCCGTTGCAGCTGACCGCGATCCCGATCGCCTGGACACCCGCCACCCAGGGCGCGCTGACCGCGCCGATCGTCGTCGCGCCGATGGAAAAGGCCGAGCATTTCGCCAAGTGGCGCGGGAAGCTGCGCGGGAAGATCGTGCTCGTCTCCGAACCCGGCACTACGCGCGAGTTGACCGATCCGACCTTCAAGCGGCTGACCGGCGAGGATATCGCCAAGCTCGAAGCCTATCGCGAACCGACCTACGACCCGCAGCGGCTTGCCCGAAGCGCCGATTCGCTGGTGTTCGACGAAGCGCTGGCCGCGTTTCTCGCGGACGAAGGCGCGCTTGCCTATGTCACCAAATCCTATCGCGACGGCAAGCTGCTCCACGGTGAAGGCTATATGCACCAGGTCGGCAAGACGTCGCCGCTGCCGGGTGTGGAGATCGCGGCGGAGGATTATCGCCGCCTGACCCGGCTGGTCGCGGCCGGACAGACGCCGACGCTGGAAATCCTGAGCGACGTGCGCTTCGACGACAGCGACGCACAGGCGTACAACATCCTCGCCGACATCCCCGGATCGGGCGGCAACGGCGAATATGTCATGGCGGGCGCGCATTACGACAGCTGGGTCGCGGGCGACGGCGCCACCGACAATGCCGCCGGCTCGGCGATGGTGATGGAAGCGGCGCGGATCCTCAAATCGCTGGGTGTCCGACCCAAGCGCACGATCCGCTTCGCGCTGTGGAACGGTGAGGAACAGGCGCTGTATGGCAGCACGGCCTATATCGAGCGGCATCTCGCCACGCGGCCCGCGCCCAACGGGCCGGAGAACAGCAATCAGCATTACTACAACCAGGCGACGCGCTTTCCGATCACGCGCAAGCCGGGCTATGACGACCTCGCTGCCTACTTCAACATCGACAATGGCGGCGGCAAGCTACGCGGCATCTATGCCGAACAGAATGTCGCGGCGATGCCGATCCTGCAGCAATGGCTGAGCCCGTTTGCGGCGATGGGCGCGACCGATGTCGTCATCTCCAAGACCGGCGGCACCGATCACCAGTTCATGTCGGCGATCGGCCTGCCCGCCTTTCAGTTCATCCAGGATCCGCTCGAATACAGCACGCTCACGCATCACTCGAGCGCCGATACCTTCGATCATCTGCGCGGCGCCGACATGCGCCAGGGCGCGATCATCCTGGCCGGGATGCTGTGGCAGGCGGCGAATGCCGACGACAAGCTGCCGCGCACGCCGCTGCCGCGCCAGCCGGTCGCTACCGATCCCTTCGCCACGCCGCCCGCCGAGGATTGAGCGCGGCAGCATGGCACGCAAGGGACATCATCCGACCAAGAACAACGCGCAGCGGCCGCGCTTCTGGGGACGGCATGCCGTGCTCGCCGCGCTCGCCAATCCCGATCGGGTGGTGCGCAAGCTGTGGGGCACGCGCGAGGCGGTCGGTGCGCTCGACCTGCCGCCGGTGATCCCGATCACCTATGCCGATGTCGCCGATCTCGGGAAAATGGTGCCGCGCGACGCGCCGCATCAGGGCTTGGTGATCGAGGTCGAGCCGCTTGACGACGTGTTCCTGGGCGACGTGCTCGATGCCGCCCGCGATAGCGCGCGGCCTATCCTGGTGCTCGATCAGGTCACCGATCCGCACAATGTCGGCGCGGTGCTGCGCTCTGCTGCCGCCTTCGACGCGCTGTGCATCGTCACGCAGGATCGGCACGCCCCGCCCGAAAGCGGTGCGCTGGCGCGCTCGGCATCGGGCGCGCTCGAACTGGTGCCGTGGGTGCGCGTGGTCAACCTGTCGCGCGCGCTGGGCGAGATCGGCGATGCCGATTACTGGCGCATCGGCTTGACCGGCGCGACCGAGACGACGCTGCAATCGGCGCTGGGCGCGAACAAGGTGGCGCTGGTGCTCGGTGCCGAAGGCGAAGGCATGCGCCACAACACGCAACAACATTGCGACGTGCTGGCGAGGCTTCCGATCAGTCCGAAGGTCGAGAGCCTCAACGTATCGAACGCCGCGGCGATCGCGCTGTACGCGGTGGCGGTGGGGTAGGATTGGACGGAATAGCGGCGGTGCTACGCTCCTTCCCCCTTAGCCGTGCTCCGGCGAAGGCCGGAGCTTTGGCGAGCATAGGACTTCGATGGCCACAGCTCCGGCCTTCGCCGGAGCACGATCAGCGCAGACCGGTCCGCCTTACCCCCCTTTAATCCTCCGCCGCGATCGTCACCCGCATTCCGTCGAGCGCATCGGTGAATTGCAGCTGGCACGCCAGCCGCGAGCGCGCGTCGCGATCGGACGAGCTGTCGAGCAGATCGTCCTCATCCTCGCTCATCGCCGGCAGTTTGGCCGCAAATTCCGGATCGACATGGACGTGGCAAGTCGCGCACGAACAGCAGCCGCCGCACAGCGCGAGCAATTCGTCGAAGCCGTTGTCGCGGATCACTTCCATCACCGACAGCCCGGTTTCGCCTTCGACCTCGCGCTCTTCCCCGCTGCGGGTAACGACGATAAGTTTGGGCATTGCATTCTCCTGACGGCGGGTTCGCACCGCCAATGCCGCCCGCAGCGGATCATATCAAGCGCCGACGGCACCGCCGCATATCAAGGATTCCCGATGGGCCTGACCGCCGACCAGCTCAAGACCGCGCTCGATACGCTCGCCGCGCGCGAACCCGCCTTTGCCGCGGCGCTCGCCCGCGTCGGCTATCCCCCCGAGCGTATCCGCGAGCGCGGCTATGCCACGCTGCTGCGCACGATCATCGGGCAGCAGGTCAGCGTAAAGGCGGCGGCGTCGATCTGGAACAAGTTCGAAGCGGTGCTCGGCGGCGACACGCTTGATCCCTCCACCTTGCTGGCGAAGTCCGACGAGGAACTGCGCTCGGCCGGGCTTTCGCGGCAAAAGGTCGCCTATGTCCGCAGCCTTGCCGAGGAAGTCGCCAGCGGTCGTCTCGATTTCGAGAGGCTGCCGGTCGATGACGAGGAAGCGATCAAGGCGCTGACCGGCATCAAGGGCATCGGCCGCTGGTCGGCGGAAATCTATCTGCTGTTCGCCGAAGGCCGCACTGACATCTGGCCGGCCGGCGACCTTGCGGTGCAGATCGAGATCCACCGCATCCTTGGCCGCGAGGGCCGCCCCAGCGAACGCGAAACCCGCGCGCTCGCCGAGGACTGGCGCCCCCACCGCGGCGCGGTCGCGGTGTTCGCGTGGCACCATTACATGGCGGAGATGGAGGTGATCTGAGACCCTTGCTCGCCTCACCCCCCCCCGGCTGCGAGTTGCGCGCGGTTGCTACGTCGTGAGGTTGTCTGTGGTGAGGTCGGCTTCCGCCCCACTTTTTGCCGTTCGGTCCGCGAATCGGCGTTCCCGAAGTTGGACATTGCCGGCCACGCAGTGTTGAGCCAGTCTGCCGACATGACAGACGCTAGGGCCTTTCTGATGACCCGCCTTCAACACGTCATAAGTGGCGGCGACGTGACGAACGATGAGCTAGACGCCGCTATCGCCGATCCGGCGGTGCTGCGAGGTGCTGAGCGTAAAGCGTGGCATGGCCTAAGTTATTGGGCAGACGATGACGACATTCGCGCTAAGGACCCAGCCTACGCGCCATTCCGCAGGCGGCAGCTCGCCGAACTGCTAGCTGCCTTGGAACGTGAAAAGAACGGCTAACGCTTTACTTGCGGACGCTAGGATCGCGGAGCACGATCGCTGGATAAGCTATCAAAAGCGTCCGACCAACTGGGGGTGTCTGGCTGCCGTTGTGCTGATGACGCCGGTGATGCTGATCGTGCTTGGCGCTGGCATGATGGGGCGGAGGCGGGTGCGATGGACGGGAGCCGCCCTGCGTCGGCGACTATACCCCGCTTTGGATCATGATCGGCATTGTCGTAATGGTCGCTATCGGACTAGCCTTTATAATCAATTTGCTGATCGCCAAGGTCCGCTCTTGGCGCAGCAAGCGGAACGGCAGCTAACCACCCAGTTCCGGCCCTGCACGCTTAGCGAAGTTCCGCCTCTTACTGGAGCAACCCTGCCCCCACCAGATGCGCCCTGAACTCTGCCGCATCGCTGAACAGCACCGCATCGATCCCCAGTGCCGCCGCCGCAGCGACGTTCGCCGCATTATCATCGACGAACACCGCCTCGCCCGGCTCCAGCCCGAAGCGGGCGAGCGCGAGGCGGTAGATAGCGGGGTCCGGCTTCACCAAGCGCTCGTCGCCCGACACCACGATGTCGCGGAACCGTTCGAACAACCCAGCATGTTCCGCGCGGAACGGCGGAAAGAACTCGCCGGAAAAATTGGTGATCGCGAACAGCGGCACGCCCGCCGCACCGAGCTCATCGACGATCTCGTGCATGCCCACGACCGCGCCGCCATTGCTTTCGTTGAAGCGCGGCCCCCATGCGGCGATCAGCTCGGCATGCTCGGGGAACCGCGACGTCAGTTCGGCCGAGGTCTCGGCGAACGCGCGCCCCGCGTCATGCTGGAAATGCCACTGGGTCGTAACCACGTCGCGCAGGAATGCAGCAAGCGCCCGATCGTCCCCGATCAGGCGCTCGTACAAGAACCGCGGATGCCAGTGGAACAGGACATTGCCGATGTCGAAGACGACAGCGGTCGGCCCTGCCACTTCCTTCAGCCCTGGCGTGCCTTGAACCGGCGGTTGGTCTTGTTGATGACGTAGATGCGCCCACGGCGGCGGATCACGCGATTGTCGCGATGCCGGTCCTTGAGCGACTTGAGGCTGTTGACGATCTTCATGACCGATTCGCTTCTCGTATCAAATGCTGCGGAAAAAGAGGCGCTCGCCTATCGTCGCGCGACGCCCAAGTCAACCGCGCGCTGGCCTTTGCGGTCGAATGGCCCTAGCAACTTCCCGAGCGATGAAGCGTTTTTCATCCGCGACGGGAGTAGGCTTATGAAGCGGTTGACGGCGTTCGGCATCCTCATCTGCGCGGGCCTGACCGGCGCGTGCACCACCGGCGCGCGGCAGGGGCCGGTCGACGTCACCCGCTATCACCTCGGCACGCCGCTATCGCGCGGCAGCTTCGTGGTCGAGGCGTCTTCGGGGGCGATGACGGTCAGCCCCGAATATCAAAGCTATGCCGATGCGGTCGGCCGCGCGATGCTGCCATTGGGCTTCACCCCTGCCGCGCCGAACACCACCTCGGACTATATCGCCGCGGTGTCGTTCACCCGCGCCGGCGTTGGCGAGGTGCAGCGCCGCTCGCCCGTGTCGATCGGCATCGGCGGCGGTACCGGCGGCGGGCGCTTCGGCGGCGGCGGGCTGGGGGTCGGCGGCGGCGTCGGCTTCGGGCTGGGCGGCGGCGGGCGCCAGGAAGTCATCGTCTCTGAACTCGCCGTGCAGATCCGCCGCCGCAGCGATGCCACCACTGTGTGGGAAGGGCGCGCGCAGACGCAGGGCGTCGGTATCGATGCCAATCAGCCCGGCCCCACCGCCGATCGCCTCGCAAACGCGCTGTTCCAGGGGTTTCCCGGAGAGTCGGGGATCACTACAACGGTCAAATGACCCCCAGCATCTCGTGCGCCTTCGATGGCGGCAATATCGACCTTGTCCGCATCGACGGCGACCGCATCGACCTCAACATCCGCAAGGATGGCGGCTCCGACTTCTACCAATGGTTCTATTTCCGCGTCGCGGGAGCCAGGGGCCGCACGCTCGTCTTTCGCATCCTCAACGCCGGCGGCGCGGCCTATGCGTTCGGCTGGCCGGGCTATCGCACCCGCGTCAGCCGCGACCGCGAGACCTGGGCGATGGCCGACACCGACTATGCCGACGGCGTGCTGAGCTTCAGCCACAGCTTCGACAGCGACCTTGCCTGGTTCGCCTATTTCGCGCCCTATACGACCGAGCGCCACAATGGCCTGATCGCGCGCATGGCGCTGGCACCGGGGGTCGCGCATCGCGAGCTCGGCCGCTCCCTGGATGGCCAGCCGATCGACTGCCTGACGCTCGGCACCGGCCCGAAGCAGGTGTGGATCTATGCGCGCCAGCATCCCGGCGAAGCGATGACCGAATGGTATATGGAAGGTGCGCTCGAAAAGCTCACCGACACGTCCGATCCTGCTGCGCGCACCCTGCGCGAGGCGGCGACGCTGCACCTGGTGCCCAACATGAACCCCGACGGATCGGCGCGCGGCCACCTGCGCACCAACGCCGCCGGCGTGAACCTCAATCGCGAATGGCACGCACCGACGCGAGAGCGCAGCCCCGAGGTGCTGGCGGTACTGAGCGCGATGGACGAGACCGGCGTCGCCTTTGCGATCGACGTCCATGGCGACGAGGCGATTCCCGCCAATTTCGTTGCGGGGTTCGAAGGCATCCCGTCCTGGACCGACGCGCTTGGCGCGCAGTTCTACGGCTATGCCGACGCGCTCGCCGCGCGCACGCCGTTGTTCCAGACCGACAAGGGCTATCCCAAGGCCGGACCCGGCCGCGCCAATCTGTCGATGTCGACCAATCAGCTCGCCGAGCGCTTCGGCGCGGTGGCGATGACACTGGAGATGCCGTTCAAGGACCACGACCCCTCGCCCGATCCGGTACATGGCTGGTCGCCCGACCGCTCGAAGCAGCTCGCGCACGCGATGCTCGACACGCTCGCCGACCGGATCGGCGGCATATGACGGAGGTGCGCGAGGGCGGTCTCGACCACCCCGCCACCACCGCGCTGCTGCTGCAGCATTTCGATCGGATGCTGCAGCACTCGCCGTGCGGCAGCTGCCACTTCCTCGACCTGACCGCGCTCGCCGCGCCGGGCGTCACCTTCTGGACGGCGTGGGACGGCGACGCGCTGCTTGGCTGCGGCGCGATGAAGCTGATCGCCCCCGGGCACGGCGAGATCAAGTCGATGCGCACCGCCGACACCGCCCTGCGCCGCGGCGTCGCCAGCGCGCTCCTCGAGGCGATCGTCGCACGCGCCAAGGCCCTCGGCCTCGAGCGCCTCAGCCTCGAGACCGGCTCGGGCGAGCCCTTCGCGGCGGCGCAGGCGCTTTATGCGCGGCACGGGTTCGAAGCGTGCGGACCGTTCGGGACATACGAAGTAACCGAATTCAACCGGTACATGACGCGAGCGGTCTGAGGAGGAATATCTGCCATGGCTCCCTACCCTTTCCTCCTGCCGATCGCGCTCGCATTGCAGGCTGCGACCGGGCAGAATAGCGAGGACCCGAGCGCGGCCGGGCAGGCCGCGGCCGCAACGGCGGTGCGGATCGAGCATGTCGCCATCCAGGCCGCCGACATCGATCGCAGCGCGGCCTTTTACCAGGCAGCCTTCGGACTGCGCCTCATTCCTACCCCGCTCGCGAACCGTCGCTGGCTCGATCTCGGCAACGGCGTGGCGCTTCACATCCTCGACGGGCGGGCCGCGCCGAAGCCGTCGAACCGCAATGAGCATCTGGCGATGCACGTCGACGATCTCGGGACGGTCACGGCGTGGCTCGACAGTCAGGGATTGCCCTGGACCAACCTGGCGGGGGAGCAGCGCACGATGCAGACGCGCTTCGACGGCGTCCGGCAGATCTACGTCCAGGATCCCGATGGCTATTGGCTGGAGGTGAGCGACACGCGCGGAACGGCCGCACCGTAACTGCCCTGAGGCATGACAGATCGGGTTCAGACCCCCGTTGCGCAGATGAGCGGGGTCGCAGCTCAATGTCCCGTCGGTACCCCCGCCATATCGTGTGCCGCCACTACTCGCCATTCGCCGTCTCGGTGAATCCAGATGTCGGTCCAGACAGTCTTGATCGGTTTCAACGCCGGCGGCGGACCGACCATCTCATCGGTTCCGGTGGCAATGGCGATATCGCCATAAAAGCGGAGGCGATTGACGTGTGTCGTGCTGGACGTGAGATTTGGGCCAGCCCGGACCCAGCCGAGCATGGCTTGCTTGTCGTAAAGCGTCCCGTCCTTGGCCGTTCCCACGAAATCGTCGGCCAACAGGCTTTCGACGGCGCTGACATCCCCCCGCGTGAAGGCAGCGCCCCACGCCGCTGCGCGCTGTCGAATGATCGCTTCGTCGGCGGCCCTGTCCTGGGCTCCATCAGGCACGACCTGCCCGACAATGGGCACGCTCGGGAACCATCCGATGGCGCCGGGTAGGACAAGCGTCAGTGCTGTCAGCATTCTGGTTCCTCAAGCGCAGCCACTCTACATCCATGGAGCCGATCGCGTTCGGCCAGGGCTGGCCGGCGCGCGATCACTCCCCCCAAATCCCCGCCGCATCGATCGCCGCCGCCACCGCGCCCGCGATTACCCGGTCGTCCGCCACGCTCGGATGGGCATGGCATCCCGCCAGCGTCAGACCGCGCATCGGCACGAACGCGATGCGGCGCTCGCCGCCGGCCTTCAAGCGCTCGGCCACCTTGCGCACTTCCGCCTCGATCTCGCCATCGGCCATGTCGGTCGACCACAGCACGAGGAACGCATCCGGGTGGGCCGCGCGCAACGCGTTCACGAACTCGGCATAGCGCGCCTCGACATCGGCGTGGAGCGCGGCGCGGTCGGGCCATTGCTCGCCCGCTTTCAGCGGCGTGGTGAAGTCATTGGTGCCCAGCGCGATGACGAACACGTCGGGCTGCCATTCGCTGTCGGCGGCACGCTCCCCCTTGTCGAACAGCGCGAACGGATAGGCCTGCGGCAGCGTGTCGCCGGCAAAGCCGCCATAATTGCGCACCACCCCGCGCCCCGAAATCGCGTTGACCTGGACATCGGCGTCGTAGCGCTTCGCGAGTAGCCCGCCGATTCCCTGCGCGGTGTCGGTCGTCGCCCACACCGCGGCGTCGTCGCACTCGCGGGTCGGCGAGGTGTTGCCATATCCGACGCTGTGCGAATCGCCGATCAGCTCGATCTGGCGGGCACGCGGCGGCATCGGTACCGCGCGCGTGCCGCTGGTGGCGAAGAATCCGCCGAGCGTGGTTGGCCCCGCCTGGCTTTCGCTGATCACGTCGATGCGTACCCGGTGCGGCCCCATGCCGGACGCGTCGATGCGGTACATGCCGGGCTCGGGCCGGGTCAGCGGCGCGGCGACGCCGTCGATCGTCACGCGCAGATTGACCTCGCCCTCGCCGACCCGGAACCAGATCGCCGGACCGGTGAACGCGGTTTCGAAATAGGTGCCCGGCCATTGCCGCAGCATGCCCCCGCCCGGCGCAGCGACGCCGCGCCCGACGACGTGCGCGGCTACCGGCTCCAGACTACCCGCCGCAGGATCGAGCACCTGCGCCGCGGCGGGGACGGCTGCAGCCGCCGCCAGTGCGATTGCCGGCCCGATCGTTCGCATGTCCACTCCTCGATCCTGCCGGTCGCTGTCGCGGCAAACTCACCGCCCGGTTGCACCCCCCATCCCAGCCGCTAGAGACAAGCGCGACACAGGAGATCGCCTTTATGCCCACGCTCGTCCTAGTCCGCCACGGCCAATCGGCCTGGAACCTGGAAAACCGCTTCACCGGCTGGTGGGACGTCGATCTGACCGAACAGGGTGTGCAGGAGGCGTGGGACGCCGGACTTGCGCTCAAGGACGCCGGGCTCGATTTCGACCTCACCTTCACCAGCTTCCAGTCGCGCGCGATCAAGACCTTGAACCTCGCGCTCGAGGCGATGGGGCGGTTGTGGCTGCCGACGGTCAAAGACTGGCGACTGAACGAGCGGCATTATGGCGGCCTGACCGGGCTCGACAAGGCCGAGACCGCCGCGCGCCACGGCGACGAACAGGTGCATATCTGGCGGCGCAGCTTCGACATCCCGCCGCCGCTTCCCGACGAAGGCAGCCCGTGGGATCTGTCAAAGGACAGCCGCTATAACGGCGTTCCGATCCCGCAGACCGAAAGCCTGAAGGACACGATCGCGCGCGTACTTCCCTATTGGGAAAGTGCGATCGCGCCCGAACTCAAGGCGGGCAAGCGCGTGCTGATCTCGGCGCACGGCAACTCGCTGCGCGCGCTGGTCAAGCATCTGTCGGGCATTTCCGACGCCGACATCGCGTCGCTCGAAATCCCGACCGGCAAGCCCATGGTCTACCAGCTCGACGAAGCGCTCACGGCCACCGACCGCTATTATCTCCACGAGCGCACCGCATGACTCCTGCGCCCCGCGTCGGCATCATCATGGGCAGCCGCTCCGATTGGGAGACGATGCGCCATGCCGCCGCCATGCTCGACGAACTGGGCATCGCGCACGAGGTCAAGATAGTCTCGGCGCACCGCACCCCCCGGCGCCTCTACGACTATGCCGAAACCGCTGCCGAACGCGGGCTCCAACTTCTCATCGCCGGCGCGGGCGGGGCCGCGCATCTGCCGGGCATGGCCGCGGCGATGACTCCCCTGCCCGTGCTCGGCGTTCCCGTCGAGTCCAAGGCGCTCAACGGCTTGGACAGCCTGCTCTCGATCGTCCAGATGCCCGGCGGCGTGCCGGTGGCGACGCTGGCGATCGGCAAGCCCGGCGCGATCAACGCGGGCCTGCTCGCCGCGGCGATTCTGGCGCTCGGCGACGCGGCGCTTGCGACGCGGCTCGCGGAATGGCGTGCGCGCCAGACCGAGAATGTCGCGGAACACCCCGAATGACACCGCTCGCCCCGGGATCGACGATCGGCATCCTCGGCAGCGGCCAGCTTGGCAGGATGCTCGGCATCGCCGCGGCGCAGCTTGGCTATCGGGTCCACATCTACGCGCCGGAGACCGGCCCCGCCTGCGACGTCTGTGCCGATTTCAGCCGCGGCGCCTATGACGATGACGACGCGCTGACGGCGTTCGCCCAGGCGGTGGATGTGGTCACCTATGAATTCGAGAATGTCGCTGCCGCACCGATTGAAGCGCTAGCGCAACGAGTTGCCGTCCGCCCGTCGCCGCGCTCGCTGGCAATCGGGCAGGACCGGGTCGCCGAAAAGCGTTTCGTCGAGGAGGTCGGCGGCCGAGCGGCGCGCTGGGCCGAGGTCGCCGACCGCGCCGGGCTGAGCGCCGCGCTCGATCGGGTCGGGACCCCCGCCGTGCTCAAGACGACGCGGTTCGGCTATGATGGCAAGGGGCAGGCGCGCATCGCGTCACCCGCCGATGCCGATGCGGCGTGGAACGCGATCGGCGGCGGGCCTGCCATTGTCGAGAGTTTCGTGACCTTCGGCGCCGAATTCTCGATCCTGCTGGTGCGCGGCAGCGACGGCGCGATCACCAGCTATCCGCCGCCGTGGAACGAGCATAAGGACGGCATCCTGGCGCGCTCGTCGCTCCCCGCCCCGGGCCGCGTCGCGGTGCAATGGACCGAGGCGGCGGCGCTGGCCGGCCGCGTCGCCGACGCGCTCGATCATGTCGGCATGCTGACGCTGGAGTTCTTTGCCAGCGACGACGGGCCGGTATTCAACGAGATGGCGCCCCGGGTGCACAATTCCGGCCACTGGACGATCGAAGGCGCGGAAACCTCGCAATTCGAAAATCATATCCGTGCGATCTGCGGCCTGCCACTTGGCCCGACCGGGCTCACGGCGAAGCGCATCGTCATGGAAAACCTGATCGGAGACGAACGCGACCGCTGGGCCGAGCTGTTGGCGGACCCCGAGGCCCATCTCCACCTCTATGGCAAGCACGACGCGCGGCCGGGCCGCAAGATGGGCCACGTCACGCGCGTCGTGCGGGCCTGATCCTCAGGCGGTACGCGTTCCGGTCATCGGGAATGCGCCGAATGCGCCGGCGCCGACGGTGCCGTCGATGCTGTCACCGGCAACCGTCGCTTCGCAGTCGAGCGTCATCGGCATCGGCACGGTGATATCCATCTTCCACTTCAGCGTGTCGCCATCGACGGTTCCCGTGACGTCGGAAGTTCCCATCCCACCAGCGAAATTACCGGTGAAGGCGCTGCCGTCGCTCTGTACCGTCAGGTTCGCCTTCTGGTCGCCCATCGGCGACTTCACGGTCACGTCGTAGCTGCCGTCAACTGTTGCCATCATCGTCTCTCCTATTGCCCGACGGCCGCTGCAGGCGTCGGCGCGGGGGTTGCGGTCACCACCTCGACAGGCAGACCGATCGAGTCAAGCTGCGGCCGCACGGTCTTGGCATCGCCGACCACGACCCAGACGAACTCGGCGGGGTCGATCGCCGCACGTGCCGCAGCGTCAAGCTGCTCGCGCGTCAGCCCGCGATATTTTTGCGCGATCGTGGCGTAATAATCGTCGGGACGGCCGAACAAGTCGTTCTGCTGCATCGCTGCCAGAATCGCGTCACTGGTCTCGAAATTACCGGCCAGCTCGTTGGTCTTGCCGTCGATGGTCTGGTCGAACTCGGTCGGCGTCACTCCCGCGGTCGAGGTGAACTCGCCCAGCTCGCGGCGCAGCGAGGCCAGCGCCTCGCCGGTCTTGTCGGCCTGTACCGGCGCGCTGACCTGATAGGGTACCGCGCCCTCATAACGGCGGAACCCGCCGCCCGCGCCATAGGACCAGCCCTTTTCCTCGCGCAGATCCATGTTGATCCGCGACAGGAAATTACCGCCAAGCACCTCGTTGGCGGTCAGCGCCGGCAGCAGTTCGTCGCGCGGCTTGAGCGGGGTCAACTCGCCGCCAACGATGATCGACTGGGGCGAATTGGGGCGATCGACGAGCACGATCCGCGGAGACACGGTCTGCCCGGCACCGGCTATCGGCTTGGCGCCGGGTGCGCCTTCGCCTTTCCAGTCGCCGAAATGACGGTCCAGCACCCCGCGCACCTCGGCGATCGGACGATCGCTGACGACGAAAATCTTGGCCTTTTCGGGTCGCAGCCATGCCTGCTGGAACGCCACCAGATCGGCCCGCGTAAGCGCCGCGACCGCCTCCGGATCGCCGCTGCCCGCCGCCAGCTTGGCGTAGGGCGAGGCCTCACCATAGATCAGTCCGGGCAGCGTCCGCTGCGCGATCGCCTGCGGCTCGGTTGCCTCGGCGGCGATGCGCGCCAGCTGCTGCGCCTTGAGCCGCTCGACCTCGGCCGGGGCGAACGCAGGGTTGCGGACGATGTCGGCAAGCAGAGCCGCCGAACCGTCGAGATTTGCACTCGGCGTCGACAGCGACAGATAGGTCCGGTCGGCAGAGCTTCCGGCGCTGATCCCGGCGCCAAAGCGCTCCTTGGTCTCGGCGATTTCGACCGAATCGAGCGACGCGGTGCCTTCGTCGAGGACCGACAGCGTCAGCCCCTGCGTGCCGAGCTTACCCACCGGATCGGCGACGATCCCCGCGTCGAAGCTGAGCACCGCCTGCGTTACCGGCACAGCCGAGACCTGGGCGTAGACCAGTTCGATCCCGTTTGACAGCGTCGCGCGCTGGACGGCAGGGAATTTGAGACTGCCGATCTCGCCGACCGGCGGCATCGCGCCGCGCGTGCCCTTGGCCGGCCCCTCGCTGCTCGCGGTAGCCGGTGCGGTGGCGCCCGGAACTGCCTGGGGTGCTCCTTGCGCCTCGACATAGGCATCGCGTTCGCCGGGCACGACCGTCAGCTGATAGCTTGGCCGCGACAACCATTTGGCCGTGACGGCGCGGACCTGTTCAGGCGTGGCGGCTGCCAGCGCGGCCAGGTCCTTCTTATACTGGCCCGGATCGTCGTTGTAGAGCGCGCCCGACGCCAGCGCGACCGCCTTGCCGCCGAAGCCGCCGACCGATTCGAGGCCGGAAATGCGCGACGAGGCCGCGGTAGTCGCGACGCGCTGCACTTCGTCGGCGGTCGGCCCCTTGGCCACCAGCTCGGCGATCACTTCGTCGAGGCGTTTGGCGGCGAGCGCAGGATCGACTCCGGGACGCACGTCGATCGACACCAGAAACATGCCCGCCTGGGCCAGCGAGGAATTATACGCGTTGACACCGACGGCCAGCCGTTCCTGCCGCACCAGCACATTCTGCAGCCGCGACGACGACAAGCCGCCCAGCACGCTGGCGGCGACGTCGAGCGGCGCCATGTCGGGATCGCGCAAGCCGGGAACCGGCCACACCCGGTAGATCCGCGTCGTCGCGACGCGGTCCTTCATCGTCTCGACCACTGGTGCCGACAGAACGGGTACCGGGGCCCTGGGCTCGATCGTCTCCGGTCCCTTGGGGATCGATCCGAAATATTTCTCGACCAGCGGCCGCGCCTCGGCGGCGTCGATGTCGCCTGCCAGCACCAGCACCGCGTTGTTCGGCCCGTAATGCGACCGGAAGAAGGTCTTGACGTCGGCAAGGCTGGCGGCGTCGAGATCGGCCATCGATCCGATCACCGAGTGGCGATAGGGATGCCCTTCGGGGAACAGCCCTTCGTTGATGCTGTACCAGGTGAGGCCATAGGGCTGGTTGTCGCCCTGCCGCTTCTCGTTCTGCACGACGCCGCGCTGCTCGTCGAGCACGCCCTGCGTCACCGCGCCGAGCAGATAGCCCATGCGATCGCTCTCGAGGAACAGGGTCCGCTCAAGCCCAGCCTTGGGCACCGTTTCGAAATAATTGGTGCGGTCGTTCGACGTCGTGCCGTTGAAATCGGTCGCGCCGATTTCGCGCAGCGGGGTGAAGAACTCGCCCGGCGCATTCTCTGACCCGTTAAACATCAGATGCTCGAACAGATGGGCAAAGCCGGTGCGTCCATCGGGCTCGTGCTTCGACCCGACATCGTACCACACCGACACCGCGACGATCGGTGCCTTGCGATCAGTGTGGGTGATGACGCGCAGGCCGTTCGGCAGGGTGAATTCCTCATAGGGAATGTTTACCTGGCGGACCAGTTCGGCGACCGGTGCGGGATCGGCACGCTGCGCAATGGCCGGTGCGGCAAGCGCGCACAAAGCGGCGCCGCTCAGCACGGCAACGGAAAAACGCATGAAAAACCTCTCAATTGGGTGTTTTGCATAGCTATAACGCCCTGGGAGCATGATACAAGGTCTCCGAAAGCGCTGGTCAGGGTGTGTAGCGCCGCTCGGTATGCGCGGCGAGGTCGGCGGGATCGAACCACACCGGCTTGAACCGCTTGGTCGCGAACAACGCCATCTGATCGGTGTAGTGCGGAGAATCCGGCCGCGTCGTCGCCGATCCGAACGGCTGCACCGATTTCGAGCGCACCCGACCCTGGCGGTCCCACGCGACGAACATCTGGAAGCTGTCGCCATGCCGCACCGCCAGCCGCCCGTCGTCGGCAACGTCCCACAGCGCCATCGCACGCAGCACGTCGGGACCGCCATCGAGCGGCAGGTCGACCTTGCCCTGGCGCAGCCGCAGCACGTCGCCGAGCGGTGGATCGAGCCGCCCGAAATGGGTACGCAGATGGGTCACCGATTTGACCAGCGCCTCGCGCGGGTCGGCGCGGGGCTTGCGGGGGTAATGCCAGCGATTGCCCTCGCGCAGCAGCAGCGTCGCCAGTGCATCGGCCGGTCCCTGCCCGTCATGGTTCCAGTCCCACCGCTTCAGCAGGGCAATCCCCGCCGCGACATCGGCATCGCTGCGCGGATCGAGCGCGATCACATCGTCGAACCATCGCCCGGCCCAGCTCGCCCGCGAAACCGCCGTATCATATTTGATCGCTTCCAGCTCGGCCTGCGAGATCGAGCTGTCGGCGTCCATCAGTTCGATCGCCCGCACCGCACGATTGGTGATGTCGGTTTCAATCCCCATCAGCGGCGAATAGTCGGCCGGGTCGAGTTCGGACCCGCGCCCCGCCGCGATGAACGGCGTATTGTTGGCGTTGATGACATAGCCCGAGTCCGGGTTGACGTTACGCGGCACCCGCGCCCAGGGTAGCGCCCGCTTCCACAGCGCCCGCGATTCGTCGCCCGGCAGGATGCCCGACCAGTCATACCCGTGCGCACGATCCGGGAACACGGCGTTATAGAAATGCCCGATATTGCCCGCGGCATCGGCGTAGAGGAAATTGGTGCTCATCACCCCCTGCATCGCCATCGCGCGCTGCCACTCGCCAAAATCACGCGCTTTGGTCAGGCGGTAATATTGCTCGACCATTTTCAGCTGGTCGATCCCGCCATAGCGGATCGCAAAGGTGCCCTCGTCATTGGCGATCACCGGACCGTGCACCGAATGCAGCACGGTGCGCGGGATCGGCAACGTGAACGGCCCGAACTTGACCGGAAGCCAAACTCGCCGTTTCGCAAGTGGCAGCCATTTTCCATCGAAGCGATAGCGCTCGCCGCTGTCGTCTAGGACGAGGCGGTAGATGTCGATCAGGTCGGGACGATTGACGGTGTTGGTCCACCCAAGCGTCCTGTTGTGCCCGAGCAGCGGATAGGGCGCGCCGGGAAAGGTGGCGCCCGCGAAATCCCAGCCCTGCCCCGAATGCACGACCAGTTCGTACCAGGCGACCGACCCGCGCCACGGCTGATGCGCATTCGACACCAGCCGGGTGTAGCCGTCGCTCGACCGCTGCGGTGCGACTGCCCATGCGTTCGAACCTTTTTCGATCGCGGGCGGCCCGGCGGGGGTGACGCCGGGCGCGTCGGGCAGCGGATCGCTGGTTTCTTTGGGCGCCGCTTCGTTGCCGACCAGCGCCCCGAGCACCCCGTCGAGGCCGAAGAAGAACGGCGCGCGCAGCACGAAGCCCGCGGCGATGTCGCGCCCATCGACCGGGAACAGCCTGGCCAGCGCAACCTCGTCCGGATGCTTTGCGGCATAGCGGTTGAGGCCGGCGGCATAGCCGTCGAGCAACCGCCGAACATCCTCGGGCTGGCCGTCATAATCGCGCGCTACCGTGTCGCGCGCGCGCAGCAGATGCAGCACGTAATCCGTCGCCGCGCCTTCCTGTCCGGTGATTGCCCCCAGCCGTCCGCGCGTCATCGCCACGACCTGTTGCAGCGTTGAAAAGTCGTCCTCGGCATGGGCATAGGCGATGCCGAACGCGACGTCGGCGTCCGTCCGGCCGAAGATGTGCGGAACGCCATAGTCGTCGCGGGCGATCTCGACCGCGTACCGACGCGAAGGCGGCGGCGCGACGCGCGTGGCGGCCAGCGGTTCCCAGATCATCAATCCGATCGCGACCAGCACGATCAGGCCGAGCACGCCAAGCAGCAACCGCCGGATCATCCATCCCCCCTGCCGGACGATTTTCCGGTCTGGCAAAGGCTTGCCGATTCGCTACACCGTGCGCAACCACCAACTCGTCTCAAGGAACCGACTCGCATGCGCACGCTCTCGCTTGGTATCGCTTTCTCGCTGCTCGCATCGTCGAGCTTGACCCTTGCCCAGACCACCACGCCCGACTTTTCGGCGGAGCGGTTCAAGACCGACCTGACCTGGCTCGCCGACGACGCGCGCGAGGGGCGCGACGCAGGCACGCCGGGCTATGACGCCGCCGCCAAATATGTGTCGGATCGCTTCGCCGAACTTGGCCTCAAGCCTGCCAATGCCGACGCTTGGTACCAGGAAGTGCCCTTCGTCGAGCGCGCGACCGATACCGCCGCTCCCGCAACGATGACCATCGGCGGCAAGACCTACACCCACGGAGACCAGGTGCTTGCCGGCACCACCGGCGAGGGCAAGCAGACGGTCGCGACCGACGCCGTATTTGTCGGCTACGGCCTGACCAGCCCCGAGCACAAGATCGACGACTATGCCGGGCTCGACGTCAAGGGCAAGACGGTAGTCATGTTCTACGGCGCGCCCAAAAGCCTGCCGAGCGACGTTGCCGCGGCGATGAACAACAGCAAGGGCAAGCTGGCCGCTGCCAATGGTGCGGTCGGGGTAATTACGCTGCTGCCGACCGAGATGGCCAAGAAGTTTCCGTGGGAAATGATTAAGCAGCAGTCGTCCCACCCCAGCCTCAACTGGATGAATCCCGATGGCACCCCGTATCGCGAATCGATGGGTATCCAGGCACAGGGCTTGCTGACCGCGCCTGCTGCCGAGGCGCTATTTGCTGGCGCACCGGCGACCTACGCCGCCACCCTTGCCGCCGTCGACAAGGGTGAGGCGCCCAAGGGATTCGCGCTGAAGCAGCCGGTCAAGATCGAGGGCACGACCAAATGGCGTCGCTTCGAAAGCCCCAATGTCGTCGGCATGATCCCGGGCAGCGATCCCGCGCTGGCGGGCGAGGCGGTGCTGCTGATGGCGCATCTCGACCATAATGGCGTCGATCCCGAGACCGAAGGTCCCGACAAGATCTACAACGGCGCGATGGACAATGCATCGGGCGTGGCGACGATGCTCGAGGTTGCGCGCGCCTTTACCAAGGCGGGCGCTGCGCCGAAGCGCACGGTGATGTTCGCGGCAGTGACGGCCGAGGAGGACGGACTGCTGGGTTCGCAATATCTCGCGAAGCACCCCCTGCCCGGCCACAAGGTGGTCAGCGTCGTCAATCTCGACATGCCCGTACTGCTGTATGACTTTCAGGATGTCGTCGCGTTCGGCGCCGAGCATTCGACGATGGGGCCGATGGTCGATGCTGCTGCCAAGGAGGCCGGCCTGACGCTGTCACCCGACCCGATGCCCGAGGAGAATCTGTTCGTCCGCTCGGACCATTACAGCTTCGTCAAGGAAGGCGTGCCGTCGGTATTCCTCGTCACCGGCTTCAAGAATGGCGGCGAGGAAGCGTTCAAGAAATTCCTGGCGACCGATTATCACAAGCCGTCCGACCAGGTGACGCTGCCGATCAACTGGGAATCGGGCGCGAAGTTCGCCAAGGTCAACTATGCGATCGCGCGCCAGATCGCCGACGCGCCGACCGCTCCGCAATGGTATTCGGACAGCCCGTTCGGCAAGCAATACGCCCCGACCGCTGCCAAGGCCGAACGTCCCGCGGGCGTGGCGAAACTCACCGCCGCGAAGTAATCCGGCGGAATATTTCACGGACAAGGGGTGTCGTCACAAAAGGTGACCGCACCCCTTGTGTTGTATAAATACAACAACCATGTCGGTGCCGCCAGCAACAGGGGCACGCCATGAATCTCGAGAAATTCACCGATCGCGCCAAGGGCTTTCTGCAGTCGGCGCAAACCGTCGCGATCCGCATGAGCCATCAGCGGATCGGGCCCGAGCATCTGCTCAAGGCGCTGCTCGAAGACGAACAGGGCATGGCGTCGGGCCTGATCGCCGCCGCGGGGGGCGATCCCAAGCGCGCCCTTGCCGACACCGACGCAGCGCTGGCCCGTGTCCCGTCGGTATCGGGATCGGGTGCGCAATCCACCCCGGGCCTCGACAATGACGCAGTCCGAGTGCTCGACCAGGCCGAGCAGGTCGCGGCCAAGGCTGGCGACAGCTATGTCACGGTCGAACGCCTACTGCTCGCGCTGACGCTGGCGACCACCACCACCGCCGGCAAGGCGCTCGCCGCTGCCGGGGTCAAGGCCGAGGCGCTCAACGCCGCGATCGACCAGCTACGCAACGGCCGCACCGCGGACACCGCCGGGGCCGAAGACCGCTACGACGCGCTCAAGAAATTCGCACGCGACCTGACGCAAGCTGCGCGCGACGGCAAGCTCGACCCGGTGATCGGCCGCGACGAGGAAATCCGCCGCACGATCCAGATTCTCGCCCGGCGTACCAAGAACAATCCGGTGCTGATCGGCGAACCCGGCGTCGGCAAGACCGCGATCGCCGAAGGGCTCGCGCTGCGCATCGTCAATGGCGACGTGCCCGACGGCCTCAAGGATCGCAAGCTGATGGCGCTCGACATGGGGTCGCTGATCGCCGGCGCGAAATATCGCGGCGAGTTCGAGGAGCGGCTGAAAGGCGTGCTCGACGAGGTCAAGGCCGGCGAAGGCGACATCATCCTGTTTATCGACGAGATGCACACGCTGATCGGCGCGGGCAAATCCGAAGGCGCGATGGATGCCGGGAACCTGCTCAAGCCCGCGCTGGCCCGCGGCGAGCTGCACTGCATCGGCGCCACCACGCTCGACGAATATCGCAAATATGTCGAAAAGGACGCCGCGCTCCAGCGCCGGTTCCAGCCGGTCATGGTCGGCGAGCCGACGGTCGAGGATACCATATCGATCCTGCGCGGCCTGAAGGAGAAATACGAGCTCCATCACGGCGTGCGCATCACCGACGCGGCGCTGGTCGCGGCGGCGACGCTGTCGCATCGCTACATCACCGATCGCTTCCTGCCCGACAAGGCGATCGACCTGATGGACGAGGCGGCGAGCCGCATCCGCATGGAGGTGGAGAGCAAGCCCGAGGAGATCGAGACACTCGACCGTCGCATCATTCAGCTCAAGATCGAGGCGATGGCGCTCGGCAAGGAAAGCGATGCCGCGTCACGCGACCGCCTGGCTCGCATCGAAGCCGAGCTCGCCGATCTCGAGGCGCAATCGGCGGAGCTGACCGAGCGTTGGCAGGCCGAAAAGGTCAAGATCCAGTCGGAAGGCAAGCTCAAGGAGCAGCTGGACGCCGCCCGGCAGGAACTCGACCAGGCGCAGCGCGCGGGCGACCTCGCGCGGGCGGGCGAGCTGTCCTACGGCGTCATCCCGCAGCTCACGCGCCAGCTCGATGACGCGGCGGGCGCGAGCGAGGGCGCGATGCTGCGCGAGGAAGTTACCGCCGACGACATCGCCGCCGTCGTCCATCGCTGGACCGGCATCCCCGTCGACCGCATGCTCGAGGGCGAGCGTGAAAAGCTGCTGGCGATGGAGGAGGCGCTGGGCAAGCGCGTGATCGGCCAGGACCAGGCGGTCCGCGCGGTGGCCACCGCCGTCCGCCGCAGCCGCGCCGGGCTGCAGGACCCCAACCGTCCGCTCGGCTCGTTCCTCTTCCTCGGCCCCACGGGCGTCGGCAAGACCGAGCTGACCAAAGCGCTCGCCGAATTCCTGTTCGACGATCCGGCCGCGATGGTGCGCATCGACATGAGCGAGTTCATGGAGAAGCACGCCGTCGCCCGCCTGATCGGCGCACCTCCGGGCTATGTCGGCTATGAGGAAGGCGGCGTGCTGACCGAAGCCGTGCGCCGCCGCCCCTATCAGGTGATCCTGTTCGACGAGGTCGAAAAGGCCCATTCGGACGTGTTCAACGTGCTGCTGCAGGTGCTCGACGACGGGCGGCTGACCGACGGCCAGGGCCGCACCGTCGATTTCGCCAACACCATCGTCATCCTGACGTCGAACCTCGGGTCACAGCTCCTCACCAACCTTGCCGACGGCCAGTCGGTCGCCGATGTCGAACCACAGGTGATGGACATCGTCCGCGCGCATTTCCGCCCGGAATTCCTCAACCGCCTCGACGAGATCATCCTGTTCCATCGCTTGGCGGCCGATCACATGGCGCCGATCGTCGATATCCAGGTCGCGCGGGTCCAGAAGCTGCTGGCCGATCGCAAGATTACGCTCGAACTGACCGACGCCGCACGGGCATGGCTCGGCCGGGTGGGCTACGATCCGGTGTACGGTGCGCGTCCGCTCAAGCGCGCGGTCCAGCGCTATCTCCAGGATCCACTCGCCGACCTGATCCTACGCGGCGACGTGCGGGATGGCGCGGTGGTGCGGGTGGACGAAGGCGATGGAGCGCTGGTGCTGGGGGTAGGTTGACAATCCACAACACGAGGCTGGCGGAAATCATGGCTTACCCAGTATCGACGCAAAGCGAACACCGATCTGCTTCGCCGGGATGTACTCCGCACCGGTTCCTACCAGCGGTTAATCCGGTTAGGCTTCCGCCATGTCTCGCCCGCCCTCCCGCACGCTCGAAGCACTCGACGCACTGAAACACTTTGATCGCGAGCGCGCCGCCGCTCTGCTTCACGCCGAATTACGAGACGGCCCGGCAATCGGTGATCGTTGGAAAAGCATTGGCATGCTCGCTGGCCGTATCGGTGAGATCGACACCGCGATCGAAGCCGCCCGACGCTATGCGGCGACGCCGCCAGTCAGCATGTCGCGATTGATGCATTATTGGGGCGAACTCGCGAATTACGGGCGTACTGCCCAAGCGCGGGCAGCGGCATCAGCGCTTCCGATGCCGGTCCGGGAGCATCCGAGTATTCAGCATTTTCTAGGCACTACCGCCGGCGAGCAAGGCGATTTCGCGGCGGCGGAAGCGCATTACCGCAGGGCCCTGGCGATTGCGGCCCTGCCGGAAACATGGTTCGCGCTGGCAATGATCCACCGCTTTACCGCGGATGATCCCGATATCGCGGCGATGGAGCAATTGCGTCCGACGATTGCTCGGGGCCCGCCGCAGATGCGCGCGCGTTTCCTCTATGGCTTGGCGAAGGCATGGTCCGACGCTGGGGATCCGGATCGCGCGTTTGAATTGTATCACGAAGGCGCCGCGCTTCGGCGCGAGGAGCGCGCATTCGATGCGGCTTCGCTCGCTGACTTCGCCGAACGCGTGATCAGTGCATTCACGCCTGACGCGATGGCGGCGCTTACTCCGCCTCGTCCGGACAACACCCGGGCGATATTCGTCAACGGCCTTCCGCGGTCGGGCACGACGCTGATCGAGCAGATGTTAACCAGCCATTCGGCGGTAACTGATGGCGGCGAGATCAATCTGCTCCGCGCCGCGCTTATCCCGACCGGAGATTTCTTGATGACCGGCGCAACGGCATATCAGAATAATGCTGCCAGCGGAGACGATCCATGGGGCAAAATAGCGGCCACGTATCATCGCATGTTGGACATGCGGTTTGGACAGTCGGGCCGCATTGTCGATAAAACTCTAGGGCAATCGCATTTGATGGGCTTGCTCTTGCACACCCTGCCCGACGCTCGGATAATCTGGATGCGGCGCGATCCCGCTGATACCGCGCTGTCATGCTTTCGTACCTTCTTCACCGCGCCGACCGCTTGGAGCTGGTCGTTTGAAGACATCGCAGATTTCTTTCGGATCGAGGACCGCCTGTTCGCTCACTGGACTGGTCAATTCAGCGACAATATTCTGGTGGTGCCCTACGAGGACCTAGTGCGCGACCCGATAATGTGGTTGCCCCGCATCTTGTCGCATACCGGACTTCCGCCGGAACCCGGCCTTCTCGACTTCCACACCAGCGCCCGGTCGGTGCGCACAGCCAGCGTCCAACAGGTTCGCGCGCCGATCTCTGCAACGCGAGTGGGTGCCGCTTCCGGATTCGAGCGGCAGATGACTGCATTTCGCGAGCGATATTACCGCACATAACGAAGGGGGCGGACCTCGCGGTCCGCCCCCCAAAGTTTCTGATACCAGACTCTTAGAAGCTGATGTCTACACCAAGCCGAACATAGCGAGGCGTCTGATACAAAGTCGCCTGGCCATAGTTGGGATTCGGGAACACACCTGCCGGGAAATCCGCGCCGTCTGGCGTGTACAGGTCGAGATCACCGGTTTCGTTACGCTGCTGCACACCCTGCGAGTTGAGCAGATTGAACACATCGCCTCGCAGCGTGACGATACGATCACCAAACGGGATGTTGTACCGTGCGGAGAGATCAATCGTCTCGATCCACGACGACTCCAGTGCGGTACCACGCGGAACCTGAACACTTTCCGTTTGTGCACCATCGGCGTTCACCGGGCCGGTCCCGCAGAACCGCGAAGCAGCCCCGTAGAGATTTCCGAAGTCGCTATACGGATCACCGTCAGGATCGTTGTAGTTCGGGTTCGGGTTGAACCCGAAGCAGCTGAGCGGCCGTGGCGAATCTACCCGAATATTGGCACCAACGGTAAACTGCTCCGACAGAGCGACCGCACCATATACTTTGAAGCGATGGCGGCGGTGATTAGGCAGCAAGCCTGTGGCACCGTCCGTGAACCCGACCGAGTCATAGTCCTGCGTGATGCCGGCATCGTCCTGCCCGAAGTCAGACTGCACGAAACCTTCGGAGTTACCCTTGGCTTCGGACCAGCTGTAGCTTCCGCCAAGGCTCCAGGTTCCGTCCCAAGCCTTGTCGAAAGTGAATTCGACTGCATCATAGGTGCGCGTCGCCTTTGGATAGGCAAGCGTCTCTGCATCGAGTGTGATCTGGCGTCCGTCCTGTCCATTAAGGTTGAACGTGGCCGAGCTGCCAGGATTGAGGATCACATACTGGTGGAAGCCGGTCCAAGTGTCTTCACACCCGACCAAACCATTCTCGTCACAATAGGCCAGTACGGCCGCATCGACTGCAACGTCTTCTGCGGTCGTATCCAGTTCACGGTGGGTATAGTTAAGGCCCAACGTGATTTCGCCAAACCGATGCTCGTATCCGACGATGAACTCGGTCTGCCGCGTGGCTTCCAGCGTCGTGGACAATGATGCCCCCGTCGGAGCAACCGAACCGTCGCCAGTGATGCTACAATTTTGTCCGCTCGACACAGTTGTCAGCCCAAACGGACAAACGCCCTGATAAGTCGAGTCGTTCGTAACCTGAGCACCAAGGATTGGCAGGTTGCCCGGGCCAAAGCCTCCAAACTGGAAACGTTCGCGGAAGAAAAACTCCGATCCCGCCTGACGGAACGCCGTGTTGCTCGCGACCGGCAGGAAATACTGTCCGTAAGAGCCAAACAGCTTGCCTTGCCGTTCAGGCCACAGGTTGTACGTGAAGCCGATACGTGGCGCATAGTTTTCAGGGAGGTTGATATACTCGGAACCATCTGGCTTATCGAGTTTGAAGTCGTCGCGGCGCAAGCCGAGGTTCAAAGTGAACCGATCAGTGACACGCCATTCATCCTGGATATAGAACGCCCGATTGGTTGCGGCGAACGCCCCCCCGGAGTTGAAGTAATTTACTTCAACGATGTTATTTGCTCGCAGGATCAATGCCGCGCCACCGCCACCAGCGCCCGCGGCTAGAGCCTCCTCTGACAAGAAGCCGGCATTGAACAACGCGTCCCCGCCCGTGCGCACGGACGTATGGACCAACGTATTGTTCTCAACATCGAAGCCACCACGGAAATGATGGTCGCCGAGCAGCGTCACGAAAAGATCGACGTCAGCGCGATAAAACTCGCGTTCGGTCGTATACGGGAAATCACGTCCCGATGTTCCTTGACCCGTAAACACACGGCCATTCGGCACGCCTGCTACCTCTGCCCCAGAAGCATTCTGGAAAAAGAAATCGCTCGACCCAGCATCGATACCAATCGTCTCGAACCGATCACGAGTGCGGCCATAAGCGCCTGAAACCGTGAGCCAGTCAGTAAAATTGCCGGTGTACTTACCAACGAAGCTTACACCGCCGTTGATCTGATCCTGGATATTGTTAGCACCGCCGATCACACCTTCGCCATCGACTTCATTATACGCCAACTGACGGACGGTATTCGTACGCCGCTGGTCGAACAGCGTGAACTCGAGGTGCTGACCATCGATGGGATACGCGTCGGCTTTGATCGCGTAGAACGGATCGTTGCTTTCCTGCGAAGTCGCAATACCGGTATTACGATTGATCGTCAGCGAAGTGTCCTCGCGAAACTCCACCAGCCCGTACAGGAACAGACGGTCGCGAATGATCGGGCCGCCGGCCTCAAGGATTGCCGAATAGCTCTCACTCTGATCAAGTTGCCGATTCGTGCTATTGACGCACACCAGCTCGCCGGGGTCGCCTTCACACGTCTGAATATTACGGCCTCTGGATTCCAGGAAGTTCGGCTCCCAGTTCAAGTGCATCGCCGCTGTGAAGTCGTTGGTACCCGCCTTCGACACGCTGTTGATGATACCGCCCGTTGCGCGACCATATTCAGCAGCGTAACCGCCCGACTTGACCTCAACGCTCTTGTAGAACTCGAACGGCACACGCGCCGCACCAACATAGTTGTCGAAATTCGTGATGTTAAGCCCGTTGATGTAGTAGGCATTCTCCGCGATCGACGAGCCACCGACTGAAATCTGATTTCCAAACGCGCTATCACCTTGAGAAGTGCTCGGCGCCAACAAGATCACTGACTGAATATTACGGTTGATCGGCGCCGTTTTGACGAAGTCTTCAAGATCGATCGTGACGCCAGTTTCTGTTCCCACGAAATCCTGCTGAATCGCAGACCCCGTAACGACAATCTCTTCCGCGGTCGAAACTGTGGCGTTGATCGATGCCGTTCCCGACGGCTGCACCTGGACGCCTTCGGCACGATAGTTACCGGCCGACGACTCAATGGCGATGTCATAACTGCCGGGCGCAAGACCGTTGAAGCGGAAGCCGCCCGAGCCACTGGTGGTGGCGGTGCGGGTGAAGCCCTGATCGTTTGACGTCAATGTCACGGTCGCGCCCGCTACAGTGTTACCCGCGTCGTCGGTTACGGTGCCGTTGATGGCACCCGCGGTCAAATCCTGAGCCGCAGCAGGCGCGGCAAAAGCAACCGCCGAACCGGCAGCCGCGCCAACCAGCGCCAGAGCCTGGAGCGCGGTGCCGCCGCGCAGCGTGCGTGTAATCTGGTGAAGTGTCTTCACGATGGGTTCCCTCGTTCCCTGTGGTCGCTGCACGCCATATGGCGCCCCCCGAACCGACATGTGTTCCCACACCTACTATCCCGCGCAAGGCACGGCCTGTGGTGCATGGCGGTATGGATGCAGGTGCGAAGGGGTGCTGTAAACCCGCCATTCAGCTTGAGAGCACCGATTTCGAGGGGCGCTGTAGCGAAAATGCCACAGCTTCGTCGCAATAGGGAAGCATTCCGCACCTATTGCGCGCGGTTTTTGTGCAGGTGCGAAGGTCGATTGTTCGAATATTGCGCGGGTTCGATCCGCGGGACCGGGCGCTCAATCGCGCGGCATCGGCCCCGCCAGCAACAGCGGATCGATCCGCGCCACATTCCACTTCATCCCCCAATGCAGATGCGGCCCCGTCGCCCGCCCGGTCGCGCCGACCGCGCCGATCGTCTGGCCCTGGCGCACGCGTTCGCCTTCGCGCACGTCGATCCGCGACAGATGCAGGAACGCGCTGTTGAGCCCCATGCCGTGGTCGAGCATCAGCAACCGGCCTTCCAGCGTGAAGTCCGACGCTGCCGCCAGGATCACCACGCCATCCGCCGGTGCGACGACCGGCGTTCCCGTCGAGCGCGCGACATCAACGCCGCCATGATAGGAGCCGGGCTCGCCGCGATAGACCCGCTGCGATCCGAACAGGCCGGAAATCCTGCCGGTGGTCGGCCAGATGAAGCGCTGGCGCCAACCGGCGATGTCATTGGATTGCGCCCGGGCGGCGGCGATCCGCGCCAGTTCCGGCGGGCGGCGGCGCTGAAACTCGGCGCTGGGCTGCGATACGCGCGGCAGGGTGTCGAGCCGCTCGATCCGCCATGCCCGCGGTGCAATCGCGAGCGTGCGCACGACGCGGCGCCCCCCATCGAGTGTGGCGACGAGTTCCGCACTGGCGTCGGCATCGCGATCGAACGCCAGCAGGAAGCGGCGGTCGGCGGCGAAGCGCACCGGCGCGCCATCGAGCGTCAGCGTACGCGTCCCCGCAGGCGCCGTCGCCAGCACCGCGCCGCCCTGGATGAGCGGGCCGTCGATCCGAAAGTCAGCCGTGGAGGCCTGCACCGCCATGCTGGCGGGCATCGCCGCGCTGCACGCACCCATCATTGCCACTGCCAGCGCGGCTCGCAACCGCCTCACGAAGCGCGGTCGCCGTGGATCGCCTGCGTCGCGATCTGCGCGGTGGCGTAGGGCTCCTGCCGCGCCACGCTCCAATAGCGCAGGTGGTCGAGCGGGATCGGCTCGCGCGTAACCGCGCACAGCACATGATCGCCTTGAGTCAGCATCCGGAAGCCATTGGCCATATAATGCAGCCGGGCGGTACGCGCGGAATTCGACATGAGCACGGGGCAGCGATCCTCGAAAGGTTAGAATAAATCGGGCTGGTCGGGTTTGGCGGCAGCATAGGCCCTGCCGCCGCCGCGCTCAACCCGAGCGTCGATCGCACCGTCCCGGAAATGCAGCGTCACCGCGCCCGCGGCACGCGCCGCCGCCGCCGTCCCGACCACCTTGCCCGACGTCCGCGCCGCCACCCAGGCATAACCGCGGTCGAGCGGCTTGTCCGGATGCGCCGCGTCGAGCAGCCGCGAAACTCCAGCCAACCGGTCGCGCGCCGCGCTCAACCGCTGGCGCAGGATCGCCGGGCGCAGCGCCGCTCCGGCACGATCGACGTCGCGCCGCGCCTGCGTGATCCGGCGTTCGAGCCCGCGACCAAGCCGTCCGGCAAGATCGTCGAGCCGTTGCCGCTGCGGCCCCAGGATCGCGTCGCGCCGGGGCAACAGCCGCACCATCGCGGCAAGACGCTCGGCGCCGCGCTGATGATGGCGGCGTATGCTGCGATCGCTGCGCAGCTTGAGCGCGGCGATCTGGTCGATCAGGTCGGCGCGTACCGGCACCGCCATCTCGGCCGCCGCCGTTGGGGTCGGGGCACGGACGTCGGCCGCGAAGTCCGACAGGCTGGTGTCGGTCTCGTGCCCGACGGCAGAGATGATCGGGATCGAGCAATCGGCGACCGCGCGCACCACCGCTTCCTCGTTGAATGCCCACAGGTCCTCGATCGACCCGCCGCCGCGCGCGACGATGACGAGGTCGGGCCGCGGCACCACCCCGGCGCCGTCGATCGCATCGAAGCCGCGAATCGCCGCTGCCACCTGCCCCGCCGCCGCCTCGCCCTGCACGGCGACCGGCCACACCAGCACCTGCGTCGGAAAGCGGTCGGCCAGCCGGTGGAGGATGTCGCGGATCACCGCGCCGGTCGGCGACGTCACCACGCCGATCACGCGCGGCAGATACGGCAGCGGCTGCTTGCGCGCGGGGTCGAACAGCCCTTCGGCGGCAAGCATTGCCTTGCGCTTTTCGAGCAGCGCCATCAGCGCGCCTTCGCCCGCCAGTTCCATCCGCTCGACGACGATCTGGTATTTCGACCGGCCGGGATAGGTAGTGAGCTTGCCGGTCGCGACCACCTCGATCCCGTCCTGCGGCACGAACGGCAGCGCCCCGGCGGAGCCCCGCCACATCACCGCGTCGATCACCGCGCTGTCGTCCTTGAGGCACAGATAGACGTGCCCCGACGCTGCGCGCTTGTATCCCGATATCTCGCCTTTGAGGCGAACATGTCCGAACTCGCCCTCGACCATGCGCTTGAGGCGGCTGGACAGCTCGCTCACCGACACCGCCGCGGCGTTGTCGCCCACAAACTCCTCGGCTACGAGGCGCGGGCTGTCGAAGTCTTGAGGGGAAGCCATGAACGTCCTGCTGCTTGGGTCGGGGGGCCGCGAACATGCGCTGGCGTGGAAGCTGGCGCAATCGCCGCGGCTCGCGACGCTCTATGCCACGCCGGGCAATCCGGGAATAGCGCAGCATGCGACCCTGGTCGATCTGTCCGCCACCGATCACGGCACCGTCGAGGCATTCTGCCGCGCCCAGGCGATCGGGCTGGTGGTGATCGGCCCCGAGGCGCCGCTGGTCGACGGCCTTGCCGACAGCCTGCGCGCCGCCGGCATCGCGGTGTTCGGCCCCGACCGTGCCGCCGCGCGGCTCGAAGGGTCGAAGGGCTTCACCAAGGATCTGTGCGCGCGCGAGGGCATTCCCACGGCAGGCTATGCGCGAGTGACGACCTTGGAGGAAGCGCGGGCGGCGCTGATCGATTTCGGCCTGCCCGTGGTCATCAAGGCCGACGGACTGGCTGCAGGCAAGGGCGTGACGATCGCCTACACGCCCGCGGAGGCGGAAATGGCCATCGCCGCATTGTTCGAAACGCCCGGCGGCGAAGCGGTGATCGAGGAATTCCTGACCGGCGAGGAAGTCAGCCTGTTCGTGCTGACCGACGGCGACGCGATCCTGCCGTTCGGAACGGCGCAGGACCACAAACGCGTCGGCGAAGGCGACACCGGTCCCAACACCGGCGGCATGGGCGCGTACTCGCCTGCCCCGGTGCTTACGCCCGCGCTCGAGGCCCGCGCGATCGAGGAAATCATCCGGCCCACCGTTGCGGCGATGCGGCGTGACGGCACACCGTTTTCGGGAGTGCTCTATGCCGGGCTGATCCTGACCAATACCGGTCCCAAGCTGATCGAATATAATGCCCGTTTCGGTGACCCCGAATGCCAGGTGTTGATGGCGCGGCTCGACGACGACCTGCTCGCCATCCTGCTGGCGGTCGCCGAAGAAAGGCTGGCCAGCGTCCCGCCGGTGCGATTTGCGCCAGGCTGCGCCCTGACCGTAGTCGTCGCGGCACGCGGCTATCCCGGCACGCCGGCATCGGGGGGAACCGTCGCCGGGATCGACGCCGCCGCCGCGACCGGTGCGATCGTGTTCCAAGCCGGCACCCGCGCGCAGGGCGACGCGGTGGTCGCAAGCGGTGGCCGGGTCGTGTCGGTCACTGCGATCGCTCCCGACATCGCCGCGGCACAGGCGGCGGCCTATCGCGGCGTCAATGCGCTCGACTTCCCGGACGGCTTTTGCCGCCGCGACATCGGCTGGCGCGAGATCGAGCGGACGCATGCGTTGCGCTGAGCCTGCGATTCGCTAGGGTCGATCTTCCGTCCAGCGTACTCCAAGGAATTCGCGATGCAGAACAGCGGAACCTCGACCTCGCCCGCCGGTGCCGCTGTGCAGATGGCACCGGTCACGACCACCAGCCTGGTGGTGATCGGTCTCGCCATCGTCGCCACGCTGCTGATGATCTGGTGGGGAACGCGGCTGTGGCGGGCGCGGCGTGACGCGATCGCGACGCTGGAGGACGAAGGCCGGCTCGATCGCGTCGCAGATGCGCCAGCTCCAGCCCCACCCCCCTCGCCAGCGCGGCGCGCCGCTGCGGAGCATCCCGGCGACGTCGCGCTCGCCTCGGCGCCCAGCACCGAGGCGATGCCGGTCGTTGCACCCACGGCGCCGTCGCCCCCACCGCTCGCCGACAGCCCGACCGTCGCTGCCGCCTCGGCAGCGCCAATCGCGCCGCCGCCGACCGGTGGCGACGATCTGACGCTGCTCAAGGGCGTCGGACCCAAGGTCGCGGCGCAGCTCAGCGAGCACGGCATCACGCGCTTCGCCGATCTCGCTGCCCTTTCGCCGGCAGATGCTGAAGCACTCGACGCGCAGCTCGGCAATTTCCGCGGCCGCATGTTTCGCGACCGCTGGATCGATCAGGCGCGCTATCTGGCCGAGGGCGATCGGGCGGGGTTCGAAGCGGCATTCGGGAAATTGTAGGGTTACCACCGCAAACACGGGCAGCGCTTGACAATGTAACTTGTAGGTTACATGTAACCTTTGGGTTACAAGGAGCCAATGCATGTCCCGTACCGTCGAACAAGCCGATATCGCGGCGCGAAGCCGCGCAACCTACGCACCCTTTGCCGGTGTCGCCCTGCTTTCGGTACAGCAATGGCTGTTCTTCAGCCGCGAATGGAACGACGTCGGCGCGCTGCAACTGGGCGCCTGGCTGGTGCTCGCGATCCTCGCGCTGCTCTTCCTGATGACCGGCGGGATGTGGTTCAGATCGGCGCAAGTGCGTGCGCTTGCGAACGACGAGACGACCGAGCGCAGCCGTCAGGTCGCAATCAAGGCAGGGTTCCTCTCGGCGCTGGTCACCGCACTGATCGTGTTCGCGGTCTCGCCGTTCGAGCCGCTGTCGGCACAGCGCGCCGCGCATATCATTTGCTCGCTCGGCCTGGGCATCGCGCTGGTGGTGTTCGGGATCGAGGAGCGCCGCCACCTTGGCTGAGGCGCTGCACAATCGCGTGCGCGAACTGCGCGAAGCGCGGGGCTGGACGCAACTTGACCTGGCTGAGCAGATGGGGGTCAGCCGCAAGACGGTGAACACGATCGAGAACGGCATCTTCGTGCCATCGACGATCGTGTCGCTCAAGATGGCGCGCGCTCTGAAGCAGCCGCTTGAGACGATCTTCTGGCTGCCCTGAACCGCGGATTCGTCCGCGGCAAGGCTGCGCAGCTATTCCTCGTCGCGCTCCGCGGTCCGCTTGATCTGCGTCACCAGCAGCTTGTCGATCTTGCGGCCGTCCATATCGACGATCTCGAACCGCCAGCCCTGCTCCAGGAAGTTCTCGCCTTCCTCGGGCAGGTGCTTGAGCACCGCCAGCACCAGCCCCGCGACCGTTGCGTAATCGCGATCTTCGGGCAGGTCGATGCCGATACGTTCGGCGAGATTGTCGGCCGGCATCTGTCCCGACACCAGCAGCGACCCGTCCTGACGCTCGACGACATAGGGCTGGTCGTGCGCATCGACGTCCGATGCGAATTCGCCGGCGATCGCGGCGAGCAGGTTGGCGGGGGTGACGATTCCTTCGAAATGGCCATATTCGTCGTGCACGAAGCCCATCGGCACTTCGGCCTTGCGCAGCGCGCCGAGCGCATCCATCGCATCGACCTGATCGGGCAGCACCGGCGCTTCGCGGCACAAGGTACGCAGGTCGAGCGTGTCGCCGCGGACCAGCGCGGCGACGATGTCGCGCGCCTGGACCACGCCCAGAACGGCATCAATCGACCCCTCGGCGACGACCAGCCGGGTATGCTGGGTTTCGAGAAGCGCCGCGCGGATCGCCTGGGCGCTCAGATCGACGTCGAGCCAGTCGACCTCGGTGCGCGGCGTCATCACTTCGCGCACCGGCCGGTCAGCAAGACGAACCACGCCCGAGATAATCGTGCGTTCATGCTCCTCGATCACGCCCGATCGCATCGCTTCGGACGCGATCAGGTGCAGTTCTTCGGCGGTCACGCGATTTTCCGATTCGCGTTTCATGCCGAGCAGGCGGAATACCAGAGCGCTGGTTCCGTCGAGCAGCCAGACCAGCGGCGCGGTGACCTTCGAAAGTCCGTACATCGGCAGCGCGATCAGCGCCGCGATGGGCTCGGGAGAACGCAAGGCGAATTGCTTGGGGACGAGTTCGCCGATGATCAGCGAGGCATAGGTGGTCAGCGCGATCACCAGTCCGAACCCGGCCGTGTCCGAGATGTCCGCCGGAACCCCCAGAAGTGCCAGCCGCTCGCCCACCGGCTCGCCAAGGCTCGCCCCCGAATAGGCGCCGGCGAGGATACCGATCAGGGTGATGCCGATCTGAACCGTCGACAGAAACTTGCCGGGGTCGCTCGCCAGACGGAGCGCCATCGAGGCGCCCTTGCTCCCGCCCTTCGCCAGCGAATCGAGCCGCGCCTGCCGAGCCGACACGATCGCCAGCTCCGACATCGCAAAGACGCCGTTGAGCGCGATCAGCGCGAGGATGATCGCAACGTCAATCCAGGGGAAGGGAGAGGGCGCGTCCATGCCGGTTGCCCGCCCTTTAGCCGCACTCCTGACGATTTCACAACCGCTGCGTCATCCGCTGTTCAATTCGACTGCGGAACAAGCCGCGCGGGCGGGGGTTTCCGGCAGGTGATCGTGCCGGTCGGAACCGGATAAAGAGGAGGAACAGATATGAATTTGACATCCAAACTGCTGATGAGCGGCGCTCTCGGCGCGCTCGTGCTGACTAGCGCATGTGTGACCGACCCGGTGACCGGCGAGCGCCAGATCTCGAAGGCTGCGATCGGCGGCATCGGCGGCGCGCTCGGCGGCTATCTGCTCGGCGACCTCGTCGGCGGACGCCGCGACCGTACCGAGAAGATCCTGGGCGCCGGCATCGGCGGCCTCGCCGGGGCCGGTATCGGAGCATATATGGACAAGCAGGAGCGCGAACTGCGCCAGCGCACCGCAGGTACCGACATCGACGTGGTGCGTCAGGGCGACGACCTGCTGCTCAACATGCCGGCCGGCATCACCTTTGCGTATGACAGCGCCAATATCGAACCGCGTTTCCAGTCGACGCTCGATCAGGTGGCGCAGGTGCTGTCGCAATATAACCAGACCTATGTCGATGTGTACGGCCATACCGATTCGACCGGCAGCGATGCGTATAACCAGGGCCTGTCCGAGCGCCGCGCATCGTCGGTCGCCAACTATCTGACCAGCCGCGGCGTCTCCTCGGCTCGTCTGGGCACGCGCGGTTTCGGCGAAACCCAGCCGGTCGCGTCGAACGACACCGAGGCAGGGCGCGCCGAGAACCGCCGCGTCGAGATCAAGCTGGTGCCGATCAACCAGGAAGAACTCGGCTATCAGTAAGCGACGCCAGCATCACCGGCGTGCGGCGAAGAAGCGGCGGAGCAGTTCGCCGGCTGCCATTGCGCCGATGCCGGAATAGAGTTCGGGGCGGTGATGGCAGGTCGGCTGGGTAAACCAGCGCGGACCATGCTCCACCGCCCCGCCCTTTTCGTCCGACGCTCCATAATAGAGCCGAGCGATTCGCGCGTGGCTGATCGCGGCAGCGCACATCGCGCACGGCTCGAGCGTCACCCACAGATCGCATCCTTCGAGCCGGTCGCTGCCGAGCGCGCGCGCGGCTGCCCGGATCGCGACGATCTCGGCATGGGCGGTCGGGTCGCGGCGCTCGCGCGGGGCATTGGCAGCGGTGGCGACGATGGCGTTTCCGCGCATGATGACCGCTCCGACAGGAACTTCCCCGCGATCGGCAGCCAAGCGAGCGGCATCGAGCGCCGCACGCATCGGCGGCGGCAGGGGAAATCCCGGCAAGCGGCGACTATTGCGCGGGTGCCGGGGCCGGATCGGCGGGAGCCGGATCGGCCTTCTCGACTTCGATCGTCGGCACTTCGATGGTGCGGTTCGACGTTCCGACGTCGATGCGCCCGACATCGGCCTTGAACTCGGGAGGCGTGATCGATGCCTGCTGCGTCTGTTCGAGGCTGACGAATCCCAGCGACATCAGGACGACGAGAACGAGCGCGGCGAGGCCGAGCAGCACCAGGATCGCACGCATTGTCATTCTCCCTGTCGGTTCACTTGCGAAATAACGCCTTATGCCCCATCCGGGTTGCACTGCAACGGCGAGCATGCGCGGGGGCGGAGTTGACTGCGACGGCGGTTCTCGCTAACGGCACCGACTTTCCGGGGCAATTTCCCCTGCACTGAAATCAGGAAGCCATAGCGATGTCGCGCATTTGCGAGCTGACCGGCAAGGGCCGGCAGGTGGGCCACAATGTTTCCCACGCCAACAACAAGACCAAGCGCACCTTTCTGCCCAACCTGCAGAATGTCACGCTGATGTCGGAAGCACTCGAAAAGAGCGTCAAGCTGCGCGTGTCGACCAATGGCCTGCGTTCGGTCGAGCATGTCGGCGGGCTCGACAACTGGCTGCTCAAGACCAAGAGCGAGAAGCTCTCGCTGCGCGCGCGCCGCCTGAAGCGCGAGATCAGCAAGAAGGTCGCGACCGCGGCCTGATCCGACGCTGGCCCATCGCCCTCAAGTCGCGATCCGAACGGAGGGTGAAGTGGTTTCTGCGGCGCCAGCGCTGACCGCGACCGGGCTGGTCAAGCGCTTCGGCGACCGGGTGGTCGTCGATGGGGTGGAAATCTCGGTTCCCGCCGGCGCGATCTACGGCGTTCTCGGTCCCAACGGCGCCGGCAAGACGACGACGCTGCGGATGCTGCTCGGCATCATCGAGCCCGACGCCGGCAGCCGTACGCTGCTCGGCCACACCTCCCCCCGCGACGCCAGCGATCAGGTCGGCTACCTGCCCGAGGAGCGCGGCCTCTATCCCGGCATGAAGGCACGCGAGGCCATCGCGTTTCTTGGCGCACTGCGTGGGCTCGACTGGGCGACCGGGCGCAAGCGTGCCGTGGTGCTGCTCGAGGAAGCCGGTCTCGGCCACGCGGTCGATCAAAAGATCCGCAAACTGTCGAAGGGCATGGCGCAGCTTGTGCAATTGCTCGGATCGGTGGTCCACGAGCCCGAATTCCTGGTCCTCGACGAGCCCTTTTCGGGGCTCGATCCGGTCAACCAGGAACGCCTCGAAGCGCTGATCCTGCAGCAGCGCGACCGCGGCGCGACGATCCTTTTCTCGACCCACGTCATGGCGCATGCCGAACGGCTGTGCGATCGCCTCACCATCATTGCCGGCGGAAAATGCCGGTTCGAAGGGACCGTCGGCGATGCCCGGGCGATGCTGCCGATGCGTGCGCATTATGTGCCCGACCATGATCGCCCGGGCTTGGCCGCGCTGCTTCCTGCCGATGCCGAGCACAAGGATGACGGCTGGTGGTTCACGGTGCCCGGCGCCGGGATCGAACCGCTGATCCTGCGCCTTATCGAAGCCGGACACGGCATCGCCGGACTGTCGATCGAGCGGCCGCGCCTCCACGACGCATTCGTCAAGATCGTCGGGCGCGATGCGATCGAGGCGGCGGCATGAGCGGCACCCGACGCATGGTGCGCCAGACGCTGACGATCGCGCGCCGTGACTTCATCGCCACCGTATTCACGCCGACCTTCCTCATCTTCCTGCTCGCGCCGCTGATCATGCTCAGCTTCGGCGCGATCGGCGGCATCGGCGCCTCGACCATGTCCAAGTCGTCGGAGCGTAAGGAAGTACTGGTGGTAATCGCGCCGCCCGCCGACAGCGCGGCGCTGGTCGCTGCCGACCGCCGCCTTCGCGCCATCTTCAACGACCAGATCGCCCCTGCGGCGATTCGCATCGACGCGCCGAGCGGCGATCCGGCGGCGCAGGCGCGCGGCCTGTTCGACGCCCGCGACGTCGACGTCACCGCGGTCATGATCGCCCCGCTCGACCGCCCGCGCGTGCTGTACAGCGACGGTGCGCTCAAGGCGCGCTATCTGGCCGCGCTTGCCGAGCAGGTTCAGCGCGACCGCCGCATCGACAATGCCGGGCGGACTTTCTCGCAAGCGACGCTGACCCCGACCGAACGCGCCACCACCTCGATCGGCGGGCAGGGGCAAGCCGCGTTCCTGACGGTGTTCGGCCTGTTCTTCCTGACGCTCCTGCTCGCCGGCCAGGCCGTCGGCACGCTTGCCGAGGAACGCTCGAACAAGGTGATCGAAGTCCTCGCCGCCGCGGTCCCGCTGGAAAGCGTGTTCCTGGGCAAGCTCATCGGGATGTTCGGCGTCGCGCTGCTGTTCCTCGGCTTCTGGGGGACGATCGTCCTCAATGTCGGACAGCTCCTGCCCGGCGAAGCGACGCAGGCGCTGTCCTCGATCGGCCCCGCGATCGGCTGGCCGGCGTTCGCTGCGCTGTTCATCGCCTATTTCACCATGGCGTACATGCTGCTCGGCGCGGTGTTCCTGGGCATAGGTGCGCAGGCATCGACGCCGCGCGAATTGCAGATGCTCTCGCTGCCGATCACGATCTTCCAGGTGGCGATGTTCGGACTGTCGTCGGCCGCTGCGTCGCAGCCCGGCAGCTGGCTGGCTTTCGGCGCCGAGCTGTTTCCGTTCAGCTCGCCCTTTGCCATGGGCGCCCGCGCCGCCAATTCGCCCGAGCTATGGCCCCACCTTGCCGCGCTCGCGTGGCAATTGCTGTGGGTGGCGATCAGCGTGTCGATCGGCGCCCGCGCATTCCGCCGCGGCGTGCTGCAATCGGCCGGGCCCAAGTTCCGGTGGACCGGGCTGTTCCGTCGCTCCGCAACCACGCGCGATATTGACACCCTTGTCAGTTAAGGCATGCTGCTCCCCAAGGGAGAGGTAGCATGGCCACGTTGGCACCGTCCGCAGCGAAGACCGGAACCGTCGATCCGCTCGACGTCAGTCGCGCCGAACTCTATCGCGATGACACCTGGCACGCCCCGTTTGCGGAAATCCGCGCCAAGGGCGGCATCCACTACACCGCCGACTCGGATTACGGCCCCTATTGGTCGGTCGCTTCCTACAAGCCGCTGGTCGAGGTCGAATCGCTCCCCGATCTCTATTCGTCCGAAGCTGCCGGCATCACCATCGCCGACTTCAAAGAAGGCGTCGACGTCAAGATGCCGATGTTCATCGCGATGGACCGGCCCAAGCACACCGGCCAGCGCCGCACGGTCGCTCCCGCCTTCACGCCCAGCGAGATGACGCGGATGACGCAGAATATTCGCGATCGTACCGCCGACATCCTCGATACGCTTCCGATCGGCGAGCGCTTCGATTGGGTCGACACCGTCTCGATCGAACTGACCACGCAGATGCTGGCGATCCTGTTCGACTTTCCGTGGGAGGACCGCCGCAAGCTGACCTTCTGGTCCGACTGGGCCGGCGACATCGAACTCGTCAAGAACGACGAACTGCGCCAGCAGCGGCTGATGCACATGTTCGAATGCGGCGCCTATTTCAAGAATCTGTGGGACGGCAAGATCGGCAAGGAGCCGACTCCCGACCTCATTTCGATGATGATCCATTCCGACGCGATGGCAGAGATGGATCAGATGGAATTCATCGGCAACCTCATCCTGCTGATCGTCGGCGGCAACGACACCACGCGCAATTCGATGACCGCGTTCGCCTATGGGCTCGACCAGTTTCCCGACGAGCGCGCCAAGCTCGAAGCCGATCCGTCGCTGATCCACAATACGGTGCAGGAAATCATCCGCTGGCAGACCCCGCTCAGCCACATGCGCCGCACCGCCACGCAGGATACCGATCTGCAGGGACATGCGATCAAGGCCGGCGACAAGGTCGCTTTGTGGTACGTCTCGGCCAATCGCGACGAGAGCGTGTTCGAGGATGCCGACATGATCCGCGTCGATCGTCCCAATGCGCGCCGACACCTGGCGTTCGGCCACGGCATCCACCGCTGCGTCGGGGCGCGCCTCGCCGAACTCCAGATCAGCCTACTGCTTGAGGAAATGGCCAAGCGCCGATTGCGTATCAACGTCGCGGGCGAGCCCGAACGGGTCGCCGCGTGTTTCGTCCACGGCTACCGTTCGCTGCCGGTCGAACTGAGCCGATATTGAACCGACACGGTTCAGCTTTCGTTCGGAGGCGTGCCGGCAGGTAACCCGATCGGCGTTTCAGGCGTATCTTGCCTGAGCCCCGAATGGAGATTCCCATGCGTACCACCCGACGCCATCTGCTTGCCGCCGCCGGCTTCACCCCGATCGCACTCGCGATGCCGCACGTCGCGTCGGCGCAGGCGCGGCTTTCGCTGTCCGAGGCCGAGTGGCGCAAACGGCTGACCCCCCAGCAATTCTACGTGCTTCGCGAGGAGGGTACCGAACGCCCCTACTCGTCGCCGCTCAACAAGGAGAAGCGCGCCGGCATCTTCTCCTGTGCCGGCTGCACGCTGCCGCTGTTCCTGTCGTCGACCAAGTTCGAGAGCGGCACCGGCTGGCCCAGCTTCTACGATGTCCGGGCCAATGCGGTGACGCTCAAGCCCGACCGGTCGATGCTGTTCGAGCGCACCGAAGTCGAATGCCGGCGCTGCGGAGGGCATCTGGGCCATGTTTTCGACGATGGGCCCAAGCCGACCGGCAAGCGCTACTGCATGAACGGCGTGGCGATGACCTTCACGCCCGCGTGACGCCGCCCGATAGCCCGTTTACTCCGGCATCGGCATGGCTTCGCCCATCGGCGCGGGAACTGCGGTGGCGATGATCAGCGGGGCGAGTTCGCCCTCGTCATCGGTTGGTGCGCCGTCGCCATAGATGAAGCCGTTGGCGGGATTGGCGCTGGTGCCCAGATCGCCGATCGGCCCATACCACACTCGCACCGAAGACCAGTCACCGGCATCCGACACGTCGACCGCGCGAACGTCGCGCTCGATCCCGCCGCGGCGCGACCAGTTGGCGTGGGTCAACAGCACTTCGCGATCGCTGACGATGCGCGACACCATCGCGACATGCCCCAGCCGCATCCGCGACGAGGACTTGAACGACAATACTGCACCGACCTTTGGAATATTGCCGCGCTCATAGCGACCGGCAGCCTGGCTCCACCAGGTATTTGCGTTGCCGAAGATCTTCACGCTGGAGATTTCCCGCGCATACGGCGCACATTGCCAGGACCGCGCCTGGGCCGGAGCCAATGTCATCAGGCAAAGCGATAGCGCCAGCGCGAAGCGCGCCGTCAGCGTCCGGAATGTCATGCGACCCCCCAAGGTCCCCGTTGTCCTGACATCTTGCTAGCCGCGGCGTTCATGTGCGGGAAAGCTGCAAGCGTTCGGTCGCGCAATCTTTCCGATGAACCGAGCAACCTTTCGCGATCCAGCGTGATAGCCGGCATTTCGTCGCGCAAAGCCATCGCTTTGACGGACCTGCCCCGCTATCTGGTGGCGATGCTCAACCACCCTCTTCGCGCCTTGCTCGGCACTGTGCTTCTGCTCGCCGGTTGCGACGTCGATCCGCCCAATCGCAATACGCTCGACACGGCGGATGTGAGCGCCACAGCGCTTGATCCCGGAACGGTTGCGGTACGAATCGGGGAGAGCGGTCCGGCGTTCGACGCCTGCGCGATCCGCGCCGTCGTCACCGAAGCCGGCGATGCCACGGTGCCTGTCCGTGCGGCACCGTTCGACGAGGGTGGGGAAACTGTCCGTGTAGCCAACGGCACCCGGCTATATGTCTGTACGCGATCGATCGACCAGCGCTGGTTGGGCGTGGTCGTCGTCCCGGGCACGGAGAGCACGGACGATTGCGGGCTCCAGGCCAGGGTAGAGCGTCCGCGCAGCTATGACGGGCCGTGTATATCCGGCTGGGTCCCGCGCGCGTTGGTCCGGCTTACCGCCAACTGAGTGACGAGTGCACGATAGTTGCGCAAATATCGCAGCTTGCGTCCTTATTGTGCAGTTCAATCACTTGGCCGCAAGCGATGTTGCAACGCAGCCATTGCTGTGATTCCTTGCTGAACGGCACCCGACGACCATGTTCAGCGATCCGTTAACCATCGCCGTGCATGATGAACGGTGTCGAATTAGCGGTGGGGTGAAAATCATGGGTGCTCGCATGAAACCGGCCGAAGGCGCGATGACGCTTTCCGAGATGAAGGAATTTGCGGGCTTTCCCGCAGCAACCCAGCGTTATGTGCGCCGGTCGCTCGACGTTGGCCTCGATCGCGAAGATGCGATGGCGCGCTGGTCGCGCGACATCGTCGAAGCCGCCAGCATTCGCGCGCAGGCTCGCATGTACGACCGACTTCCCGAAGTCCGTGCGCTGGTTCCCGATGATAGCGGCTTGGATGCGATCGAGCCGTTCCTCGCGCCCCTGGTAACGGTCAGCGCGTTCGACCTGGGCCAAGGTCGCCTTACCAGCTTCCAGGCCTATCGCTTCCTGTACGAGCGACTGGTCGGTGCAGAGGTTCGGCCGTGGCTGCCCGCGGCCTTCTGCGCCGCCGCCGCGCTGCCGCACCTTCATCCCGAATTGCGCCGCCAGTTGCTGCAGTCGATCAGCGAGGCGGCAGCGACCGCCGCGGGTTGGTCGAACCGGCAGCCCAGCTTCTATCCGGCGTGGGTGGAAAAGGTCGATTCCGCGGCGCTGCCGAACTGATCGGCCGGTTTCAGCGGCACACGCTCCACCGCATCGCGCCGCGTTTTGCGTGGTCGAGGTGGAGATGGTCGCGATGCGCCGCGTTATAGTCGGGGGAAAGCGTCGTCGCGAACAGGTCGCAAGCGCCGTCGCGCACCGCATGCAGGAACGCCGCCTGGTCGGCTTCCTCGCCGTCAGCGTCCCAGTCCCCCGCCACCGTTATACGGGTGCCGTCGGCCAGGATGAATCCGGCGATATCGACCGCATCGGCGGTGGCATGCTCGCTCCACGCACCGGCATCGCGGCCATATAGGCGGCGGCAATTGTAGCTCCCGAAATGCTCGACCGACCGGACGCGTTGCCCGAGCCATCGCTGCGCCGCCGGCTGCACGACGTTCCATTCCCACATCGCGAGCGACGCCGCCACCGGGCAGGATACGCCAAGGCCGGGCGGAGCGAACCGCAGGCGCCGCGAGCCGCCAGTGTCGAGCCGCACGCCGTCGGCATAGCCGCACTGCGCCTCGCTGCCGACCGGCGCCAGCGCTGTATAAGCGACCCCGGCGCGGTCGAGCAGCCTTCGGCACTGCCGAAAATCGCCGGTCAATGCGGTGAGCTTCGCCGCGGTGAACATGCCCACCGGCTGGCCAAGGTCGAGATCGGTCCACGGCAGATCCTGCGGCCGATTCTTCGCCGCCGCGTAGAGCAGAAAGGCCGCGCCGATCAGGAAGGCGGCGATGACGCCCGCCCCTACCGCTTGCCGGATCGCCTTCACGCGCGGCGAACCGCGTCCAGCCGCTCGGCAGTGATCGGATAGCCTAGGCCTTCGGGAATGCACAGGAAGCGGTCACCGCCGCGCTCCTCGATCCACGGCGTCACCGTCGTCACCGGGCAGGCAGCGGCATCGACCAGTGCCGCATCGACGTTGGCGAACCGCGCCAGTCGCTCGAGGTTGCGACGCGTAGGAAAGATGATCTCGCAGCGGCCGGCATCGGCGTCGTCGAGTATCGCCTGAGCGCTGGCCCAGATCAGCCGCACATTCTCGCCGCCGTCGACCCGGGCTTGCGGGGCATCTACCGGCGCCCTGGCGATGTAGAAACTCGTGTCGAATATTCGGTGCGCCACCCCCTTGGGCAGCCAGCGGGCAAATGGCGTCAACGCCGCCGGATCGATCGAAACCCCACGGGAATCGAGCGCATCGCCGATCGCTACGCCGCCATAGACGTCGCTGCCAAGCGCCCGGATCGCAGGCGCATCCAGCGGGCGCGACAGGCCGATCGCGATCCCGGCCTCCTCGATCGTCTCGCGGATCGCGGCGATCCGCGCGGCGATATCGTCAGCGTCGCCGCCGAAGCGCTGTGCCAACGTGCGATCCGCCGTATCGACCCGTCCACCTGGGAAAACCAGCGCTCCTCCGGCGAATGCCATCGCCTGCGCGCGTTCGACCATCGCAATTTCGGGTGGACCGGTCGGCACGTCGCGCATCACGATCAGCGTCGCCGCGGCAATGGCAGGCAAGTCGGGCATCGCTATCGATCTAGGGTCGAGCGGACGCGAGGGGAAGCGGCGTCACGATGGAACAGGATGCGCGCCCGCTCATTCCCCCTGCACAGCAATTTCGGGAGAAACACCGTGCAGACACGTTCGATGACCATCGCAATCGCCGGATCGGCGCTCGCCCTGTCGGCCTGTGCGCCAATGGACGAGCCGATGGTAGGTGCGCCTGCCGAACGCGTCGCGACCGCCGAATTGCGCACCGCGACCAACGCCAATGTCGGCACCGCGACGGCGACGGCGATGGCCGACGGCATTCAGATCGTCGTGGAAGGCATGGGCATGCCGCCCGGCCCGCATGGCGCGCATGTCCACACCACTGGCCGCTGCGACGCACCCGGATTTGAAAGCGCAGGCGGGCATTGGAACCCGACGACGATGCAGCATGGCGCCCAGAACCCCGCCGGGCCGCATGCCGGCGACATGCCGAATCTGGACGTCGCCAGCGATGGCGCAGCGACGCTGACCTTCACCCTGCCGTCGGGAACGATGGAGGGTCTGCTCGACGGCGACGGATCGGCGATGATGGTCCACGCCGGACCCGACGACATGAAGACCGATCCGTCGGGTAATAGCGGCAGCCGCATCGCCTGCGGCGTGTTTCGCGAGACGTAAGTCCGGCTCAGGGATCGACGAACAGCCGCGCCGCCATCTCGACCTTGGCGCGCGCCGATTGATCGGCTTCTCGATAGGCACGCCCCGCCGCCGCCAGCGCTGCGAAATCGCCGCGTTCGGCGGCGTCGCTGCATTCCAGCAGCAGCGTACCGCGCAGGCGATCCTCGGCGGCGATGCGCTCGCCCAGCGCGGGCAGCAGGGGAATGACCGTTGTCGATCCGGTCAAGGCGCCCGCCCCATATTCCCGTCCACTCCCCGTTCGATGGTCATTACCGTTCCCTTTGCGCTGCACGATAGCCGGGTGCTCGGCGTTGCCATCACGAAAAGAGCGTTACCGCTCTATTTACGGCTGTCCGCCAGCGTTGGCACGGATCGGGGAACGGTGTAAGGTCGGCTTGGGAACCGCACAGGCGCTCATGCATTCGAAGGCAACCGCTGTTCATATCCGGTCGATTTGGAACCATGATGTCGTGCGATGCCACACCCCGCTCCGAGCATACGATCCTGATCGTCGAGGATGAGATTTTCGTAGCGATGGATATCGAGCGCATCCTTGGCGAGGCAGGATATCGCGTTATCGCAATCGCCGCCGACCAGCAGGAAGCGATAACGCACGGCGAGGACGCGCGGATCGCGTTCGTCGACATCAACCTGCGCGACGGGCCGACCGGCCCGGCGATCGCTTGCGCGCTGGCGGGCAAGGGGACGCGGGTGATCTACGTCACCGCCAATCCCCAGCAGATCGAACCCCGTGCAGAGACCGCGATCGGCTATATCCGCAAGCCTTTCAGCGATACCGCAATCCTGTCGGCGGCGGAGATCGCCGCTGCCGGCACCCCTCTCGCCACTCCGGCCGAGGGCGTCATCCTTTTCGCTTCCGGGTCATAGCCATCAGCGGGATGCGCGCCACAACGACAAGGCCCTCCGGGCGCCAGTCACGCGTCACCGAACCGCCCAGCTGACGATCGATGCTGAGTTCGATCAGTCGGCTGCCGAACCCCTGACTTGCCGGGACGGCGACCGCCGGCCCCCCGACTTCTGTCCAATTGAACACCACCGCCGCATCTTCCACGGCGACGTGAAGACCGACGACGCCGTCGGGTGTCGATAAGGCGCCGTATTTGGCTGCGTTGGTGGCGAGTTCGTGGAACAGCAAGGCGAGCGGCGTCGCCGACTGATCGTCGATTTCGGGATCATCGCCGGTAATGGAGATTCGCCGAAGACCCGGCGTCTGATACGCCGCAAGCAATTCTGCCAGCATACCGTGGAGGCTCGACTGCGGCGCGGCCGGTCGCGAAGCCTCGCTGTGCGGGCGGACGAAATCATGCGCGCGGCCGAGCGCCATCACACGGTCGCGCAGCGTGTCCGCGACCGGCTTGAACTGCGGATGCTCGCGCGTCGAAAATCCGATCAGACCGCCGATAACCGAAAAGATGTTCTTGATCCGGTGGCTCAGTTCGTGCGCGACAATCTCGCGCTGGTCGGACGCCAATTTGTGCTCGTGGATATCGGTACAGGTGCCGAACCAGCGGATGATCGCGCCGTTGTCGTCGCGAATCGGGAGCGCCCGGCCCAACACCCAACGGTACTGGCCGTGCGCGTCGCGCAGCCGATATTCAATGTCGTAATCGTCGCCGCTGGCGAGGCATTCGCGCCAGCGCGTCCAGGCGCGATCGCGGTCGTCGGGATGGAACATGCCATGCCATTCGTCGCCGTCGGTCGAACCCGGCGTCATTCCGGTGAATTCATACCAGCGCGCATTATAGTAATCGTGCGAGCCGTCCGCTGTCGTCGACCACACCATCTGCGGCATGGTGTCAGCCAGCACCCGAAAGCGCGCAGCCTGATCGTCGCGTTCGTCGCGGAAGCGATCGGCGGCGATGCGTTGCTCGCGCTCGCCGCGCCGCGCCGCGATGAGCGTGGTCACATTCTGCGCCAGGACGGTGAGCGCCTGGTGCTGCAGCGGCGTCAGCGAATGGGGTTCGAACCCTAACACGCACAGCGATCCGATCGCCGTTCCGTCCACCTGCAACGGCACACCGGCATAAAAGCGGATGTTGAGTTCCCCGGTGACCAGCGGATTGTCGGCAAAGCGCGGATCGGTAGTCGCGTCGCGCACTTCCATCAGCCCGTCGCCGCGAATTGCGTGAGTGCAAAAGCTGATGTCGCGAGGCGTTCCGGTAAGGTCGGTACCGGTCCGCGCGAGGAAATGCTGATCGGCGGCGTCGATCGTGGTGATGAGCCCTACCGGAACCCCGGACAGCGCCGCCGCGAGATCGGTGATCGCCGTCAACCGCGGATCGTCGGTGAGCCCGGCGAGATCATCGCCGCGAACGATCTGCAGCCGCCTGACCTCGGCATCGTCGGAAACCGTTGCGGTCGGCGAAACTACCTGAAGCGTCATGCGGTATCCTGAAATGGGGGACGGCTGCGCCGCCGCAATGGCGCAAGTGAATTGGCAGCCATGGTCAACGCTTCACCCTGTGGGCGGTTCATTCGCGTCATGCAACGATCCTCGCAAACCGAGATCTCGCTGGGCCGGTCGCGATTGCGATGCGCATTGCTTCATTTGTCGATCCGGCCTCGATCCCGCCACTCGCCCTTTCCCAACCCCGGCGCGCTTGCTACAGCCCCGACGAATCTCGCATCTGCAGCGAAACCGGAGCGCCGCGCGGCTCGATGCCGCCTCCCCGCCGCATCGGTTGCACAAGAAAGGTCTTCGCATGACGGCAATCGGCCAGGACACGCTCGGTACCCGCGACACGCTCGACGTCGGCGGTACATCCTATGGCTTTTACTCGCTGGCCAAGGCGGCGGAAAAGCTCGGCGACATCAGCCGCTTGCCATTTTCGATGAAGGTCCTCCTCGAAAACATGCTGCGCTTCGAGGACGGCGTGACGGTCACGCCCGAGGATGCGCAGGCGCTGGTCGACTGGCAGAAGGATGCCCGCTCGGACCGCGAAATCCAGTACCGCCCGGCGCGAGTGCTGATGCAGGATTTCACCGGCGTGCCCTGCGTCGTCGATCTCGCCGCGATGCGCGACGCGATCACCCGGCTGGGCGGCGACCCGGCCAAGATCAATCCGCAGGTACCGGTCCACCTCGTCATCGACCACAGCGTGATGGTCGACGAATTCGGCACGCCCAAGGCCGCCGAGGCCAATGTCGATCTTGAATATCAGCGCAACATCGAACGCTACGAGTTCCTGAAATGGGGATCGAAGGCGCTGGACGATTTCGCGGTGGTGCCGCCGGGTACCGGCATCTGCCATCAGGTGAACCTCGAATATATCGGCCGCGGCGTGTGGTCCTCCGATGCGCCCGACGGGTCGAAGGTCGCCTATCCCGACACGCTGGTCGGCACCGACAGCCATACGACGATGATCAACGGCCTGGGCGTGCTCGGCTGGGGCGTCGGCGGCATCGAGGCGGAGGCGGCGATGCTCGGCCAGCCGGTGTCGATGCTGATCCCCGAGGTCGTCGGCTTCAAGCTGACGGGGCGCTTGCGGGAGGGTATTACCGCCACCGATCTGGTGCTGACCGTGACGCAGATGCTTCGCGCGCGCGGCGTGGTCGGGCGGTTCGTGGAATTCTACGGTCCCGGCCTTGCCGGCATGAGCCTCGCCGATCGCGCGACGATCGCCAACATGGCGCCCGAATATGGCGCAACCTGCGGCTTCTTCCCGATCGACGACAAGACGCTCGATTATATGCGCCTGACCGGCCGTCCCGAGGAGGATGTCGCGCTGGTCGAGGCCTATTGCCGTGCGCAGGGCATGTGGCGGCTGGACGACGTGCCGGACCCGATCTTCACCGACACCCTCGAACTCGACATGGGCAGCGTCGAGGCCAGCCTGGCCGGACCCAAGCGCCCGCAGGATCGGGTCGCGCTGGGCAAGGTCGATGACGTGTTCAACGGCGACCTAGCCAGCGTCTACAAGAAGTCGGCACCGGCGCGCGTCAATGTCGAGGGCCGCGATCACGACATCGGCGACGGCGACGTCGTGATCGCCGCGATCACCAGCTGTACCAACACGTCCAACCCGTCCGTCCTGGTCGCGGCGGGGCTGGTCGCGCGCAAGGCCCGCGCACTCGGGCTCAAGCCCAAGCCTTGGGTCAAGACGTCGCTGGCGCCGGGTAGCCAGGTCGTCACCGATTATCTCACCAAGGCCGGACTGACCGAGGATCTCGATGCGCTCGGCTTCAACCTGGTCGGCTATGGCTGCACCACCTGTATCGGCAATTCCGGCCCGCTCGCCGAGCCGATCAGCAAGGCGATCAACGGCAACGATATCGTCGCGGCCTCGGTCCTGTCGGGCAACCGCAATTTCGAGGGCCGCGTATCGGCCGACGTGCGCGCCAATTTTCTCGCAAGCCCTCCGCTGGTCGTCGCCTATGCGCTCAAGGGCACGGTGACGCAGGACATGGTCGAGACGCCGCTGGGCGAGGGCACGGACGGCCCGGTATATCTGAGGGACGTGTGGCCGACCAACGAAGAGGTCGCCGCCACCGTTGCTGCCAATATCGACGACGGCATGTTTCGTGCGCGTTATGGCGACGTCTATCTCGGCGACGGGCATTGGCAGGCGATCGGCGTCGAAGGGTCGGACACCTATCAATGGCGTGCGGGATCGACCTACATCGCCAACCCGCCCTATTTCGAAGGGATGACGATGACGCCGGCACCGACCGCAGACATCATCGAGGCGAAGCCGCTGGCGATCCTGGGTGACAGCATCACCACCGACCACATCTCCCCGGCGGGCAGCATCAAGGCGGATTCGCCTGCGGGCAGGTTCCTGCAGGAGCATCAGGTCAGCCGCGCCGACTTCAACTCCTATGGCGCGCGGCGCGGCAATCACGAGGTGATGATGCGCGGCACCTTCGCCAATATCCGCATCAAGAACGAAATGGTGCCGGGCGTCGAGGGCGGCATGACCCGCTATGCCGGCGAAATCATGCCGATCTATGACGCGGCGATGCGGCACAAGGCCGACGGCACCCCGCTCGTCATCGTCGCGGGCAAGGAATATGGCACCGGATCGTCGCGCGACTGGGCGGCCAAGGGCACCAACCTGCTCGGCGTCCGGGCCGTGATCGTCGAGAGCTTCGAGCGTATCCACCGCTCGAACCTGGTCGGGATGGGCGTGCTGCCGCTGCAGTTCGTCGATGGGGTGACCCGTCAGACGCTCAAGCTCGACGGATCGGAGACCTTCACGATCCACGGCGTCGCCGACATCAAGCCGCGCCAGCCGGTCGAAGTCACCCTCACCCGCGCCGACGGTTCGAGCGAGAAGTTCCTGACCCGGTGCCGGATCGATACCGTCAACGAGCTGGAATATTTCCTCAACGGCGGGATCCTGCAGTACGTATTGCGCAAGCTCGCGGCATAAGGGTGCGGGCAGCGCCAGAAGGCCGGGAGGCACTTGCCTCCCGGTAGGGACGACGCTGCCCGTTCCTGACGGGGGCCGCCCGGTCTAGGCGAACGAAGACGCCCGCCTGCCGCCTTTGTTACCCTGCTGCGATGGCTCGCTGCCGACCGTACAGGAAATATACCGCCAGCCCCGCCACATTCCAGATTCCGAACCACAATTGCGTCTGCGTGGGCAGGCTGAAGAACAGATAGGCGCAGCCAAGGATCGCCACGCCCCCGACCAGCCAGGGCGCGGGGGTACGAAACGGGCGCGGAGTATCCGGAGCGCGGCGGCGCAGGATCAGCATGCAAAGCGCCACGGCGCTGAACGCCGCCAGCGTCCCGGCGTTGGCCAATGCGGCAAGCTCGCCCAGCGGCACGATCCCGGCCAGCACCGCGACGATCGCGGCGGTGAACAGGGTGATCCTGACCGGCGTCCCCCGCGACGACACCTTGGCCAGCGATGCTGGAAGCATGCCGTCGCGCGCCATGGTGAAGAAAATCCGGCTCTGGCCATAGAAGAACGCCAGAATCACCGTCGGCAGTGCGATCACAGCCGAGGCCGCCAGATACTGCGCTGCCAGCGGCTGCCCCAGTTCGCGCAGGATAAGTGCCAGCGGCTCGGGGCTGTCGGCGAAGCGGGTATAGCTGATCGCGCCGATCGCCGCGGCGGCAACTGCCATATAGATCACGACGCACGCGACCATCGACCCGACGATACCGATCTTGAGGTCGCGATCGGGATTGCGCGTTTCCTCCGCCGCGGTCGCGATCGCGTCGAATCCGTAAAAGGCGAAGAAGATGATCGCCGCGGCCGCCATCACTCCGCGCTCGACGCCATCGGGGCCAAGGCTCTTGGGAAAGCCATAGGGGCTGAACGGTTCGAAATTGGTGGCATCGAAATACGGAAACGTGACCGCGACGAACACGATCAGCGCCGCAATCTTGACCAGCACCAGGATCGCATTGACCGTGGCACTTTCGCGTGTGCCCAGCATCAGCATGCCCGCGACGACACCGATGATCGCGATCGCCGGCAGGTTGACGATCCCGCCTAGTTCGGGTCCCTGCATCAGAGCCATCGGCACCCCCGCCCACTGGCCGAGCAGCGGCGCGGCATAGCCGGACCATCCGACCGCGACGGCGCTGACCACCAGCGTATATTCGAGGATCAGGCTCCATCCGATGATCCACGCCACCAATTCGCCGATCACCACGTAGCTGTAGGTATAGGCGCTGCCCGACGCCGGGATCACCGTCGCCATCTCCGCATAGGCAAGCGCCGCGCAGGCGCAGATCAGTCCCGCGACCGCGAACGACACGATCACGGCCGGCCCCGCCTTGTCGGCACCGACGCCGATCAGCGTCAGGATGCCCGTCCCGACGATCGCGCCGACCCCGAGCGCCATCAGATGCGGCCAGCTGAGCGTCCGCGCGAGCACATGTTCGCCCTCCCGCGGTTCGGTGACGATCGGTTTGCGGCGGAACAGGCTGCTGGTCATCGATTTCCCCTTCCCCTCGCCTGATAGGGAGCCGATCGGGGTCAGGGCAACCCGTTGCGACGTGCGGCCTGCCGCTTCATCGCCGGTGCCCCATCACCGCATCGAGCGTGGCCAGCAATTCCGGGTCGCGCGACGATGGCGCGGTGATCAACGCGCTGTTGAGGCAGCTGTCGATCGGGCTCGGCTCGCGCGTTCGCGGCAAGGAGCGCAGAAGATTGACCACCATCGCGCGCGCCTTGGCGGCGTTTGCGCCAAGCTGCGCGATCACCTGTGCGACATCGACGGCGTCTTCGCCTTCGCGCCAGCAATCATAATCGGTCACCATCCCGACCAGCGCGTAGGGCAGCTGAGCCTCACGCGCGAGCCGCGCCTCGGGCATCGCCGTCATGCCGATCACGTCGCAGCCCCACTGGCGATACAGGTTGCTCTCGGCACGCGTCGAGAATTGCGGGCCTTCCATCGCGAGATACGTGCCGCCGCGATGCACCTGCGCGCCGGCAGCCTCGGCGGCATCGCCTGCCAAGCGCGACAATCGCGGGCAGACCGGATCGGCCAACGAAACATGCGCGACCATGCCGGTTCCGAAGAAACTCGGCGGCCGCCCCCTGGTCCGGTCGATGAACTGATCGGCGATGGTGAAACTCCCGGGCGGTCGCGCTTCCGCGAGACTGCCAACCGACGACACCGCCAGGATGTCGGTGACGCCCAGCCGCTTCAGCGCGTCGATATTCGCCCGCGCGTTGATCTCGCCCGGCGCGATGCGATGGCCGCGGCCGTGACGCGGCAGGAACACGACGGAAACGTGACCGACCCGGCCCGTGAACAAGGCGTCGGACGGCGCGCCCCAGGGCGTTGCCACCTCGATCCATTGGCCGTCCTCAATCCCGTCGACAGCGTAGAGACCGGAACCGCCGATGATCCCGATCGTCCAGCCGCCGCCCATTCGGCCCTTGTCGCGCATCGGCTCCTCCTGCATCGTGCCGCTGGAGCTGCGTTAGGAGATTGGCCGTGCGGTTGAAAGCGATGGGCGCAGCGATCACGCTGTTGGCCACTTCGGGCATGGCCGCCCCCACTCCCGCGCCGGTCACGGGGCGCTGGCTCACCCAGGACAAGGCGGCGCTGATCGCGATCGCGCCGTGCGGGGCGTCTCTGTGCGGCAAGATCGTGCGCGTGCTCAAGGCGCCCAAAGGCGCGCCGACCACCGATGCCAACAATCCCGAACCCGGATTGCGCGCGCGTCCGCTGGTCGGGATCGACATCCTCAGCGGCTTCGCCGCCGCTGGCGACGAGTGGAAAGGCCGCATCTACGACCCCAAGAGCGGCAAGAGCTATCGTTCGGTCCTGAGGCGCGAAGGCACGGGTGCGCTCAGCGTCAAGGGGTGCATCGCTTTCCTGTGCAAGACGCAGCGCTGGACTGCCGCGCGATGACCGGAGCGCCTTAACTGCTTGCTAACCCTGGCCGTCAATAACCCGGACAGAATTGCCAGGGGGACATGGCGTGACCAAGCTGACCATCCGCGCGCATGCGATCGCATCGCTGCTCGACCAGTTGCCGCCCGGGGTGACGACGCTCTCGCTCGACTGTTTCGACACGCTGCTGTGGCGTGACGTCGCGGCGCCGCGCGACGTTTTCGCGGGTATCGACCTGCCGGGCGGTGCCGTCGAACCGCGTATGTGGGCAGAGCGCACCGCGCGCCGCCGCCAGCGCAACCGCGGCAAGGGGATCGAGATCGATCTCGCAACCATCCACCGCACGTTCGATCCCACCGCGAACGCTGAGCAGCAGGCGCGCGCAGTTGCGCACGAATGCGCGCTCGAGGCGCGGCATTGTTTCGGCTTCGCTCCCACCATTGCCCTGATGCGCGCCGCAAAGGAGCGCGGACTTGGCATCGTCATCGTCTCGGACACGTATCTGAGCGAGGCGCAGTTGCGGATGCTGATCGAACAGGCGGCCGGCGCCGACGTGCTGGCGCTGATCGACCGCGTCTTCGTGTCGTCGCAATACCGCGTCGGGAAGACCGCCGGATTGTTCGCGCAGGTGCTGTCCGCACTCGGCATCGATCCGCAGGCGCTGTTCCATGTCGGCGACAACCCCGCCGCAGATCGCGACGCCCCTTCCCGGCTCGGCATCGGCTGCGCGCACCTGATCCAATTCGATCGCGCGAGCGAGCAGCGGCTGCGGCTCGAGGCGGGCGCGGCAGCGATGATCGATCCCGCGGTGCGGATGACGACGCCCGCATGGCAGCGGCATCGCGCAGCCGTGGCGCTGCGCAGCGACGACAGCCCCGCCGCGATGCTCGGTCACGACGTGCTGGGCCCCCTGCTGCACGAGTTCAGCCAGTGGCTGCATGACGAGATCGCGGCGCTGTCGGATGCGCTGGGCAAGCCGGTACGCCCGCTGTTCCTGATGCGCGACGGCTATCTGCCACTAGAGATGTTCCGGGCCGCATTCGGTGCGGACGGTCCGGCGGCGGCGGTCGAGATCAGCCGCATCACCGCCACCCGCGCATCGTTCGTCGATGCCGCCAGCGTGGAGGTGCATGTGATCGACACGCTCGACCGCGTCTCGACCGCGACACTGGCCGACCAGTTGATGCTCACCGCCGCCGAACGCCGCCAGGCGCAAGCGGGCGGCACGCGCGGCGCGTTCCGCAGGGCAGTGCTGGAGCGCAAGCAGGTCGCGCGCATCGTCGCACGATCGCGGCAATTCGCCGATCGCCTGATCGCGCATCTCGCCGCTGCCGGAGTCGAAAACGGCGATGCGGTGATGCTGGTCGATCTGGGATATAACGGTACCGTCCAGAATCTGGTCGCGCCGATGCTGGCCGATCGCATGAAACTGACCGTCGTCGGCCGCTACCTGATGCTACGAGAGGGCGTCGCGTCTGGGCTGGACAAGGCCGGCTTCCTCGACCGCCGCCATTATGAGGCACGCGTGCTCAATGCGCTCAGCGGATCGATCGCGGTGCTCGAACAGCTGTGCACCGTGGCACAGGGTTCGACCACCGACTATCGCAGCGACGGCAGCCCGATCCGCGCGGCAAGCGGGATCAAGGGAGCGCAAAGCACCGTGCGCGACGCCGTGCAGGCCGCGGCAATCGCCTATGTCGCCAACGCCGCGCGCGGTGTGGTCAAGGCCAACGCCGTCCAGGATCGCGACGCCGATCGCCGGTCCGCCGCGGCGGTGCTGGCGCGGTTGATGTTCCTGCCGATCGCCCGCGAGGTCGAACTGCTCGAAGCGTTCGACCACGACGTAAATCTCGGCAGCGACGACGTCGTGCGGCTGCTCGACGGGTCTGCCTCCACCACCGGGCTGCGCAGGCGCGGCCCCGCCTATCTCAACACCACCGATCGGATGTTCGTGCCGGGCGAGCTGCAGCGCCACGGGCTGGCGCTCAACCTGGCGCTGTTCGGGTCGGCGCGACATGCGCTCGACCTGCGCAACGCCGATTTCGAAGGTGCCGGCGTGCCAGTGCCGGTGATGTTGCTCGGATCGAGCGGTCAGCAAAAGCTCGACATCGACGCGCGCCCGACCGCGGACGGATTCTATCGGATGGTTGTGCCGATCGGCACGGGAACGCTGACGCCTGCCGTCCAGCTGGGCGCGCTGTGCGAGTGGGTGCAACTTGGCGACGCGCAGTTCGTGGCGCTGGCGGACCTCGATCGCACCGAGGGCGACGAGATCCGTGCGGAAATCATCGCCGATGGGATGACTGCCGAAAATGGCGGGCTGTATCGCGCAGGTCCCGCCGGCTTCGTTCTGGCGCCGCCCAAGCCGTCGGATCGGCCGATGGCGCTGATCCTGGTGTTCCGCCCCGTCGTCTGGCGCAGCGACAGCGTGGCGGCGGCCGCAGCGGCCTGAGGCGCCGTCCCGCCTTACTCCACCACCGGCAGCTCGATATAGGATGCGGCGTCGCCTGCGTGATGGACGACGTTATTGGCGATCACGCCGATGCTCTCGCTCTCGTTCGGCCCGCCGGTATTGAGGTTGCGTACGAACTTGGGGAAATTGGACGACGTCACCTCGACCCGGATGCGATGCCCCTTCTGAAAGGTGTTGCTGGTGGTGATCGGCGTCGGCGTCAGCGTATAGATCTGCCCGGGGGCCATCATCTGCGGATCGGCGAAACCGTCACGATACCGCGCACGCAGGATCGTGTCGCCCAGGATATAGGCAGTCCCGTCGGGTGCGACATCGACCAGCTTGACCGCGAAATCCGTATCCTTCGCGTCGGACGACACCTTGAGCACCGGCGTCACGAAACCGGTGACGGTGATCGGCGCGGCCAGCGGCTCGGTGGAATAGACCAGCACGTCCTGGCGCGCCTCGATCGCGCGCTGATCATACGCGCCGGGGTTGATGAGGCCGCCATTGCAACAATCCGCGCCGCCGATGGTCTGCACCGGATTCATCGGATCGTAGCGATAGCGGTCGGGCGCTTCCCCAGCGGGGGGAGCCTGCCGCGACAGGCTGCCGTCCCCATAGACGCTGTTGGCGTCGCCGCCCGACCGCAGGTACATCCGCACCGGCTCGGCAGCGCGCGGCGGCCATTGCGCGGCGCTTTCCCATTGATTGCTGCCCATTTCGAAATAGCGGACATGCGGCGTGGTATCTGGAAAGGCGCGCCGGTTGCCCTTGAGCCACCGGTCGAACCAGCTCCACACCTGCGCATCGACATCGAACGACGCGTCGCCCAGATCGCGGTCGCCCGACACGAAATTCGGCCCCAGCCCGGCAAAGGCGCAATGCGTGTTGGGAGCGACGATCGCATATTGGTTGGCGCTCGCTTCCTTGTCGGTCCCCGCCGTGCGGGCATGGTTGAACAATTCGAGGTTCGGCCCGATTGACACGTCGTACCAGCTGTTGACCCACAAGGCCGGAACGCCCCAGCCCATCTCCTGATGATAGAGTCCGCCCTGCTTCCATGCCGGATCGGCAGGGGTGCGGCCGACGAACCGCTCGAACGTGGCAGGCGGCTCGCCAAGATCCCTCAGCAAGTCATCATAAGGCAGATGTTCGATCTGCCGGGCCCAGTTGACCTCCGGCTTCTTGGCATCGAGATCATTATACTGGACCAGCCGCGCCCGCGTCGCCGCATCGAGCCCCTTGGGCAGTTGCGCGCGCAGCGGATTGTCGACGCCGTACAGCCAGATATGGAACAAGGTGCGCGGAACGCCGCCGGTGTACCAGTTGCCGGCCTCGTGGAAACGCCCGACATCGCCGATCCCCGCTCCCGACGCCATGGGTACCATCGCGGCGTGCGCGGGATGGTTCTGCCCTGCCAGTGCCAGCTGCCATTCCGCCGACGACGAACAGCCAAGCGTCCCGACCTTGCCGTTCGACCAGGGCTGCTGCGCGATCCAGCTCAGCGCATCATAGCCGTCGGTCTGCGGCTTTCCGAGGATCTCATACTCTCCTTCGGAAAAATACCGCCCGCGCTCGTTCTGGACGATATAGACGTAGCCGCGGCTGACTGCTTCCAGCGCGCGCCGCGCCGTCGATGCGTTGTTCGCCAGCTCGTTGTACGGCGTTTTCCACAATATGGTCGGCAGCGGCCCATTGGCGCCCTTGGGCCGATAGATATTGGTGGCCAGCCCGACGCCGTCGCGCATCGGCACCATCACCGCGATCTGGCTGTCGGCCTGCTTCGCCAACTCGCGCTGCGCGGCCGTGTCGCTCAACTGCGAATAGGTCTGCGCTACGGCTGCCGCGGGAACCGCGGTTGCGAGCAATGCGGCGAGAAGCGTGCGGATCATCGAGATTGCCCCCTTGTTACAGTATCTCAAGCTGGCGCGCGGACAGGGCCGCTGTCAATCCACGGCTGGCAGCTTTCACTATCGCGGCAAAATGCGCTAGCGCCGCGACGATGGCCACGGCTTCGCACGAATCCCGTCCCGGGCGGATCGAGAAATGGGCGTTCGCCGGAGGCGATTTCGCGTTCAATCTCTATTGGCAGAGCGTTTCGCTCTACCTGCTGTATTTCTACACCGATGTGGTCGGCCTGCCGGTCGCATGGGCCGCGGGGGTCTATGCGGTCGGGCTGATCTGGGACGGCTGCGTCGATCTCGGCATCGGCATTTTCGCCGACCGGCGCAAGGGCGGGCGCGGCGGCTATCGCATCTTCCTAATCGCGGGTGCGGTACCGCTCGGCCTCGCGTTCGTGCTGGTCTATGCTTTGCCGTGGGGCGGCACGGCGTGGTCGGCGCTTGCGATCGTCGCCGTGCACATGCTGTTCCGCAGCTTCTATGCCGCCACCAACGTCCCCTACTCAGCGATGACGGCGCGCATCGCGACCCGGGCCGACGACCGCGCCGAAATCGCCGGCGCGCGCATGTTGTTCGGAACGCTCGCCGGCGTTCTGGTCGCGCTCGTCACTCAGCCGCTGGCGCAGCGCATGGGCGGCGGCATTGGCGGCTTCGCGGGGGTGGCGGCGCTGTTCGCCGGGCTCGCCTGCCTGATCCTGCTGCCGCTGGGGCTCAAGGCTCGCGAGCGCGTCGGCCCGGCCATCACTCCGCCCAAGGCGTTGATCGGGGCGGCCGGCTTCGCGCGCAACCGGGCCTTCGTGACGCTGATGATCGCGATGCTGTCGATGATCGTCGCCACCACCGTGCTCAGCAAATCGATCCTTTATTACTATAAATATGTGATCGGCGACGGCGATGCCGCGCATGTCGGGCTGGCGGCGATGAGCATCGCCGGCGGAGTGGCGATCCCGCTATGGATGCTGGCCGGCAAGCGCGCCGACCCGCGCCGCATCTGGTTCGCCGCCAGTGGGCTGTCGATCGCGGCGCTGCTGGTGTTCGCGATCGCGAACCTTCGCTCGGCTCCGGCAATGCTGGCATTCCTGATCGCGATGCAGTCCGCCATCGTCGGCTTCCACTACGCCTTCTGGGCAATGCTGCCCAACACCGTCGAATTTGGCGAGGCGGCGACGGGCGAACGCCGCGAAGCGACGATGTTCGGGCTGGCGGCGCTGCTCCAGAAGATCGCGATCGGCGCATCGGCAGCATTGTTCGGGCTGCTCTACGATGCGATCGGCTATCATGCGAACATGGTGCAGGCGGCGGATACGATCGACGGCATGCGCTGGATCATGCTCGCCATCCCGATCGCCGGACTGGCGCTGTCGGCGCTGGCAATGGCGCAAAATCCGCTGAAGCGCGGCGTGCATGCCCGCATCGTCGAGGAATTGGGCCGGGACTGAGAACCGGCCCGCGAACCTCACCGAACCAATTCGAACGTCCCCGCCGCACCGTCCTGCGCGGACGGAGCGATCCAGAACTCGAATGCGCCCGGCTCCACCGTCCGCGCCATGTCGAGCCCGATAAACTCCAGGTCCGCCCGGCGTAGCGTGAAGGTAACGCGCTGCGTCTTGCCCGGCGCCAGCCTGATCTTGCGGAACGCCTTGAGCTCGCGGACCGGCCGGGTGATGCTCGCCGCCAGGTCGCGGGTGTAGAGCTGGACGACTTCCTCGGCGGCGCGCGTCCCCGAATTGGTCACGTCGGCCGACAGCGTGATCGTGCCGTCCCACGCCATCCGGCCGCCGCCATTGTCGGGCGCGCCATAGGCGATCCGCCCATAGGTGAGGCCATGCCCGAACGCGAAGCGCGCCTGATTCGGCGCAGTGCGATAGCGCGCCTTGTATTCGACCGGCTTGTCGTCCGGTGCGGGGCGCCCGGTCGGCTTGTGCGCATAGAAATAGGGCTGCTGCCCGTCGTCGAGCGGGAAGCTGATCGGCAGCCGCGCCGAAGGGGCGACATCGCCGAACAGCATGTCCGCCGTCGCCGGGCCGCTCTCGCTGCCAAGGAACCATGTCACCGCGATCGCCTGGGCGTTCAGGACCGCGCCGGACAATTCCAGCGCGCGGCCGTTCTTGAGCAGCACCACCATCGGCTTGCCGGTCGCCGCCACCGCCTCGGCCAGCGCCTGCTGCGCTTCGGGCACGATCAGGTCGACGCGCGATTGTGCCTCACCCGAATAACCCTGCGGCTCGCCGATCGCCAGGACGATCACGTCTGCGGCGCTGGCGGCGGCGACCGCGGCATCGATCCCGCCGGGGATCGCCGCTTCCACCGCGCAGCCGTCCGTCACGCTGAGCAGCGCGTCGTCACGCAGCGCGCTGCGCATCCCGGTGGCGAGATCGACCGCCTGTTCATCGGTGCCATAGACGTTCCACGGCCCGATCAGGTCGTGCTTGCCCTGCGCGAACGGGCCGATCAATGCGATGCGCTGGCCCGATTTCCTGAGCGGCAGCACGTCGCCCTCGTTCTTAAGCAGCACGATCGACTTGGCGCCTGCCTCGCGAGCGAGCTTGAGCGCCTGCGGCGTGCGGCTGCGCGCCTTTTCGCGGGCCGGGTCGATGCGGCGAAACGGATCGTCGAACAGGCCCGCCACCGCCTTGGCCTTGAGCACCCGGCGCACCGCTTCGTCGAGGCGCTCGGCAGTCACTTCGCCCGCCGCCACCAGTCCGGGCAGATGGTCGATATAGAACCCCGACTGCATGCTCATGTCGACGCCCGCATTGAACGCCAGCTTGGTCGCCTCGCGCGCATCGATGGCAAAGCCGTGGTCGATCAGCTCGAAATCGGCGGTGTAGTCGGACACGACCATGCCGTCGAACTTCCACTCGTCGTGCAGCACCGTGTCGAGCAGCCACCGATTTGCGGTGGCGGGCACACCCGACAGTTCGTTGAACGACGCCATGAAGCTGCGCACGCCCGCCTGGATCGCCGCTTCGAACGGCGGGAAATAGATTTCGCGCAGCGTGCGTTCGGAGACGTCGACCGTGTTGTAGTCGAGCCCGCCCATCGCCGCGCCATAGGCTGCGAAATGCTTGGCGCAGGCGAGCATCGCGTCGTTCGCGGTCAGATCGTCGCCCTGGAATCCGCGCACGCGGGCGGCGGCGAACAGGTTGCCGAGCAGTACGTCCTCGCCCGATCCCTCGACACCGCGGCCCCAGCGCTGGTCGCGCGCGATGTCGACCATCGGCGCGAAGGTCCAGTCGATCCCCGCCGCCGACGCCTCGACCGCCGCGGCGCGCGCGGTGCGCCGCGCAAGCTCGGGCTCGAACGACGCCGCTTCCGCGATCGGCATCGGGAACACCGTGCGGTGGCCGTGGATGATGTCGGCAGCGAAGATCAGCGGAATCTTGAGCCGCGACTTGAGCGCCTCGGTCTGCATCCGCCGCGCCATCTCGGCCCCGTTGCCGTTGAACACGCCGGTCAGCCGCCCGCTGCGCGCCGCGGCGAGCTGGTCGTCGAAATTATTTCCCTGCGGCGGATTGAGCGCGGTCGCCGCGCTCGCCGCCCAGGCGGCGGCCATCAGCGTCAGCTGCCCGGCCTTCTCCTCGACCGTCATCTGCGCGATTAGCCCATCGATGAACGCCGGGGTTGCCGCGGAATCCGCTTGCAACAGCAGCGCACGCGCCGGGCTGGCCGCCCAGGCAAGCGTCGCTCCGGTCGCGAGCATCGCGCTGCGCCGCGAGATCGGGGTGTCGAGCATGCGTCTCTCCTGAACCTGTGGCGGACGCCTCACGCATCCTGCCGCCCTTGCCGTCGGCGTCGAATCGGCCGACCAATCACTATCATCAAGCCCGTAACCGGTTCCACGGTCTTTCGAAAACGATAAAACATGCCATGTAACGCGTGGCAGCCTATCCCGGCACCCTTCCCGCCAAGGAGCATCGACCCATCATGGCCCTCCATCATGGCTAATGTGACGATCCGGGACGTCGCTCGCGAAGCCGCGGTGTCGGTGGCATCGGCGTCGCGCGCGCTCAACGGTCACAAATCGGTCCATTCCGAGACCCGTGCGCGCATCCTCGAGGTTGCCGAGCGGCTCGCTTATGTTCCGCACGCCGGTGCCCGCAGCCTGTCGCTGTCGCGCGCGCACATCATCGGCGTGGTGCTTCCGGCGCTCCACGGCGAGTTCTTTTCGGAAATCGTCCGCGGGATGGACGGCGAGGCGGTCTCGCGCGGGTATCAGCTCCTCCTCGCCAATATGCATATGGGTTCGGAAGAGACGACCAAAGCGCTGCGCATGATGCGCGGCCGCGTCGATGGCATGGTGGTGATGGCGCCGCATGGCGATCCGCAGGAGCTGGCCGGGCACCTGCAAAGCAATGTTCCCGCAGTGATGCTCAATTGCAGCGATCCGCGCGAGCGGTTCCCCGCGCTGCTGATCGAGAACGAAACCGGCGCGCGCGCAATGACCCGCCACCTGATCGCGACCGGCTGCCGCCGGATCGTGCATGTGAGCGGGCCTAGGGGCAATATCGATGCCGACGAACGTACGGCCGGCTTCCTCGCGGCGATGGCCGAGGCCGGCCTGTCGGATCAGGCGAGCGTCATCGAGGGCGACTTCCTGGAGGAAGGCGGCGTCAAGGCCGCGCACCGCCTGATGGCAGGCGACCTGCCCGACGCGGTGTTCGCCGCCAACGACATGATGGCGATCGGATGCATGCTCGCGCTGCGCGAAGGGGGGATATCGGTGCCAGGCGAATTGTCGCTCGCCGGGTTCGACGACATCCCCGCCGCGCGCTACCTCAATCCCGCACTCACCACCCTGCGCGTCAACATCGCCGATCTTGGCGCACGCGCAATCCAGCTCGTCACCCGCGCGATCGACGGCGACGACGGCTCGGGGCCGCTCTCCACGCGCTTTTCCCCCGACCTGATGATCCGCGCAACGACGCGCCCGCTCTAGGAGATACTGCCCGATGAAGACCCGCGCCGCCGTAGCGTTCGCCGCCAAGCAGCCGCTCGAGATCGTCGAACTCGATCTCGACGGCCCCAAGGCAGGCGAAGTGCTGGTCGAGATCATGGCGACCGGCATCTGCCATACCGACGCCTACACGCTGGACGGGCTCGACAGCGAAGGGCTGTTCCCGAGCGTGCTGGGGCATGAGGGCGCGGGCATCGTCCGCGAGGTCGGTGCCGGCGTAACCAGCGTCGTGCCGGGCGACCACGTCATCCCGCTCTACACCCCCGAATGCCGCCAATGTAAGTCGTGTTTGTCGGGCAAGACCAATTTGTGCACCGCGATCCGCGCTACCCAGGGCAAGGGAGTGATGCCCGACGGCACCAGCCGGTTCAGTTACAAGGGCCAGCCGATCTTTCACTATATGGGATGTTCGACCTTTTCGAACTTCACCGTGCTGCCGGAGATCGCAGTCGCGAAGATCCGCGACGACGCGCCGTTCCAGACCAGCTGCTATATCGGCTGCGGCGTCACCACCGGGGTCGGGGCGGTGGTCAACACCGCCAAGGTGCAGGTGGGCGACACGGTGATCGTGTTCGGGCTGGGCGGAATCGGCCTCAACGTGCTGCAAGGCGCGCGGCTGGCCGGCGCGGGGATGATCGTCGGCGTCGACATCAATCCCGACCGCGAGGAGTGGGGCCGCCAGTTCGGGATGACGCACTTCGTCAATCCCAGGGACGTGTCGGGAGATATCGTCCAGCATCTCGTCGCGCTGACCGACGGCGGCGCGGACTACACCTTCGATTGCACCGGCAACACCGACGTCATGCGCCAGGCGCTCGAAGCCTGCCATCGCGGCTGGGGCACGTCGATCATCATCGGCGTCGCCGAGGCGGGCAAGGAGATCGCGACCCGCCCGTTCCAGCTCGTTACCGGCCGCAACTGGCGCGGCACCGCGTTCGGCGGCGCGCGCGGGCGTACCGACGTGCCCAAGATCGTCGACTGGTACATGGACGGCAAGATCGCGATCGATCCGATGATCACGCACGTTTTGACCCTCGACGAGATCAACAAGGGTTTCGACCTGATGCATGCTGGCGAAAGTATCCGCAGCGTCGTCGTCTACTGACCATCATCTGACAGGAGAGACCATGTTCAGCCACGTCATGCTCGGAACCGACGATATCGACGAGTCCAAGGCGTTCTATGATGCTGCCTTGGGCGCACTGGGCATCAAGCCCGGCCGTACCGACGACAAGGGACGCGTGATCTACCTCCACCCGACGGGGCTGTTCCTGCTCAGCAAGCCGATCAATGGCGAGCCTGCCTGCCACGCCAATGGCGGCACCGTCGGGTTTGCGGCCGCATCGCCCGAGCTGGCCGATGCATGGCACGGCGCGGGCCTCGCGCACGGCGGCACCGCGATCGAGGATGCGCCGGGCTGGCGATCGAACGCGTTCGGCAAGCTCTATCTTGCCTATCTGCGTGATCCCGCGGGCAACAAGATCTGCGCCATGCACCGCCCCGCCGCATGAGCGAGCCGAGCTGGATCCTGACGCTGACCTGCGACGATCGCGTCGGCATCGTCGGCGCGATCGCGGGCTTCCTCGCCAGCCGGGACGGCTTCATCCTCGATAGCCAGCAATATGCCGATCTTGAAACCGGGCGGTTCTTCATGCGCGTGGTATTCAAGAGCGGGGGGCGGCGCTTCCCACCCGACACGCCGGCGCTGATCGCCGCGTTCGAAGGGGTGGCGACCCTGCTCCAGCTCGACTGGAGCCTGACCGAGGCGTCGGTACGACCGCGCGTGGTGGTGGCGGTGTCGAAGGGATCGCACTGCCTCAACGACCTGCTCCACCGCCGCCAGACCCGCGCGCTGTCGGTCGAGATCGCTGCGGTGGTCTCGAACCACGAAAGCCTGCGCGCACTTGCCGAATGGCATGGCGTGCCGTTCCATCATCTGCCGGTCAGCGACGACCGCGAGGCGCAGGAGCGCGCGATCGAGGCGGTGATCGCCGAGACCGATGCCCAGTATCTGGTGCTCGCGCGCTACATGCAGATATTGTCACCCGACTTCGCCCGGCGCCTCGAAGGGCGGTGCATCAACATTCACCACAGCTTCCTCCCCGGCTTCAAGGGCGCCAAGCCCTATCACCGGGCCCATGCCCGCGGCGTCAAGCTGATCGGCGCGACCGCACATTTCGTCACGGGCGACCTCGACGAAGGGCCGATCATCGAACAGGCGGTCGAGCGCATCGATCACCGCGCTTCGATCGACGACATGATCCGCATCGGCCGCGACATCGAGGCGCAGGTGCTGGCGCGCGCGGTCGAGGCGATCGGCGAGCGGCGGGTATTCCTCAACGACGGCAAGACGGTGGTTTTCCGATGACGCTCGAAACGATCTCGACCAGCAAGGCGTTCGGCGGCACGCAGGGCGTCTATCGCCACGCCTCGACGGCGACCGGTACCGACATGACCTTTTCGGTCTATGTTCCTCCGCACGAGGATGGCGCCAGGCTGCCGGTGCTATGGTATCTCTCGGGCCTCACCTGCACCCATGCCAACGTCACCGACAAGGGCGAGTATCGCAGCGCCTGTGCCGAGCACGGCGTGATCTTCATCGCGCCCGATACGTCGCCGCGCGGGCCGGGCGTACCCGACGACGATGCCTATGATTTTGGGCAGGGCGCAGGGTTCTACGTCGACGCCACACAGGACCCCTGGGCCGAGCATTTCCATATGCGCCGCTATGTCGAGGACGAGCTGCCCGCGCTGATCGCCGCCGAATTTGCGATGGCGGACCTTGGCCGCCAGGGCATCACCGGCCATTCGATGGGCGGGCACGGTGCACTGACGATCGGACTGCGCAACCCCGATCGGTTCCGCTCGGTCACGGCATTCGCGCCGATCGCCGCACCGTCGCAGGTGCCGTGGGGGGAAAAGGCGCTGGGCGGGTATCTCGGGCCGGATCGCGAGGCATGGCGGCGCCACGATGCCTGCGCGATGATCGCCGACGGCGCGCGCATTTCCGACCTGCTGATCGATCAGGGCGATGCCGATCCGTTCCTTGCCGGACAGCTGCGCCCGGAACTGCTCGAGGCGGCGTGCCGCGATGCCGGCATCGCGCTGACGCTGCGGATGCAGCCGGGCTACGACCACAGCTACTGCTTCATCGCCACCTTCATGGCCGATCACGTCGCCTGGGCGGCACAGCGGCTCAAGCCATGATCGGCAGTGCGCTTTCGGTGCTGGCGACGCTCGGCGCGCCGCAATCGGGTTGTGGGACCGCCCATGCGGCCGGAGCGATGCGGATTGCCGTCTCCATCCCGGGATCGAGCCGCGACGTGCTGGTCCATCTTCCCCGCGGCTATGATGGTGCCCAGCAATTGCCGCTGGTCCTCAATCTCCACGGCAGCGGCAGTCGCGGCAGCGAACAGCTGGCCTCGTCGAAGCTGGCAGCGACCGCCGATGCGCATGGCTTCATCGTCGCCGCGCCCGACGCCGGCATCGCGCACGATCGCGGCTTTGTATGGAACATCCCCGGTGTGCCGACGGTCTCGGGATCGATCCCCGGACCCGGCGCACCCGATGACGTCGCATTCGTGCGTGCACTGATCGATACGCTGGATGCGCAGCTGTGCGTCGATACGCGCCGCGTCTATGCGACCGGGCTGTCGGGCGGGGGGCGCATGGCGTCGTGGCTGGGCTGCGCCGCTGCGGACCGGATCGCGGCGATCGCGCCGGTGGTCGGCCTTAGGGCAGGACGCGCGCTCGGCGAAGACCAGACCCGCGTCGATACGGCCAGCTGTACCCCTGCCCGCGCGGTTCCGGTGCTGAGCTTTGCCGGCGCGCAGGACCGCACCAATCCGATCGCCGGCGGGGAAGGCGCGCGCTGGGGCTATTCGATGCATGCCGCCGAACAGCGCTGGGCCGCAATCAATGGCTGCCGCGATGCGCCGTTCGTCCGCTGGATCGAGGCCGGCACCTATGCCGAGGGTTATACCGGCTGCCGGGACGGCGCCGACGTCACCGCGCACGTCGATGTCGCAGGCGAACATAATTGGCTGGTCGCCGACAATGAGGCGATGTGGGCGTTCTTCGCGCGCCACAGCCTGCCCGACTGAGGCGGCGCTTGGTTAGCATATTGTCAAACTCTCGGCGCTAGCGTCCTCCCCAAGACGAGCTTGGGGATGCGTGCATGAGTGCTTTTGGTCGACGCAATGGCGCAGGAGGCGGCGGCGGACGACCGTCGTTCGGGGTCGCCCGGCCGATGCAGGGCGGCGGACGCGCGCCCGACGCCGAACCGGGCGGCGAGCAATTCCCGCCGATCGGAAGCGTCCCGCTCCCCGGCATGGGCGATGGCGGCGAGTTGGACGCCAGCGTCAATCCGGATGCGATGCAGCGTCTTGCCGATCGTCAGGCGGCATCGGGCGACGCCGCCGCCAGTCGCATGGAAGGGTTCGAAAGCTCGATCCACCGCATCAAGGAACAGGTGCTGCCGCGCCTGCTCGAACGCGTCGATCCCGAAGCAGCGGCGACGCTCAGCAAGGACGAACTGGCCGAGGAATTCCGTCCGATCATCGGCGAGGTGCTCGCCGAGCTGAAGCTGACGCTCAACCGCCGCGAGCAGTTTGCGCTCGAAAAGGTACTTGTCGACGAACTGCTGGGGCTGGGTCCGCTCGAGGAGCTTCTCGCCGATCCCGCGATCAGCGACATCATGGTCAACGGCCCCGAACAGACCTATGTCGAGCGCAAGGGCAAGCTCGAGCTCGCCAACATCCAGTTCCGCGACGAGGAACATCTGTTCCAGATCGCGCAGCGCATCTGCAACTCGGTCGGCCGCCGCGTCGACCAGACCACGCCGCTCGCCGACGCCCGCCTCAAGGACGGCAGCCGCGTCAACGTGATCGTCCCGCCGCTGAGCCTGAAAGGCACGGCGATCTCGATCCGCAAATTTTCCGCCAAGCCGATCACGCTCGACATGATGGCAGGGTTCGGATCGATGAGTGCGAAGATGGCGACCGCGCTCAAGATCGCCGGAGCCTGTCGCTTCAACGTCGTCATTTCAGGCGGCACGGGTTCGGGCAAGACGACGATGCTCAACGCCTTGTCGAAGATGATCGACCCGGGCGAACGCGTGCTGACGATCGAGGACGCCGCCGAACTCCGGCTGCAGCAGCCACACTGGCTGCCGCTCGAGACCCGCCCGCCCAACCTTGAGGGACAAGGCGAAATCACCATCCGCGATCTCGTCAAGAACGCGCTGCGTATGCGCCCCGATCGCATCATCCTCGGCGAAATTCGAGGATCGGAATGTTTCGACCTGCTTGCGGCAATGAACACCGGCCATGACGGATCGATGGCGACGCTTCACTCCAACTCCCCGCGCGAATGCCTCGCGCGAATGGAGAACATGGTGATGATGTCGGACATCAAGGTGCCGAAAGAAGCGATTTCGCGTCAGATCGCCGATTCGGTCGATCTGATCGTCCAGGTCAAGCGCCTGCGCGACGGTTCGCGCCGCGTCACCAACATCACCGAGGTGATCGGCATGGAAGGTCCGGTGATCGTGACGCAGGAACTGTTCAAGTTCGAATATCTGGACGAAAGCGCCGACGGCAAGATCGTCGGCGAGTATCGCTCGATGGGGCTGCGTCCCTACACGCTGGAGAAAGCCAAGCAGTTCGGCTTCGACCAGGCGATGCTCGAAGCCTGCTTGTAAGCAGGCTCGCCAGCGCGGGCAGTCCGCGCTAGGCGTAGGTATGCGTTTCCTGTGGCTGGCCCTGTCGATGCTGCTGCCCGCCGCCGCCCAGGCGCCGATGGATCCGCGCGGCGTGTCGCTCGCTCGCGATGCAGAGGCGCGCTGGATCGCATTTGACCTGACGCCGGGCAACCAGATTCGCTTTGCGATGCAGGTCGACGGCAAGCCCGCGACCGCGATCCTTGATACCGGTGTCAGCTTTTCAGTGGCGTCGCGTCAGTTCGCCCGCAGCGCGGCGCTGCCCCATGCCGATGCCCCCGGGCGCGCCGCGGCGATCGGCGGTGCGGTGCCGATCCGCTGGGCGACCGTCAATTCACTGACCTTGGGCGGGCTCGAACGCACCGGCGGGCGGCTCGCCGTCGTCGATCTCGCGCCGATCGCGACCGGCAGCGCAGCCGGGGTCGATATTCTGGTCGGCAGCGACATCCTGTCGTGCTGCGCGCTCGATATCGATTACGATACGCGGCGCTTCCGGTTGCTGCCCAGCGGACGGATGCCGTTCACCGGGACCAGCGTGCCCCTGCGCATCGGTGCCACCACCCAGGTCTATATCAGCGAAGTCGTGATCGCCGGCCGCCGCATCGCCCCGTTGATCGTCGATACCGGCGACGGCTCGGCGATCACGCTGTCGCACGCGGCGTGGCAGCGTTCGGGCGCCCGTCCCAGCCGGATGACCAGCGCGATCGCGTTCGGGATCGGCGGGGCGATCGAAACCGACGTCACCATCCTCCCCCGGCTCGGCCTCGGCACCCGGATCGAGCCAAATGTCGAGCTGCGCATCGAAGGTCCGGGCGGTTTTTCCGAACGGACCCGCACCGCCGGACGGATCGGCTCGGGGCTGCTGCAGCGGTATCGCGTGCTGCTCGACCCGCGCGCCGGGCACATGATACTCGCCGCGGGTCGCCAGGCAGGCGCGATGCCGGTGCGATCGACCAGCGGGCTGCTGATCGGGCATGACCGCGGACGCTTGCGCGTGCTGCACGTCATGCGCGGCGGGCCCGCGGCGCTCGCCGGCTGGAAGACCGGCGAGCTGATCTGCACCGTCGATGGCGCGACCGTCCCACCCGATGCCGAAGGTGCGGTCGACACGCGCTGGTCGGCGGGATCGCCGGGACGCACCGTTGCGCTGGGCATGTGCGACGGCGGCGAACGCGAACTGACGCTGCGCGAATTCTACTGACCTGGGTCCGCCACCCTACCGCTCGGTGAGTGCCAGCGCGGCGAGAATCAGCGCGGCACCGATCGCCAGGAATTGGACGAACGGCCACGCTACCCAGCCGACCCGGTCGGGATCATTGCGCGTGGAGACGCGCCGCTCGGCCACGCCGCTCAGCAACGCCAGCGCCACCATCGCCGCCGCTCCGATCCAATATCGTTCTTGCATCGCCCCGCCGCTCGTCCACTATGACCGGACAAGCCTTTCGCACATTCGCAGCCTTTTGGGAGTCGTCATGCGCCAGTCCTTTCTCGCCATAGCCGCGGTAGCATTGGCAAGCTGTGCAGGCGTCGCCGCCACCGCGCCCCAGTCGAGCGAGATTGCCGCCGCGGTCGCCGCGCCGACCCGCACGCCTGCCAACGTGGCGCGGGACCGCTATCGCCATCCCGCCGAAACGCTGGCGTTCTTCGGCGTCGATCCGACCGATACGGTGGTCGAGATTTCGCCCGGCGGCGGTTGGTACACCGAGATTCTCGCGCCGCTGCTCAAGGATCGGGGCCGCTATTACGCGGCCGCCGCATTCCCCAATGGCGTCAAGGCGGTGCAGGCGCTCCAGGCCAAGGACGCCGCGACCTATGGCAAGATCGAGGTAGCTGCATTTCCCGCCGCAGCCGGTGCGCCATCGGTACCGGCCGGGACCGCCGACGTAGTGCTGACCTTCCGCAACGTCCACAACTGGCGATTCGGCGGCGCCGACCAGGCGCAAGGGGTGTTCAACGGGATGTTCGCGATGCTTAAGCCGGGCGGCACGCTGGGCGTCGTGGAACATCGCCTGCCCGAGGATCGCGACTCCGCGCTCGAGGAAAAGAGCGGCTATATGAAGACCAGCAGCGTCGTCGCCTTTGCCAAGGCCGCCGGGTTCGAACTGGTCGATCAGTCCGAGGTCAACGCCAATCCCAAAGACACTGCCGACTGGCGCGAGGGCGTCTGGACGCTGCCTCCCACGCTCAGGCTGAAGGACGCCGACCGCGCGAAATACCAGGCGATCGGTGAGAGCGACCGCATGACGCTCAAATTCCGCAAGCCGGGATGAACTGAGCGATCTTAGGGTGCCAAACGCTTCAACCCGTCCAGAAAAAACTCGACAGCAGCTTCAGGTTGAGCCCGACGATCACCGCCGCGATGATCCACGCAGCCCATTTCAGCCAGCCCGGATTGGCGAAGCTGCCCATCTTCGCGCGGCTGCTGGTGAAGGCAACCAGCGGGATCACCGCGAACGGCAGCTGCATCGACAGCACCACCTGGCTCAACACCAGTAACTGCGCCGTCCCGCTCTCGCCGTACAGCACCGCCACCGTCACGGCCGGAATGATCGCCAGCAGCCGCGTGATCAACCGACGCTGCCATGCAGGCAGCCGGATGCGCAGGAACCCCTCCATCACGATCTGACCGGCCAGCGTGGCGGTCACCGTCGAGTTCTGGCCCGAGGCGAGCAGCGCCACGGCGAACAGCGTGCTGGCGATGCCCGCGCCGAGCATCGGCGCGAGCAACTCGTACGCATCGCCGATCTCGGCCACGTCGGTGCGCCCCGCGACGTGAAAGGTCGATGCCGCCAGGATCAGGATCGCGGAGTTGATGAACAGCGCCAGCATCAGCGCGACGCTGCTGTCGATCGTCGCGAACTTGATCGCCTCGCGCTTGCCTGCATCGTCGCGGTCGAACGCGCGCGTCTGGACGATCGAGGAATGGAGATAGAGGTTGTGCGGCATCACTGTTGCACCGAGGATGCCGATGGCGATATACAGCATCGCCGGATTGGTGACGACCTCGCTGGTCGGAACATAGCCGCGCAGCACTTCGCCGATCGCCGGCTGCGACAGCGCCAGCTCGATCGCGAAGCAGCCGCCGATGATGATCAGCAGCGCGATGATGAACGCCTCGAGCTTGCGAAACCCGCGCGCCTGCAGCACCAGGATCAGCAGCACGTCGAGCGCAGTCAGGCACACGCCCCAGACAAGCGGCAGTCCGAACAGGAGTTGCAGCGCGATCGCGGTGCCGATCACCTCGGCCAGATCGCAGGCGACGATTGCGAGTTCGCACGCCACCCACAGCAGGAAACCGACCGGGCGGCTGTAGTGATCACGGCACGCCTGGGCCAGGTCACGCCCGGTGACGATGCCGAGCTTTGCCGCCAGCGCCTGCAACAGAATCGCCATAACGTTCGACAGCAGGATGACCGACAGCAGGGTATAGCCGAACTGCGATCCGCCGGCGAGATCGGTGGCCCAATTGCCCGGATCCATATAGCCGACCGCGACCAGATAGCCGGGGCCCGAGAACGCGCCGAGCTTCTTCCAGAATCGCGGATCGCGCGGGATCGCGATGGTGCGGAACACCTCGGGCAGGCTGTCGCCCGATTGAGTGCGCCAGCCGCCCGGAGCCGCCGAAGGGGTGGGAGCGGAAGGATCGGGATTCATCGGCAACTCCGCAGGGCAGAACCGGTTATATGCGTCCACTGCCAAGATTAGCCAACACTAATATTTGGCGTGCCTGCAACATTGTGCGACAGGGACGCGATGCACGACGATCGCACCGCCGCGTTGCCCGATGCGCTGGAACAGGCGCGCCGGTTCGCGCGCGTCCGATCGGCGCACCGCACCGAGACGCAGGAGGATTATGTCGAGCTGATCGCCGACCTCATCGCCGCCACCGGCGAGGCGCGCGCTGCCGATCTTGCCGAGCGGCTGGGCGTGACCCCGGCAACGGTCGCCAACACGTTGACCCGGCTCAAGCGCGACGGCCTGGTCGAGATGCGGCCCTATCGCTCGATCTTCCTGACCGATGCCGGCACCGCGATGGCCGCGCAATCCAAGGAGCGTCACGGCGTGGTCGTACGATTCTTGCTGTCGCTGGGCGTGCCGGAAGACGTCGCGGAGATGGATGCCGAGGGGCTGGAGCATCACCTGAGCGCCGAGACGCTGGCGGCAATGCGGCGGTTCAGCGGCGAGCGGGGATAGTCCACCTTTGCCCGGTGGAATTGCCCTAGCCGCTCACCCCTCCCAATTCTCCAGCGCATCGACGAACGCGGTCAGCCAGCCATTGGTCTGGTGGCCATCGACGACGCGGTGATCGATCGTCAGCGACACGAACGCCATCGGGCGGATCTGGATCGTGTCGATACCGTCCACCTCGCGCACCACCACGCGCTTTTCGAGCTTGCCGACGCCCAGGATCGCCGATTGCGGCTGCTGGATGATGATCGGTGTCGCGACCAGCGATCCCGACACGCCGTGGTTCGAGATCGAAAAGGTGCCGTCCTTCATGTCCGCCGCGCCCAGCTTGCCCGAGCGAGCGCGCGCGGTCATGTCCTGCAAGCGCTGCGCGATCCCCTCGAGCGACAGATCCTGCGCGCGGTGGATCACCGGAACGACCAGCCCCTTGTTGCCAAGCGCGGTGCCGACGCCGATGTTGATCGCGTCGATAAGCTCGAGGTGATCGGCATGCCAGCGGCTGTTGATCGCCGGCACCGCGCGCATCGCCGCCACCGACGCGGCAACCAGATAGGCGGTGTAGGTAAGCTGGATGCCCTTGTCCGCAAACGCAGCCTTGTTCGCGGCGCGGTGCGCGATGATGCGGCTGAAATCGGCCTCGAACACCGCGGTGACGTGCGGCGCGGCGGTGACGCTCGCCAGCATGTTGTCGGCGATCATCCGGCGCATGCGATCGTGCGGGACGATTAAATTGGTGCCCGGCTTCGCCTCGACATGCGCATCGACGTCGGCGCGCGTGATCCGGCCGTTGCGCCCGGTTCCCGCGATTGCAGCAGGGTCGAGTCCGCGCTCGCGCACCGCCCGCCGGACCGACGGCGACAGACGGTGCTCGCGTTCGGCGGAGATGGCCACCTGCTTGCGGACCTGCGGCGGCGGCGCAGCTGCGGAAGGTTTTTCCGCATCGGCATCGCGCGCTTGCGGATCGATCCGTCCGAGCACGTCGCCCGGCCGGGCATCGGCGTCGGTATCGAGCAGGATTTCCGATACGACGCCATCTACCGGGGCGGGGACCTCCGTGGTCACCTTGTCGGTTTCGAGCTCGACCAGCGGATCGTTCGCCTTCACCCGATCGCCGACGCGCGCGAGCCAGCTGCGCACGACCGCCTTGGTGCCCTCAAGCTCGGCCGGCATGACGATATCCATCATCAGAACGCCACCAGTTCGTCGATCCTGGCGCGGATGCGCGCGACCGACGGCACCGCCCAGTCGAGCAGCACCGGATTATGCGGGCTGGGAATGTCCGGCATCGTCAGCCGCGCGACCGGCGCGTCGAGGTCCAGAAACGCCTCGTCCGCCACCACCGCCGCGATTTCGGCCCCGAACCCGGCAGTCTTGAGATCCTCGTGCACGATCAGGCAGCGGCGCGTGCGGCGGACCGATTCGAGCACCATTTCGCTGTCCCACGGCATCAGCGTGCGCAGGTCGATGACGTCAGCCGAAACCCCCTGTGCGGCCTCCTGACAGCGCGGCGCCATCGCTCCCCAGGTCACGATCGTGATCGCGTCGCCCTCGGCCAGCTTCCTTCCCTTGCCGAATTCCAGCACATAGGCGTCGCCGGGCCACGGCCGCCGCGCCCAGGCGTCGTCGAGCATTGCCCGGTGCTCGAAAAAAATCACCGGATCGTTGCCGCGCATGGCGCCGCGCAACAGCCCCACCGCATCCTCGGCATTCGACGGCACCGCGACTTTCCAGCCGGGCTGGTGGACGAACGCGACCTCGTTGGTCTGGCTGTGCCACGGATCGCCGCATTTGAAGAAGCCGCCGGGCACGCGCAGCACCATCGGCGCGGCAAAGCGGTTGTTGGTGCGCCAGCGCATTGTCCCGCAATCGTTGATCTGCTCGGTCGCGGGCTCGGCATATTTGCGGAACTGGATCTCGGGAACCGGCATCAGCCCCGCCAGCGCCATCCCCACCGCGCGGCCGACGATCCCTTCTTCGGACAGCGACGTGTCGAACACGCGGTCGTGGCCGTATTTCTCCTGCAGGCCCAGCGTCACGGCATGGACGCCGCCCTTCGGCCCGATATCCTCGCCGAACAGGACGAGGCGCGGATTCGCTTCGAGTTCCTGATCGAGCGTGCGGCGGATCGCGGTGACCATGTTGATCCGCTGACCCTCGGGCGCCGGTTCGGCAACCGGGTCCGGCGGCGCATAGCCGTGCGTCCACTGCCCGCCCTCGACCTGCATATCGCCGTCGAAGAACACGTGCCGCGTCACCGTGTCGGGATCGGCGACCGGGCGTGCCTCGGCAGCTTCGCGCGCGGCTTCGGCCGCAGCCTGCGCATCGGCCTCGATCGCATCCCATTCACCCGGTTCGAGGACCGCGCCGACCAGATAGTCCTTGAGGCGTGGCAACGGATCGCGCGCCCATTCCGCGGCGACGGTTTCGTCGGACTTGTACGCCTGGGTGTCCTGGAAACTGTGCCCCTGCAGCCGCGGCACCTTCAACCGCAACAGCATCGGCGTGCGCTGAGTGCGGACATGATCGGTCGCCTGCCCGATCAGCCGCGCCGCCTCGGCAGGGTCGGTGCCGTCTCCGGTCAGGATCGTCAGCCCGCCAAAGCTCGCCAGATTGGCGGCGATGTCGCCGCCGGGGGTCTGGTACGACGACGGCACCGAGATGCCATAGCCATTGTCCTCGATGAAAAAGAGCATCGGCAGCTTCTGCGTCGTCGCAATCGTCAGCGCCGCCCAGAAGCCGTTGGTCGCGACCGACGCCTCGCCGCCCAGCACGACCGCGATCGCGGCGTCGTACGCCGGGTCCTTCAGCACCGAACGATGATATTCGATCGCCTGCGCCCAGCCCGCGGTCGGCGTATATTGCGCCCCCACACCGCCGCACATCGGCAAGGCAGACGCGCCGTGCGGATTGGGATAGTTGAACACCACGCCGATGTCGCGCCCGTCCGAATAGCCCCCGGCGCGCGCCATCGACGACCCCAGCGCATCGGCGACATCGACGCCCAGCGCCAGCAGCATCGGGCGCGACCGGTAATAGCCGCAGGCGGCGTCGCGGACATCGGTCAGCCGCAACCCCAGCATGACCTGCGCCATGTCGTGCCCGCGCGCCGAAAACTGATAGAGCACCTTCTTTTCGGGGACGAGCCGCTCTTCCTCCATCGCGTCGAGCGCGCGCGACAGCTGGACGTGATAGGCGATCTTGCGCCAGTCCCATGCCGGATCGGGAGCGTTCGGGGCATGGATTGCAGGCTGGATCACTGGCGAAATCGCTCCTCGAAATTGCTCGGCCGGCCGTAATTCCTCGACCGGCCGGACGGGGAATTCCTATGGCATCCGCCTGTCGATCGCAAATGCGGCATCAGCGGCTGGCGATCCGCGAAAGATGCACGGTCATCCGCAACAGCACGAGCAGGATCGCCGCTGCGAAGCCGGCAAGCGCGAGGATGGCATAGATCAGCGCGTCGAGCTTGGCGGCAAGCCGGTCGTCCCGGCTGGCCGGGGCTGGCCCGGCGCCAACCAGCCGCCCCTCGCTTGGTTCGGCGACGGGGGTATCGGGTGGATATTCCGCCCGCTCGACTGCGCCTGGCGGCTGGATCGCGCTTTCGAAAGCTTGGTCGGACACCGAAGCGATCGACGTCAGCAGCGCCATCGTCGCGAGGCCGCTCAGCACCAGCAGCGCAACGCGGCCGATCCAGTCGACCGCCCTCATGCGGCGGGCCGGTGGACGGGGAAACAGGCGGCGAACAAAGGCACGTGGGCGATATAGCGACCGGACCGGCATTTTCCCAACGCGGCAGCGATTTCCCGACCTTGGGTTCAACTCTGGATTCTCGGGCACCGTTGTGCTTAAGCATTCGCCATTCCCGATGTTCGAAAAGTGCCTTCCAGGAGGTTGGATATGAAATTGCTGGTCCCGGTGAAGCGGGTATTGGATTACAATGTGAAGCCTCGGGTGAAGGCGGACGGGTCTGGGGTTGATCTGTCGAATGTGA
>NZ_VDYR01000002.1 GCF_006346325.1 Sphingomonas japonica | reverse complement strand
TGACCAGCGCCAAGATCATCGTCTCGGGCGGCCGCGCGCTCCAGAATGGCGAGAACTTCGCGTCGATCATCGAACCGCTCGCCGACAGGCTGGGCGCAGGCGTGGGCGCATCGCGCGCCGCGGTCGATGCAGGCTATGTACCCAACGACTATCAGGTGGGGCAAACCGGCAAGATCGTCGCCCCCGAACTCTATATCGCCATCGGCATCTCCGGCGCGATCCAGCACCTCGCCGGCATGAAGGACTCCAAGGTCATCGTCGCCATCAACAAGGACGAAGACGCACCCATCTTCCAGGTCGCCGACATCGGCCTCGTCGGCGACCTGTTCAACATCGTCCCAGAACTCACGGAGAAACTGTAAGCTCGCGGTCGTCAGGCTCGTCCGGTGTCGATGACGTGCGCCGCTGCGGTGCGAATCGCAGCACGAGGAACCCTGCCACCGCCGACAGGATCGATCCGACCAGCACGCCGATCTTGACCTCATCGACATAGAGTTCGTTGCCGGGATAGGCGAGGCCGCCGATGAACAGGCTCATCGTGAAGCCGATCCCCGCGAGCAGGGCGACGCCGTAGATCTGCGCCCAGCTGGCATGCGGGCGCGGCGCGAAGCCGAGCCGGTCGGCAATCCAGATGCTGCCGAAGATGCCGACCTGCTTGCCGACAAACAATCCGATGATGATCGCCAGCGGCAGCGGCAGAAGCAGCACATCGGGCGCCATCCCGGCCAGCGACACCCCGGCATTGGCGAAGCCGAACAGCGGCACGATGAAATAGGCCGACCAAGGATGCAGCGCGTGCTCGAGCCGGTGCAGCGGGGAATGCGCGGCATCGGGCGCACCCGGCGTCCTGGCGACCGGGATCATCAGCGCCGCGAGCACGCCGGCGATCGTCGCATGGACGCCCGACAGGAACACGAAATACCACAGGATCGCCGCGAGCGGCAGATACACCGACAGCCGCTGCACGTTGCTCTTGTTGCAGACATACATGACGAACAGCGTCAGTGCAGCGCCGCCCAGCGCGATCGAGGAGATGCTCGCGGTATAGGCGACCGCGATGATCGCGACCGCGCCCATGTCGTCGACGATCGCCACCGTTGTCAGGAACAGCTTGAGCGAGGTCGGCGCGCGCTTGCCGAGCAGCGCCAGCACGCCGATCGCAAAGGCGATGTCGGTCGCCGCCGGGATCGCCCAGCCGGGTGCGAGGTCATAGCGCCCGCCGGTAACCCACAGGAACATCGCCGCGGGCACCGCCATCCCGGCGACCGCGGCGATCACCGGCATCCGCCGCCGTTCCCACGTCGCCAGCCGCCCGTCGACGAACTCGCGCTTGATCTCCAGCCCGACGAGCAGGAAGAAAATCGCCATCAAGCCGTCGTTGATCCACAGATGCACCGTCATCGGCCCGTATTTCGCGCTGATCTCGGGTCCGGTGACGAAGTGGAGAAAGTCGAAATAGAGCTCCGACACGCCGGGAAGGTTCGCCGCGACCATCGCCAGCAGCGCGGCGACGATCAGGATGATGCCGCCCGACGCCTCGCTCTTCAAAAAGTCGCGCAGCGCCGACGGCGTGCGGGTAGGTATGATCGCCATGCGTGCCCTCTTGCTATCGCGCCTTCCTACCGAGTGACCGGAGCGGGGCAACGATAATCGGGCAAAGCCGCAACGGGGGCGACCCCTAGGCCGGCCTATCCGTGCTTTGCCAGCGCCTCGGCGATCAGCCTGCGGCTGTTGGCGATGCCGTATAGCGCGATGAAACTGCCCATCCGCGGTCCCTGGCTGGTGCCGAGCAGCGACTCGTACAGCGCCCTGAACCAGTCGCGTAGCGTCTCGAAGCCTTCGGTCTTGCCGATTTCGTAGACGATGTTCTGAATGTCCTCCGCTGCGGCATCGGCCGGCAATGCGGCGAGCTCGGCATCGAGCCGCCGCAGCGCGGCGACTTCAGCCCCTTCGGGTGCGCGGCGAACCGGCGGCTCGGCGACATCGCGCGTATAGGCGATGGCGTGGTCGATCAGCGCGTCGAGCGCGGGATAGGTCTCGGGCGAGGCGTCGGCGACATAATTGCCAAGATAACCCCATACCTGCTCCTTCGACGCGTCGCCCATCACCCCAACGAGGTTGAGCAACAGGCCATAGGTTACCGGTAGCGTCTCAGCAGGCGGCGGTCCGCCGTGAATATGGTGGACGGGATTGCCCAGCCGCTGTTCGACCGGCTGGCCTTCGTAATTGCCGCGGAATTGCCAATATTCGTCGATCGCGCGCGGGATCACGCCCAGGTGAAGCTGCTTGGCCTTTTTGGGTTCGCGATAGGCGTAGAAGGCGAGGCTTTCCTGCGGGCCATAGGCCAGCCACTGGTCGAGGCTGAGGCCGTTGCCCTTCGACTTGGATATCTTCTGGCCGTGTTCGTCGAGGAACATTTCGTAATTGAACCCCTCAGGCGGGTGGGCGCCGAGCACCCGCGCGATCTTGGAGCTCTGCGTCACCGAATCGATGAGGTCCTTGCCAGCCATCTCGTAATCGACGCCGAGCGCAGCCCAGCGCATCGCCCAATCGACCTTCCACTGCAGCTTGGCCATGCCGCCCAGCGCCGACTGCTCAATCCGCTCCCCCGCCTCTTCGAACGCGATGGTGCCCGCATCGGCATCGACCACCTCGACCGGCACCTGCAGCACGATGCCCGAGCGCGGGCTGATCGGCAGCACCGGGGAGTAGGTTGCGCGCCGCTCCGCTCCCAGCGTCGGCAGCATCACGCCCAGGATCGCATCATAATGCCGCAGCACGGCGCGAAGCGCATCGTCGAACCGTCCGCTGCGATAGTAGTCGGTCGACGACGCGAATTCATATTCGAACCCGAAGCGATCGAGGAAATCGCGCAGCATCGCATTATTGTGATGCGCGAAGCTCTCGAACTTGCCGAACGGATCGGGCACCTGTGTCAGCGGGCGTCCGAGATGCTGCGTCAGCATCGCCTGGTTGGGGACGTTGTCGGGCACCTTGCGCAACCCGTCCATATCGTCGCTGAACGCGATTAGCCGGGTCGGCTGGTCGCTGAGCTCGGCAAAGGCGCGGCGGACCATCGTCGTGCGCAGCACTTCGTTGAAGGTGCCAATATGCGGCAGCCCCGACGGGCCATAGCCGGTCTCGAACAGGATCGCCTCGCCGCCCGGCTTTCCCGCGGGAAAGCGCTTCAGGAGCTTGCGGGCTTCCTCATAGGGCCAAGCCTTGGAGGTGAGAGCGGCTGCGCGGATGGCTTGCTGGTCGGCGATCATGGGGCCGCATCTGGCGTGTTCGTGCGGAAATCGCAAATGCCGCCCTGGATCGCTTCGCAGCGACAGCTGCGCTCGCGACGAACGAAAACCCCGGTGGCAGATACGCGCCACCGGGGTTTCCTGGTTTCGTTCCTCGCTACTTCCGAGGAACCCGGCCCCGGCACCCTGTAGGGGGGAGGCGCCGGAGCCGGATTTCGATGCTTACTGCAGCAGCGACAGCACGTTCTGCTGGCTCTGGTTCGCCTGGCTCAGCATCGCGGTCGATGCCTGGCTCAGGATCTGGGCCTTGGCGAGCGCGGTCGTCTCCGCCGCGAAGTCGGTATCCTCGATGCGGCTGCGCGCATCCGACAGGTTGGTGACGTTCGAGGTCAGGTTGTTGACCGCCGACTGCAGGCGGTTCTGCGACGCTCCCAGCGTGGCGCGCGTCGTCGATACCGTCTGGATCGCATCGTCGATCGTCGAGAGTGCGCCCGACGGATCGTCGAAGAGGTCGGAAGCCGTTGCGTCGTCGAGGTCGAGCTCGGCGAAGTCGAGCGACACGGTGTCGGCTGCATTGGCGCCGGTCTGAATGGTGACGCTGCCGCTGGATCCTGCCGAACCGTCGAACAGCTTGTTGCCGTTGAATTCGGTGTTGGTCAGGATGTCGGTGATCTGCGACTGCAGCTCGGTGACCTCGGCTTCGATGTTGGTGACGTCGTCATCCGAATAGGTGCCGCTCGACGCCTGCACCGCCAGCTCGCGAACGCGCTGCAGCATGTTGGTGACTTCGTCGAGTGCGCCTTCCGCGGTCTGCGCCATCGAGATGCCGTCATTGGCGTTGCGGATACCCTGGTTCATACCGCGGATGTCCGAGGTCATCGATGCGGCGATGGCGAGGCCGGCGGCATCGTCCTTGGCCGAGTTGATGCGCTTGCCGGTCGACAGGCGCTCCATGCTCATCTTGAGCATGTCGTTCGCCTTGGTCGAGGCGTTCGAGGCGCGAAGCGCGCCGATGTTGGTTCCGATTACAGACATGATTGTATCTCCGGTTGCGTGAACCGCCCGCTTCCCCCCACTGCGGGAGCTCGAGCAGTCACAGCGAGGAACGGCCGCCCGGCTCTGGACTTAAGCGAAAAATCGCAAGGCAGGATCGGCGGCCGGTTTGTGCCCCGCTCCCTCGCGCGCGCGTACGGGCCCGGACCGTTGAGGCAAATAATTGCCACCCGACCGGCAAAATTTACCCGGCATTTACCAACGACCGTCCATCAGCGTCGCCAGGGGGAAATTTCATGCACAGACTGCTGTCATCGGCGGGGGCCGATCGCGATCATTATCCGCTGCTGTCGTCGCTGCGGGCGCAAGGGCTCGACCGCCAGCCAATCGATGCTGTCCGCGCGGAGGCGGGCGATCTCCATGTACTGGTCGAAAGCGATGCCGCCGCCGTCCCTGCCCGCAGCCTCGTGCTCGCCCAGGGCGAGCGCTGCGTGCGCCCGTTCAGTGACGGCCAGCCCGCGCTGCTGCGCTATGCGCCAGCGGACCGCGCGCTCGCCAACGGCTTCGCCGCCGCGCTGCTTCAGCCCTCCTATGCCCCGATCGCTGCCGATCCCGAGAGCCTTGCGCTGCTGGCGCTGGCCGAGCGGGTCGCAGCGTCCGACATCACCGTGCTCATCAACGGCCCGACCGGCACCGGCAAGGAAGTGCTGGCACGCACCATCCACAACCGGTCGCCGCGCGCGAACGGCCCGTTCATCGCGATCAACTGCGCCGCGCTTCCCGAGACCATGCTCGAAGCGATGCTGTTCGGGCATCAGAAGGGCTCGTTCACTGGCGCATCGTCGGGCGGACAGGGATTTTTCCGCGCAGCCAACGGCGGCACGCTGCTGCTCGACGAAGTCGCCGAGATGCCGCTGGGGCTGCAGGCCAAGCTGCTGCGCGCGCTGCAGGAGCGCGAGGTCGTTCCGATCGGCGGCACCACCCCCGAAAAGATCGACGTGCGCATCATCGCCTGCGCCAACCGCGACCTGCACGAGGAAGTCGAGGCGGGCCGCTTTCGCGCCGATCTCTACTACCGGCTGAGCGTGTTTCCGCTCGCCACCCGTCCGCTTGCCGAGCGTCCTGCCGATGTCACCGTGCTGGCGGCCGCGATGATCGTGCGCCACGGCCGCGACCGTACCAGCCTGCCATGGATCGCCGACGATGCGCTGGCCATGCTGGTCGATCACGATTGGCCCGGCAATGTGCGCGAGCTCGAAAACGTCATCCAGCGGGCGATGTTGCTGGCGCGCGGCGACAGCATCGAAGCCCATGACATCATCTTCGACCGCACCTCGCGGCCCGCGCCGCGCTTGGTCGAGCGCGACGAACCTGCGACGCTCAGCAACATCGTCCAGCTGTCCGAATTCCAGGCGATCCGCGAGACCCTGGCGGCATGCGGCGGCAGCCGCATCGAGACCGCGCGGCGGCTCGGCATCTCGGAACGCACGCTGCGCTACCGGCTCGCCAAGGCGCGCGAGCAGGGTGAAGACATCTCCGACCGGAGGGCGTCGGCATGAGCGGCATTTCAGGTCCCGGCGGCGCGATGAGCGTCGATCGCATCATGGCGATGCGCTCGCAGATCCTCGAACGCAACGCCGCATTGTCGCGTGCCAATGCCGGCGTCGATGCGCCGGCGCCGGCCACCACCGGCGGCGCTGCGAGTTTCGGCGACGTGCTCGAGGGCGCGCTCAAGAACGTCAATTCGGCGCAGGCCCAGGCATCCGACCTGTCGGCCTCGTACGAGCGCGGCGAGACCATCGACATCGCCAAGGTCATGCTGGCCCGCCAGCAGGCCTCGGTCGGGTTCGAAGCGACGCTGCAGGTCCGCAACAAACTCCTGTCCGCCTATAAGGACATCATGAGCATGCCGGTATAATCCGATGAGCCAGATCCTCGCTCCCATTGACGGCAAGCCCGTCGCCGCCCCCTCCGGCCTCGCCGGTCGCTTCGACAACCCGCTCAAGCAGGTCTCCGGCTTCATGGCCCAGCCCGCATTCAAGCGCGCGCTGCCGATGATCCTGATGGTCGGGCTGATCGCTGCCGCAGCGCTTGCCTGGATGCTCGTCCAGACCCCGCCGCAACGCGTGCTGTTCACCCAGCTGACCGATGCCGACAAGGGCGCGGTGAGCGAGGCGCTGAGCGCCGCCCAGATCGACAACGCGTTCGACCAGTCGGGCGCGCTCACCGTGGCCGAGGACGACTATCACCGCGCCCGCATGCTGCTGGCCAGCCAGGACCTGCCCAAGGCGGCCCCCGGCGGCTACGCAATCCTCGACGACCTGCCGATGGGTGTCAGCCGCGCGGTCGAGGGCGAGCGGCTGCGCCAGGCGCGCGAGACCGAACTGGCCCGCTCGATCGAGGAGATCGACAGCGTCGCCGATGCGCGCGTCCACCTGGCCATGCCCGAAAGCTCAGTATTCGTGCGCGATCGCGCCTCGCCCTCCGCATCGGTGATTGTCCGGCTCGAAGCCGGGCGTGCGTTGTCGGAAGCGCAGGTCCGCTCGATCGTGAACCTCACCGCATCGTCGGTGCCGGGCATGAAGCCCGACGCGGTGACGATCGTCGACCAGATGGGCGCACTGCTCAGCCGTCCCGAGGAAGGCGGCGGCATCGGCGAAGCCGGCGACGCACGCATCGAGATCCAGCGCCGCATCGAGGATAAGTATCGCGCCCAGCTGACCACGTTGCTCACGCCGCTGGTCGGCCCCGATAATTTCAGCGCGGAAGTCCAGGCCGAGGTCGATCTCGACGAAAGCCAGGCGACGCGCGAAACCTATGACAAGGAAGGCGTGATCCGCGCCGAACAGGGCCAATGGTCGGGTGCGTCGGGCCAACAGGCCCCCGGCGGCATCCCCGGCGCGCTGTCGAACACCGCTCCCGCACCCAGCACGCTGACCGATCCCGCAGCACAGGCGGCAGCCGCAGCCGGTGTCGATCCGAACGCCGCGGCGCCTGCCGCTCCTCCGGTCGCGGGTGCGGCGCTGCCCAAGGCGAGCGAGGAATTCGCCCGCGCATACGATCTTGGCAAGGAGATCTCGGTCACGCGCCAGGCTCCCGGCGGTATCAAGCGACTGTCGGTCGCCGTCCTGCTGCGCGATCCCGAAGGCGGCAAGCCGCGCAGCGCCGCTGAGATCAAGCAGATCAACGACCTCGTCAAAGCCGCAGTCGGGTTCAGCGCCGAGCGCAACGACCAGGTCACCGTCATCAGCCGGCAATTCTCGGCCTCGGCGATCGATGGCGAGGGACCGTCATGGTACGAGGCCGATTGGGTGCCGATGGTGGCGCGCAACGGCACCGCGCTGGTGATCGCGCTGCTCGTCCTGCTGCTCGGCGTGCGTCCGCTACTCAAGATGGTCGGGAAGAATCGCGACGAGCCCGGTTCACCACAGCGTGCGGCGCTTGCCGGGCCGGACGGATCGCACTCCTCGGCAACCGAACAGACGACGCCCGGCCAGGCCCCGGTCAGTATCGACCGGCTGGCGCAGGCCCGCGGCTATGACGAACGGGTCGGGCTGGTCCGCGGCTTCACGCGCGACAATCCCGCGCGCGCCGCGCTGGCAGTCCGCGACATGATCAAGGCCGACGCCTCGTGAATGCGATCACCACCGGGCTGCCGCGCGCCTATACCGGGTCCGAGCGCGCCGCCGTGCTGATGATGCTGGTCGGCGAGGAAGAAGCCGCCGCAATCCTGCAGAAGCTGGAGCCCGAAGAAGTCCGCCAGCTTGGCAAGGCGATGTTCGCCGTCGCCGATGTCAGCGAGGCCGAAGTCGAAGACGTACTCGACGATTTCATCGGCAAGGCACGCGACCGCACCGCGATTGGCTTCGACCCGCGCCCCAAGATCGGGGCGATGATGAACCGCGCACTCGGCCCGGAAAAGGCCGAAAGCGTGCTCGCGCGCATCACTCCGCCCGAGGCGGCGTGTGCGATCGACCTGCTCGACTGGCTCGACGCGCCCGAGATCGCGACACTGGTCGAAAGCGAGCACCCGCAGATCGCCGCGGTGCTGATCGCCAATCTCGACCCTGCGATCGCCGCGCAGGTATTCGAACTGTTGCCCGACGCGATCCAGCCGCAGATACTTCACCGCATCGCCCGATTGGGACCGATCACGCCCGAGGCGATCGAGACGCTGAAGGCGGCGCTGTCCAACCGGATCGGCCACACCCAGGGAGCCGGGCTGCAGCTCGGCGGCACCAAGGACGCGGCCAAGATCCTGTCGAGCGCGCGCAAGGCGACCGAAACGCGCGTCATGCCCAAGCTCGCCAAGATCGACCGCGAGGTCGCCAAGGCGATCGAGGAAGCGATGTTCGTGTTCGAGAACCTGCTCGACCTCGACGACAAGAATCTGGGCACGCTGATCCGCAACATCGAGAGCGATACGCTGGTCCGCGCCTTGAAGGGCGTCGACGAAGCAGCGCGCAACCGCTTCCTGGGCTGCATGTCGGCTCGCGCCGCCGACGGCATCCGCGACGAAATGGAAGAACGCGGGCCGATGCGCCTGACCGAAGTGCTCGAAGCGCAAAAGCTGGTGATCGCGATCGCCCGCAATCTCGCCAAGGACGGCACCATCATGATGGGCGGGGGCGAGGACGATTATGTCTGATCGCGGGCCGATGCGCCACCTCAGCGGAGCGCAAAAACATGCATAGCTTCCAAGCGGGCTTCGCCAGCCGCCACGATTCCGCGTCCGCCGCGCTCGCTCGCGTGTTCGGCCCACCCGACGATTTCGCGCCAATCGAATCGATCGTGCGCGGCCCACGTCCGAAGCCCGCCGCTGCTGCGCCCAAGGGATTCAGCCCCGAACCCGCCGGGCCCAAGCATTTCTCTCCTGCCGATGCGGAGAGCAATCCCACCGAGGGCTGGGACGTCTTCGACAGCAGTCCAGCGCAGGAAACGAACTTCGTCGATCCAATCGCGGCTGCGCAGGCTGCAGGCTATATCGAAGGCCTCGACGCAGGCCGCGCCGAAGCCGCCGCCGAACTCGCCCGCGACCAGTCGCTGACCGGCAGGCTTGCCGAAGCGCTGACCGGCGCGAGCCGCATCGACCGCGACCGGCTGGCGGGGCATCTGCGCACCACCGTGCTCCACCTCGTCACCCGGCTGGTCGGCGAGATCGGTGTCGCGCCGGCGCTTCTCGAAGCCCGGATCGAAAGTGCGATTGATCTGCTCGCCGACAGTGCCGAGGCCGCGGTGCTGCGCCTCCATCCCGAAGACATGGCGCTGGTCGAAGGCGCGCTTCCCAAATCGGTGTTCGCGGCAGGCGATATCGGCGTCCAACGCGGCAGCTTCGTGCTGGAATCGGCGACGACCGTCGTCGAGGACGGTCCCGAATTGTGGATCGAGCAGCTGACCGACGCCATCGAACACGCACCGCTTCCACCCGCATGCTGAACCGTTTCACCGAAGAATATCTCGATACGCTGGGCTGCCGCGATTTCGTGGCCAGACCCCGCGTGTCCGGCAGGCTCGCTTCCTATGACGGCCTGCTGATGGAAGCGATCGGACTGTCGCTGCCGGTCGGCACCGTGTGCGAGATCGGCGCCGGCACCAAACAGCGCGTGGAGGCCGAAGTGATCGGCTTTCGCGCCGGTCGCACCCTGATGATGAACCTGGGCGGCCCCGCCGCGCTGCTCCCAAACACACCCGTCCGTCCGATCGGTGCGCCTGGCGAGGCGCAGGTCGGCCCGGCGATGCTCGGCCGCGTCGTCGATGGCGCGGGCAAACCGATCGACGGCAAGGGACCGATTCGCGGCGCCGCCAGCTGGCCGCTCGCGGGCAAGCTGCAATCCCCGCTCGACCGCGGCCGCGTCCTGCAGCCGATGGACGTGGGCGTCCGCGCCATCAACGGACTGTTGACGATCGGCCAGGGCCAGCGCGTCGGCATCATGGCGGGCTCAGGCGTGGGCAAGTCGGTGCTGCTCGGCATGATCGTGCGCGCCGCCGAAGCGGACGTCGTCGTCGTCGGCCTGATCGGCGAACGCAGCCGCGAAGTCGCCGACTTTCTCGAGACCAAGATATTCGGTGCCGCGCGCGATCGTTCGGTCGTCGTCGCGGTCCCCGCCAACCATTCGCCCGTCCTGCGCATCCGCGGCGCGCTGCGCGCCACCGCGATCGCCGAGGCGTTTCGCGCCGAGGGCAAGAAGGTCCTGCTGATCATGGATTCGCTGACCCGCGTCGCGCACGCCGGACGCGAGATCGGGCTGGCGCTGGGTGAACCGGCATCGGCTCGCGGCTATCCGCCATCGGCGATCGCGATGCTGCCCAGCCTGATCGAGCGCGCGGGTACTTGCGTTTCCTCCGGCGGATCGATCACCGCGATCTACACCGTGCTGGCCGATGGCGACGACGGCAACGACCCGGTGGTCGATTCGGCGCGCTCGATCCTCGACGGGCATATCGTGCTGTCGCGCAGCCTCGCCGAGCGCGGCGTCTATCCGGCAATCGACCTTGGCCCGTCGGTCAGCCGGGTAATGACCGACATCGCCGGCAAAGCGCATGTAAAAGCCGCGCGCGTGCTGCGCCGCCACCTCGCCACCTACGAGGAGAATCGCGACCTGGTACTGATGGGCGCCTATCGCGCCGGCGCCGACCCCGCGATCGACACCGCCATCGCCTGCCACGACACGATCCTCGACTATATCCGCCAGGATGCCGATGCTGTGGTGACGCTCGACGACGCCGTCACCGAGCTGACCGGCGTGTTCGGCGACGGTTAGTTGGTCCAAGACCAATGGCTGAGCGCTCCGCCAAGAAACTCGACCGCCTGCTGCGCGTGCGCACGCTCCAGCTGGGGATGGTGCGGGCGTCCGAAATGCAGGCGCATGAACGGGTCGCCAGCGAGACCGCGCTGAAACACCGCATTGCGCAACTGGCCGCCGACGTGGCCCCGCGTCCAGAATCCGACTTCGCGACCTCGCTGATCGCCGCCGCGCATTATCGCGACCGCCTCCACCAGACCGCCGCCGCCGCCGAGCAGCGCGTCGCCGCCGCCGAAAGCGGGCTGGTCGAGGCGCGCGAGCGCACGATCGATGCCAGGCGCGACCAGTCGGCGGTCGAAAAGTTGATCGCGCGCGCCAATACCGACGCCGCGCTCAAGGCGTTGCGCGCGATGGAGGCCCTGCCGCCGACATCCAGCCGGAACCGGCACGATCCTTGCTGAACCCCATGCGGGTATCGAAGCGGGGATTACCGAATGACCGAGATCACGGCGTTGCTGTCGAGTGTCGCACCAGGCGCGATCCGCGCGCCCGCGGGCTTCGCCGGCGCGCCCGACTTCTCGCTGCTGCTGGCAGGGGTATTGCTGCCGGGTGCAGCTCCCGCGAACGCACGGCAGCCGCTTGCCGAAACCGGCAAGCCATTGCCGGATGCGCCGACGACAAGCGCCGAGGTTGCGCCGACGGCCGCCCGCCTGATCGCCGATGATGAAGCGCTAGACCTTGTGCCGCCCGCTCTGGCCGAAGACAGCCCGCATCCAGCGGCGCATCCAGGCCACGACGGTACAAGCCAGCCCCATACCGTATCCCCCGCTCCGATCGCGCTCGCGTTGCGCATTACCGGAATCATTCGAGGGACGGTCGCACCGGACCCGCAAAGCGATGTGATCAAGCTGCCGAACGATGAAGGCGCCGCGCCCGGGGCCGGCGAGTCCGCAGCCACGGCCAAAGATTTGCCTGCAAACAGCCTCGACCGGTCCTTTCCGCCGCCCGAGATTGTCCAACCCGTCAGAGCTCTGCCCGAGACCATCGCGCCCCCCGCTTCCGAGGTCGATGCGGATCCGGACACGCCAGACGCCGATCCGGGCGCCGATGTCGAGACCGACGATCGCACCGCGACCGCGCCGCTTGGTCTTCCGCCCGAAATCGCGTTGCAGGGTCTGCCCCAGCCCGCTGCGCCGGATGTGCCCGTTACTCCCGCAGCGGCCGCAATCCGCACGCCCGCGCTCGGGATCGACGATGCACCGCTCCCAAGGCTGGCCCCGACGTTTGCCGAGGTGGGGAACATGCGAAGCTCGGCCGCCGATGCGGCGATTGTCGCCGGTGCCGAAACCCTTCCGGGCGCGCAGGCGTCCGTTCCGGAAGCGCGGGAAGCGACCGCTTCGACCCGCTACACGGCACCGGGCGAAACCGCTGGTTCGCCAGCAACGGCAGATCGGAAATCTAGGGTGGCGACGGACGGCGCTGTTCGGTCGCAGCCCGAGCCCCCTCTGGCGCAAGCACCTCCAACCGCTTCGCTAAAACGCGGGACGACTAGCATCGGCCGGACTGCGGCGCTTGACGCATCGCTGCTGCCAACTCCGGCACAACTGCCGTCGATGTCGGCCAACCACGCGCCACGGCCAGCAGCGTTGCCCGATATCCATTCTATCGCGCACCCCGATTCCTTAGCCGCCGATGGCCGCGCATCCGGCCCCCGCCGGACATCGCAGCATGTGGCGCTTCAAGCCATCGAAAGCAGCATAGCTGCAATTCGACCTCGATCCATTTTCCAGGCTGCTTCCGGGCATCCAACTCGACTTGCGACGATGGCCACAGCAGCGCCAGTTGAGGCTGCACCATCCGCTCCAGTCCCCCCGCCGGCATCTTCGGTCGCCGTCCCCGCATCGCCGATCCAGGCCGTACCACCGACTCCGCTCGATGGTGCGGAGTTGGTCCGGACACCTGTGACGGTACGCGGCGATGCTGCTGTCGATGCTCCAAGTGCCCTTCCGGCACCCGCTTCAATGCCGCGCACCGAACCGGTCGCCGTTCCCGCCGGCCAGGCTTTTGCCAGCGCCGTGTTCGCCGCGGTCGAAACCGTTCGCCACAAACCCGCTCCACGCGGAAGCGTTGCCGAACTGGCGATGATCGCCGGAATCGATCTGTCGTCTTCGTCGACCACATCCTCGATCATTGCACCCGCCGCCGCCGCCACGCTCGACACCAGCCGCGCCGATTGGATGGGCGACATGATCGACCGGATCGAGATGCTGACCGCCGCTGTCGGCATCGAACGCCGCGAGACGCGCGTGCGGCTCAATCCCGACCAGCTCGGCAGCGTCGAGATCGCGATCGAACGCGATGGCGACACCACCAACCTGCGTTTCACGGCCGAGACCGCGGCGACGCGCACGCTGCTCGCCGACGCCGTGCCGCGGCTGGCCGAGATCGCAGACGCGCGCGGGCTGCGGCTTGGCCAGACCCAAGTCGATTTGGGCGGCAACGCCGCGCAATCGAACGCGCAGCACCAGCGCCAACCCGAACCGCAGGGCCAAGCCAATCGCACGCCCGCTCCCGCCACCCCGGCCGCCGATGACGCGGCCGAGCCGACCGACCGCCTAGCATGACGAAGGAACCCAAGATGAGTGACACGCCCGAAACTGCCGCGCCCGCCAAGAAAAAGGGCAAGCTGATGAAATTCCTGTTGATCGGCGTCGGCGCGATCGCGTTGCTCGGCGGCGGGGTCGCCGGCGGCCTTTATGCCAGCGGCAACCTTGGCGGCGGCGATCATGCCGAGGCCGAGGCCGACACCCCGCGCCTCGTCCCCAAGGACGAAGAGAAGCGCGCCGCCGCGCCCGAAGGCGAATCGGGCGGCGAGGAAGGCGCAGCCGCCAAGGCGGAGGGCATGCCCACCCCCAAGGGTTCGGGCGGCGACAAATATGCGTCGAACTATTACGCGATGGAAAAGGAGTTCACCTCGAACCTCCTCGACAGCGTCCATTTCGTCCAGGTCGGCATCGCGGTGTCAACGCCTTATGACGATCGCGTCATCGAAAACATCAAGACGCACGAGATTGCCGTGCGTTCGGCTGTGCTGATGGCGCTCGGCGAGACCGACGAGGAAGCCGTCTTCACCACCCAGGGCAAGACCGCACTGCAGAAGCGCCTTGCCGCCGCCATCAACGCGACGCTGAAGGAAAAGGAAGGTTTCGGCGGCGTCGGTAACGTCTACTTTACCAATTTTGTTGTTCAGTGACGGTGCATGGTTAACAGCACCGCAACCACGGCATCGGCCGACCGGCGTTCGCGCCAGCGCACCAGCGCGGAGCATGTCTCCACGCTGGGCGCGGCGAACCTGAATCCGTTCGGCGACCTGCACACGCTCCAGCACCTCTCGACCCGGCTCGCACGCAGCTTGCGCGGCGTGTTCGAGCCGATGCTGCGCAAGGGCGTGCGCAGCTGGGTCGAGCCGATCGTGGTGCAGCGCTTCGCCGATTATGTCGCCGAGCGTGAGCCGGGACTGACCGGCTGGGTGCCGATGACGATGGTGCCCGGCAATGGCGCGGCGCTCATGGTGATCGACGGCAAGTTCGCGCTGGAGGCGCTCGACCTGTTCTTCGGCGGCACCGGCGATGCTCCACACCCGCTGCCTGGCGAATTCTCTCCGGCGGCCGAAACCATGGTCAAGCGTATCGCGGGCCAGATCACCGGCCCGCTGCGCAACGCCTGGGAACCGGTCTCCCGGATCGAATTCGCGGTCGGCAATGTCGAACTGAACGCGTCCATGCTCGCCGATCTCGACGGCGACGACGCGATGATCGTCAGCCGTTTCGGCATTGCGCCCGAAGGCGTCAAGCCGGTGTTCCTCGACATTGTCTATCCGGTCGCGGGACTGAAGCCGCACGGCCCGTCGATCAACGCCAAGGTCCATGGCCGGTCGGCCGATCCCGAACCGAAATGGCAGAACGGCCTGACCCGCGCCGCGATGGGCGTGCGCTTCGAGGTCCGGTCGGTTCTCGCCGAACCAACCATCTCGCTCGGCCGCCTGCTCGAACTCACCGAAGGCGACGTCATTCCGATCAGTTTCGGCCAATTCGTGCCGATCATGGTCGCTGCCAATCGGCTCGGTACCGGCGTCGTCGGCACGTCGAACGGCAAGGCCGCGATCCGCATCCATCAGCTCGAACGTCTCGACGAAGAGGACTTCCAATGAACGACATGACCGGCGGTTTCCCGGTGGACGGGGCAGTGGCCGCCAATTTCCGCCTGCTCCAGGACGTCGACGTCAAGCTGACCGTGGAGATCGGCTCGACCTCGCTCACCTTGCGCGAACTGCTCGCGCTCGGCGAATCGAGCGTGATCGAGCTCGACCGCCATTCGAACGAACTGCTCGACGTGTTCGTCAACGGCACGCTGATCGGCCGCGGCGAAGTCGTCACCGTCGGCGAGCGCTTCGGCGTGCGCATGACCGAGCTGGTCAGCCCGGAAAAGCGCGTCGCCCGCTGATGATGTGGTCGTATATCCTGAAACTGGTGATCCTGCTCCCGCTGGTCTGCGGGCTGCTGATCGGGTGCCTCTACCTGTGGCGCAAGCTCGAGACGCGGATGCCCGGCAACCAGGGCGAAAAGATGCTCAAGGTGCGCGAGACGATGATGATCTCGCCCGGCACGCGGCTCGCGGTACTCGAATTCGAAGGCCGCAAGCTGCTCGTATCGGTCAGCCGCGGCGGCGTCGCGTTGATCGACAAGGGCGAGTAGTGACCATTTCCCTGCTCCTGCGCCGCATGGCAGTGCTGTGCGGACTGCTGCTGATGATCGCGGTGATCGCCGAGCCGGCGATCGCGCAGACCGTGGCGCCGCCCGCCGCTCCCGCTGCGCCCGGCGTCGGCGACGCGGTCGATCGCGCGCTGGGCGACCTTGGCGGCGGCGACGCGCCATTGAGCCTGTCGCTGCAGGTCCTCATCATCATGGGGCTGCTGACGATCCTGCCCAGCCTGCTGCTGATGATGACCAGCTTCACGCGGATCATCATCGTGCTGTCGGTGCTGCGCCAGGCGCTGGGACTGCAACAGACGCCGCCGAACCAGGTGCTGATCGGGCTGTCGCTGTTCCTCAGCCTGTTCGTGATGGCCCCGACGATCTCCCAGATGAACCAGACCGCGATCCAGCCCTATTCGGCCGGTCAGATCGGCGCGACGCAGATGATCGAGCAGGCCGGCGTCCCGCTGCACGCATTCATGATGAAGCAGACGCGGGTCAAGGACATCACGATGTTTGCCGAGATGGCCAAGAGCGGCCCATATGCCGATCCCGCAGACGTCCCCTTCTCGGTGCTCCTGCCCGCCTTCATCACCAGCGAACTCAAGACCGCGTTCCAGATCGGCTTCCTGATCTTCCTGCCGTTCATCGTCATCGACCTCGTCGTCGCGACGGTGCTGATGGCGCTTGGCATGATGATGCTGTCGCCGACGATCATCTCGCTGCCGTTCAAGCTTCTCCTGTTCGTGCTGGTCGATGGCTGGGCACTGACGATGGGCAGCCTCGCCAACAGTTTCGTGAGTTAGCGGCAATGGACTCGAGCTATTTTCTGACCGTCGCGCGCGAAGCGATGTGGATCCTCGCGCTGGCATCGGCGCCGATCCTGCTGCCGGCGCTGTTGTCGGGCCTGATCCTCGGCATGGTTCAGGCGGCGACGTCGATCCAGGAACAGACGCTGTCGTTCGTTCCCAAGCTGATCGTCGTCGCGGTCAGCCTGGTCATCTTCGGCGGCATGATCCTGGGCCTGCTCGGCGATTTCACCACCAGCATCTTCGAACGCATTCCTGATCTGGTGCGCTAGGCGATGCTCGGGTTCGGCCTCGCGATCGAGCCGCAGCTGTGGACGCTGATCTTCACGATGGTGCGGGTCGGCGCAGCGTTCATCGCCGCGCCGGTGTTCGGCGCGGTCGCCGTGCCGGTGCAGGTGCGCATCCTGCTGTCCGCGGCGATCGGCATCCTGGCGATGAACGTCGCGCCGATCACCCCGCCCGCCGAGATCTTCGCGCTCACGACCTTTTTGTCGATCGCGGCGGAAGCATTGGTCGGGCTGTCGCTCGGCTTCATCCTCCAGATCGCGTTCGCCGCGCCGTTCGTGGCGAGCGAAGTCATCGGATCGTCGATGGGCATCGGTTTTGCGGCGATGGTGGATCCGCAGAACGGCACCGCCACGCCCGCGCTCGGCACCTTCCTGTCGGTACTAATGATTCTGCTGTTCCTGTCGGTCGACGGGCACCTCGTCCTGGTCGAACTGGTGGTCGACAGCTATACGCTGCTGCCGCCGGGCCAGGCATGGTTGGGGGCGGAGAAGCTGCGCGATATCGCCTTCTTCGGTGGCTATGCGTTCATGGCCGGACTGCTGCTGGCATTGCCGGTCGGGTTCCTGCTTTTGTGCCTCAACCTTGTGGTCGGCATGCTGTCGCGCTCGACCCCCTCGCTCAACCTGTTCGCCGTCGGCCTGCCCGCCAGCCTGCTGGTCGGGGTGGTGTCGCTGTTCGTCGCGATGCCGGCGATGGGCGACTATATGCTGGTCATCGTTGCCGAGGCGCTGTCCGCGCTGCGTAGCCTGGTGCTCGGCTGATGGCGGAGCAATCGGGCGAAAAAACCGAAAGCCCAACCCCGAAGCGCAGGCAAAAGGCGCTCGACGAAGGCGACGTCCTTCGCTCGCGCGATTTCGCCGCGGCGCTGGTGGTGCTGGTCGGCTGCGCATGGATGGTGATGCTCGGTCCCGCGCTGATTTCGGCGTGCAAGGCCGTCATGGCTGCGAGCTTTTCGTTCGGGCGCGGCGATGTCGAAGATTTTCAGCCGTTCCGCCCGCTGGCGGAAGCCGGATGGCGGCTCGCACCGTCGCTTGGCGGACTGCTGGCACTGTCGTTCGTCGCCGCGATCCTCAGCCAGGCCGGATTGGGTGCGCTGCGCTTCAACGGCAAGCTGTTCGCGCCCAAGGCGAGCCGCATCAATCCCGGCGCCGGCCTCAAACGGATGTTCGGCCCGACCGGCTGGATCGAGCTCGGCAAATCACTGCTCAAGGCAATCCTGCTCGGCGTCATCGGCTGGTACATGCTGATGGCGGCGTCGCACCAGTCGATAGGGTTGGTGTCGTCCGATCTCGATCGCGCGGTCAGCGAACTGGGCGGCACGTTCGTCGGGCTGATGATCGCGATGTCGGCCGGAATGGCGTTGATCGCGGGGATCGATCTGCCGATCCAGATCGTCCGGCGCATCAACAAGCTCAAGATGACCAAGCAGGAAGTCCGCGACGAGCACAAGGAAAGCGAAGGCTCGCCCGAGGCCAAGGGCGCGATCCGCCAGCGCCAGCGCGAGGTGATGAAGCGCGGCTTTCGCAAGGCATTGGGCGAGGCGCATGTCGTGCTCACCAACCCGACGCATTTCTCGGTGGCGCTGCGCTACGAAGCCGGGCGCGACCAGGTGCCCGTGGTGGTCGCCAAAGGCCGCGGAGCGACCGCGCTCGCCATCCGCGAACTCGCCGGCGACATGGCGCTGCCGATCCTCGAATATCCGCAACTCGCCCGCGCGGTCTATTATACCAGCCGCGAGGGGCAGGAGGTGCGCGACGACCTCTACCTCGCGATCGCGACGGTGCTCGCCTTCGTGTTCGGCCTCAATGCCGAGGCGGCCCAGCCGCAGGTCTCGGTACCGCCGTCGGCGCGCTTCGACGAGCATGGCAACAAGCTGCAACCGGCATGAAACCCCTTAACCTTTCGCCGCGGCGGTCGTTTGACGGACAAGCGCTGGTCCGGAGCATCTGATGGTCGATTCAATCACGCAAACGCTCGGATCTGGATCGGGGATCAACATCTCCGAACTCGTCGGCTCGCTGGTCGACGCGCAATATGCGGTCAAGAACGAGACGCTGACCCAGCGCAGCGAAGCGCTCGCCGCCCAGATATCGGGTGTTTCGACGCTCAAGAGCGGGATCAGCGGCTTCGCATCCGCGCTGGCGTCGCTGGTCAGCGGCGGCAGCCTGGCGACGCAGCCGACCAGTTCGAACGAATCCGTCGTCAAGGTCTCCAAGCTGGCAGGCGGCAGCGCCGGCGCGCTGAACTCGACCATCGAAGTCCGCCAGATCGCCGCGATCCAGTCGGCCAGCACCGCGCCGATCGCCGACCGCACCGCGGTCGTGGGCAAGGGCATGCTGACGCTGCAGTTCGGCACCGCGACCGTGGCGGACGGAGCGATGACCGGCTTTGCGGCCGGATCCGCGGCGGCGATCGACATCGTCATCGACGACAGCAATTCGACGCTCGACGGCATCGCCCGCGCGATCAACGCCAAGGGCGCCGGCGTCACCGCCAGTATCCTGAGCGACGCCGACGGCGCGCGGCTGGTGCTCAAGGGCGCGACCGGCGAATCGCAGGCGTTCACGCTGTCCGCGACCGAAGACGGCTCCGCACCGGGGCTGTCGGCGCTCACCGTGGGAGTCGGCGCATCGGGGACGACGATCGGCTCGGCGGCGCGCGACGCGATCGTGGCGGTCGATGGCGTCGCACTGAAGCGCGCGAGCAATTCGATCAACAACCTTATCGACGGGGTCAAGATCGACCTCGTCACCGCGCAGCCCGGCACGATGATCGCGCTGGGCAGCAGCGCACCGACCGCGAATCTGCGCCAGGCCGTCACCGACGTGGTGACGACCTACAACGAATTGCTGGCGATGGTGAAGGAGCAGACCAACAGCATCTCGGGTGCGCTGCGCAGCGACCCGGCGGCGCAGACGATGCTGCGAAGCATGCGCGCGCTGACGCTGACGGAACTGATCCCCGCCGGTGCCGACGGCGCACCGACCAACCTTGCCGAGATCGGTGTGACGACCAATCGCGACGGCACGCTGTCGGTCGATACGGGCAAGCTCGCCAAGGTCCTCGCCAACCATCCCGGCAGCGTCGAGGCGATGTTCGCCCCCGGATCATCGGGCGCCAGCGAAAAGGGCCTGTCGGCGGCGCTCAACGCAATCTCGGCGCAGGTGACGAGCACCAAGTTCGGACTGGGCGCCAGCGAAGCGCGCTATACCAAGGCGCAGTCGCTGCTTGTCGATCAGCAGCTGAAGGCAAGCGATGCGGCCGAGGTGATGCGCACCCGGCTGACCCAGCAATTCGCCAGCATGGATGCCAAGGTCGCCGCGTACAAATCGACCCAGACTTTCCTCGAACAGCAGATCGACGCCTGGAACAGCCAGAACTGATGGCGCGCTATGCTTCCGCCCTGCTCGCCTCGCCCGAGGCGACGTACCGCTCGATCGACCTCGCCGGCCGCACTGGCGGTGCCGACGGGCATGCGCTGGTCGATTTGCTCTATGCCGAACTCATCCGCGCGCTGGGCGTTGCTGCCTGGGCGACCGAGCACCGCGATTTCAAGCTCAAGGGCGAGCGAATCACGCGCGCGATCGCGATCCTGTTCGCTCTGGAAAACGGCCTGGATTTCGAGCGTGGCGGCGAAGTTTCGCGCACGCTGGCGACGCTGTATGCGGGCACGCGCCAGTCGGTAATCGATGCCAGCGTCGGCCAGGACCCCGCCCCGCTGCGCATCGCCGCTGCCAACATCGCCGAGATTGCCGACGCCTGGCGGCAGCTCAAGGCGGCCTGATAAAACGCCTGGCGGCAGCTAAAGGCGGCGGGATTACCGGAACCAGTGCCGCTGGACGAAATAACCGGCGATGACGACGGACAGCAGCGCCGACACTCCGACCACGCCCCAGAAGGCCCAGGGCGCATGGGCGAAGGGTATCCCCTCGACGTTCATGCCGAGCAGCCCGGTCAGGAAGGTCAGCGGAAGGAACACCATCGCGACGATCGAGATCACCAAGGTACGCTGATCGATCTGTTCGGCGCGCAGGTCGATCAGCGCCTCGTGGATCAGTGCGGCACGTTCGCGGATGCTTTCGACCTCCTCGGCCATGCGCGCGGCGCGGTCGGCGGCGGTGGCGAGGTGCAGGCGATCCTCGTCGGTCAGCCAGTCGGCGGGAAGCTGCGCCAGCTTCTCCAGTGCGGCGCGTTGGGGATTGAGGAAGCGGCGATAGCCGATCGCATCGCTGCGCGTATGCGCGACGGTGCGGCGCAGCTCGAACACATTCTCCTGCCCCAGTTCTTCCTCGCAACTGTCGAGCGTGTCGCCGAGATCGGCGACGACAGGATCGAGCTCCTCGGTGATCGCGCCTGCAAAGGCGACGATCAGGTCGCCGGGATCGCCAATCCTGCCTGCCTCCATCGCCGCACGCACCACCGCGAGCGCTTCCATCGACTTGCGCGTGACCGAGATCACGCAATTCGCCTCGGCATGGATCCGCACCGAGGCCAGCGGGTCCGAAGCCACCATGTCGTCGGACGACAGCCCGCGCAGGTTGAGGATCGCGCCGTCGCCGACCGCGTCGCAGCGCGGGCGGGTCTCGGTCGCGGTAAGCGCGTCGACGACGACATCGGGCAGCGACGCCTTGTCGGCAAGCCAGCGCCGGGCTTCGTCGTCGCGGGTGTGGAGATGCGCCCAGATCAGGTCGCCGCCGTTGCAGCGCGCTTCGTCGACGGGGATCGCGGTCGCCTTGCCGCCGACGACGCGATACGCGAACCCGCTCATGCCGACACCGACAGGTCGATCGACAGGCCAGAACCCGGATCGGCCGGGAGCGCGTCGCAGACGATGCGATCGGCATCGGCGCGCGCGCGGTCGAGGATCGCAAGCGGGACGTCGGCGCGGTGAAACACGCGGTCGGCCTGTCCAAGCAGCCGCGCGCTCCGCAATGTCAGTTCGTCGGGATCGGGCGAAGCGAGCGTGATCGCCTCGATGCGATCGGCCGGCGCCTGCCCGTCCTCGGCCAGCCAGCGAGCGACCGCGCCGCCGTCGTGATCGGCCAGCACGTCGAGCGCACCGCCCGGCGCCAATGCCGCCCCGATCGCGCGCCTGCGCTCGCCGCCATCGGGGAAGCGCGCGCGCAGTTCCGATCTGGCAGCATGCAATTGCCGCGCGAGATCGCCCAGCCCCACCGGCAGCAGCGTTTCGATCCGCTGGCGCACCGCCGCTGCGAGGCCGGCCGACACACCGCCGGTCGCGACCGCGACCAGCAGCGGCGCACGCTCGACGATCGCCGGAACCGTGAAATCGCACAATTCGGGCGTGTCGACGACATTGACCAGCAGGCCGCGCGCCTTGAGCGCCAGCGCCTCGCCGCGCGCGGCGTCGGCATCGTCGATCGCCACGATCGCCACGCGCGCGCGATCTGGGCTGTCGGCGATCGTCGCGCCTGCCCTTTCGAGCAGCCGCCGCTTGGCGTCCGCCGCTGCGCCCTTCCCCAGCAGCAATACCGGCATGCCCGACAGGTTGAGCGTCACGGGTAGCGCGGCGCCGTTCATTTCAGCCATTCGGGCACGCGTTCGGCAGCCAGGATCGTCGCGGGTTCGATGCGATCGGCGACGACCGCGAACCGGTCGCCATCGACCAGCACCTCCGGCACCAGCGCGCGACTGTTATAGGTGGACGCCATCGTCGCGCCGTACGCGCCGGCGGTACGCAGCACGCCCAGATCGCCGTTCCCGACGCAGTCGATCACGCGGCCCATCGCAAAAGTATCGCCGCTCTCGCACACCGGCCCGGCGATGTTGGCGGCAAAGGTCGCGCCGTTCGGCTCGACCGCCGCGAAGTCGTGATAGGCTTCGTACAGGGCCGGCCGCGCCAGATCGTTCATCGCCGCATCGACGATGACATAGGGCCGCGCCACTCCCGGCTTGACCCAGATCACCCGCGTCAGCAGCACCCCGGCATTGCCGGCGATGACCCGCCCGGGTTCGAACATCAGCGTCACATCCCAGCCGCGCGTGACCCGTTCGACCATCGCCCCGAACTCCGCAGGCGTCGGCAGCACGTCGCCCGGCCGATACGGCACGCCAAGCCCGCCGCCCAGATCGACATGGCTGATCACATGTCCGGCTGCGCGCAAGGCGCCGACCAGTTCACCGACCCGCCGATACGCGGACTCCAGCGGCGCGAGGTCGGCGAGCTGGCTGCCGATGTGCACCGCGACACCCCGCAGATTGAGCCCATCGACACGTGCCAGCCGATCGAACATCGCCGGCGCGTCGGAAATCGGCACGCCGAACTTGTTCTCCGCCCTGCCGGTTGAAATCTTGGCATGGGTGCCTGCATCGACATCGGGATTGACGCGCAACGTCGCCGGGGCGCGCACGCCGAACCCGCTGGCGATCTCCCCCAGCACGACGCCTTCTTCCTCGAGCTCGAGGTTGAATTGCCCGATCCCCGCGCGCAGCCCCGCTTCCAGTTCGCCGCGGGTCTTGCCGACGCCCGAAAAGACGATCCCCGCCGGGTCCATCCCCGCCGCCAGCGCGCGTCGCATCTCGCCCTGTGAGACGACATCCGCGCCATAGCCTGCCCTGGCGAGCACCCGCAGCACCGCGAGGTTCGGATTGGCCTTGACCGCGAACGCGATATGGTGCGGGCCGACCCCTGCCACGGCTTCCGCGAACACGCGGGCATGCCGTTCGAGCGTGGCGCGTGAATAGACATAGACCGGCGTGCCCACCGCATCCGCGATGGCGGTAAGCGGCACGTCCTCGGCGTGCAACACGCCGTGCTTCAGCGCGAAATGGTCCATCAGTCGGGCGGCAGGTCGAACGGATCGCTATCCCGCTCGCTCGAATCCTGAAGCAGTTCGTCGCTGCGCGTCGGACGCGCCTGCGTCGACGGGGTCAGCAGATCGTCGGGCGTCGGGATTTCCTCCGCGCCATAGGGGGCAGGCGGCAGGGCGCGACCTTCGGCGGGTTCGAGGTCACCGCGCGCACCGCAGCCGGCCAGCAGCGCCAGGAGCGCGATCGGAACGAGTGAGCGCATCATGCCTCCTGAGCTCGCGCTTGCCGCGCCGCCGCGACCGCCTCGCGCACCCGTACCGGGGCGGTGCCCCCGAAACTGGTGCGGCTCGCGACCGACGCGTCGACACTCAGCACATCATAGACGCGCGCGTCGATCCGCGCATCGATCGCGCGCAGATCCTCGATCGGCAACTGATCGAGCGGCAAATTTTGTTCCTCCGCGCGCTTGACCACCGCGCCGGTGATATGGTGCGCCTCGCGAAACGGGACCCCGCCCTCGCGCACCAGCCAGTCGGCGAGGTCGGTCGCGGTCGCATAGCCGCTTTCCGCCAAGGCGCGCATGCGGTCGGTGCGGAACGTCGCGCTTTCGATCATCCCGGTCATTGCCGCAATCGACAGCGCCAGCAGGTCGTGCGCCTCGAACACCGGCGGCTTGTCGTCCTGCATGTCCTTCGAATAGGCGAGCGGTAGGCCCTTCATCGTCATCATCAGCGCCATCAGGCACCCGATGATCCGCCCGGAGTGGCCGCGCACCAGTTCGGCGGCGTCGGGATTGCGCTTTTGCGGCATGATCGAGCTGCCGGTCGACCATTGGTCGGACAGCGACACGAAGCCGAACGGCTGGCTCGCCCAGATCACGAACTCCTCCGCCAGCCGCGACAGATGCAGCGCGGCCTGCGCGGCGGCGGTCAGATACTCGACCGCGAAGTCGCGGTCGCTGACCGCATCGAGCGAATTGCGGGTCGGTCCGTCGAAGCCGAGCGCGGCGGCGGTGGCATCGCGATCGATCGCGAATCCCGTCCCGGCCAAAGCCGCCGACCCCAATGGGCACAGGTTCAGGCGGCGACGCGCATCGGCGAACCGGCCGCGGTCGCGCGCGACCATCTCGTGATACGCCATCAGGTGATGCCCCAGCGTCACCGGCTGGGCACTCTGCAGATGCGTGAAGCCCGGCATCACGTCGGCGGCATGTTGTTCGGCGCGCGCGATCAGCGCGTGCTGCAACGCTCCCAGCCCGGCATCGACCGCGTCGATCGCATCGCGCACCCACAGCCGGAAATCGGTCGCGACCTGGTCGTTACGCGACCGCGCGGTGTGCAGCCGCCCCGCCACCGGGCCGATCGCCTCGGCCAGCCTGGCTTCGGTGACCATGTGAATATCTTCGAGTGCGAGGTCGATCGGCACGCCGTTGGCCGCATAGTCGGCCGCCACGGTGTCCAACCCCTCGCCGATCGCCGCTGCGTCGGCCGCATCGATGATGCCCTGCGCTCCCAGCATCGCGACATGCGCCTTTGACCCTGCGATGTCCTGCTGCCACAAGCGCTGGTCGAACGGGATCGAGGCGTTGATCTCGCGCATCACCGCGGACGGGCCTTCGGCGAAGCGCCCGCCCCACATGCTGTTGGAGCCTGTCTTGCGATCCGAAACCGCTCTTCTCCTCGGGGTGCTCACGCTGCTGGTCGGCGGCTGCGATAGGCAATCGCAAGCCCCGGCACAAGGCAACGTCGCGAGTGCCGCGCCCGCGGCGGCGGATGCGCAGGGCGAGGCCGTGACCGAGGAGATCGGCATGCTCGACCGCAGCCATGCCGGCGAGCCGATGCCGACCGCCGCGTTCAAGGAGCCGGGGGGAAGCCCGACTGCGCTATCGGCGTTCAAGGGCAAGCCGCTGCTCGTCAATCTGTGGGCGACCTGGTGCGCGCCGTGCATCAAGGAGATGCCGACGCTCGACGCCTTGGCGGCGCGCGAGGGCGATGCGCTGCAGGTGCTGGCGGTCAGCCAGGACATCACCGGTCCCGAAAAGGTCGCCGCCTATTTCGAACAGGCGGATTTCGCGCGGCTCCAGCCCTATCTCGACGATCAGGCCGCGCTGTCGGTCGCCTACGCCGCCAATTTGCCGACCACCGTGCTCTACGATGCTGCCGGGCGGGAGGTGTGGCGGATGACCGGATCGATGGACTGGACAAATTCCAGCGCACGCGAGTTGCTCGCCGAAGCCTCCTAGCGCCTTTCAGCGACGCTGGATCGGCACTGGCCGGCTGCACCCGACACTAACGCGTCGGTACCGGCTCCGCGCCCGAATAGTCGTAGAAGCCGCGCTTGGTCTTGCGCCCGAACCAGCCCGCCTCGACATATTTCACCAACAGCGGCGCGGGGCGGAACTTGGGGTCGCCGGTGCCCTCGAACAGCACCCGCGTGATTTCGAGGCAGGTGTCTAGCCCGATGAAATCGGCCAGCGTGAACGGCCCCATCGGGTGGTTGAGGCCCAGCTGGCACGCCGCATCGATATCGGCGATCGTCGCGACGCCTTCGCCCAGCGCGAAGCACGCTTCGTTGAGCATCGGCATCAGGACGCGGTTGACGATGAAGCCGGGGGCGTCGTTGGCGTGGACGATGCGCTTGCCCAGCTTCTGCCCGAACGCCTCGACCAGGGAGACGGTGTCGTCCGACGTGGCCAGCCCGCGGATCAACTCGATCAGCCCCATTACCGGCACCGGATTGAAGAAATGCACCCCGACGAACCGCGCCGCGTCCGGCGCCGCCTGCGCCAGCCGGGTGATCGGGATCGACGAGGTATTCGACGCCAGGATGGCGCTGTTGCCAAGCACCTTTCCCACGGTCTAGAAAATCTGACGCTTGACGCTTTCGCGCTCGGTCGCCGCCTCGATCACCAGGTCGCACGTACCCATCGCCGCCACGTCGCCCACGGTGTCGATCCTGACGAGCGCATCGTCGCGCGCGCCCGCGCCGATCTTCTCCTTGTCGACCAGCCGCGCCAGCGCCCTGGCGATCCCCGCCTTGCCCGCATCTGCGCGTTCCGCCGACACGTCAGACAGCAGCACGCGATATCCCGCTTGCGCCGACACCTGCGCGATACCAGCGCCCATCTGCCCCGCCCCGATCACGCCGATCGTCTGCATCCAACACTCTCCTCGTCGGTTCTCGCTTGCGGCATTCCCTATCGAGGCGGACGCTTGCACGCTATGGTCCATCGCATGATCCTGATCCCGCTGCTTCTCGCCGCCGCCTGTTCCGACCGGGCGCCGCAAGACACCGCGCCCCCGTCCAATTCCTCGATCCAGGAGACCGCGCTGCCGCCCAGTTCGGCCGCTCCCCCGCCCGACACGTCGCGGCCCGGCGCGATCGACGTGTTCCGCGACTGGGTGGTCGGCTGCGACAATGTCCTCGACTGCAAGGCCACCGTGCTCGGGACGGAGGCGGGTGATTTTCCACTCATCACCCTTGCGGTCGAGCGCAAGGCCGGCCCGCTCGGCCCGATCCGCATCGGCTTTTCCGGACGCGACGGTGAAGTGACGCCGCCGTTCACCGTCGAGGTCGACGGCCGCGTGGTCGCGAGCGGCGGGATGACCACCCCGGCGGGCGCCTATATCACCGGCCCCGACGCGCAGCGGATCGCGGCGGCGCTGGTCAACGGGCAGCAGGCGACCCTGACCGCGGGCGCGGGTACGCGCGAGACCGTGTCACTGGCAGGAGCCTCGGCGGCGCTGCGCTATATCGACGCCGAGCAAGGTCGCGCAGGCACACAAAGCGCGATCGTCGCGCGCGGTCCGGCATCCGCCACTGCCGCTCCCGCACCGGCGCTGCCGGTCGTTCAGGTTCCGGCGATCGGTGGAACCCCCGCGGCAGTGACATCCGAGCTGCTGGCGTCGATGCGCACGCAGGGTGACTGCGAAGCCTATGACGACGAATATGGCGCGCCGCGCATCCATGCGCTGTCCGATGTGGTGACGATGGTGTCGCTGCCCTGTGCGCGCGGCGCGTACAACGCGATCAATGCCGTGTTCCTGATCGAGGATGGCGAAGCGCGCCCCGCGCCGTTCGATGCCGACCCGTCGATGAGCCCGGAGGACGGCGCGGTGCCAACGATCACCAACGGCGAATTCGCCAACGGCATCTTCGACAGCTTCGCCAAGGGGCGCGGTCTGGGCGACTGCGGCATCGCGCAGAAATTCGCATGGGACGGCGAACGCTTCCGCCTGGTCGAACAGTCCGAAATGCCCGAATGCCGCGGCAGCAGCGATACCATCCCTACCTTCCGGGCGCAGGTAGAGCGCACCGGCGGCGATTAAGGCGCGGCAGCCGGCGGCCTGGCTTCGGCGAGGATCAGCGCGAACCAGTTCTTCGGGTCGGTCCACTGCGCAACCGGCGTCCAGCCACCGCCGCGCAGCAGCGTGTTCGCCGCGCGGGCATCATATTTGTGGCTGTTCTCGGTGTGGATCGTCTCGCCCGCCGCCATCGCGAAATCGCGGCCATCGACGCCGAACGCGACGTCGCGCGTGGCCGCCAGATGCATCTCGATCCGCGAGGCATCGTCGTTCCACACGGCGCGGTGCTCGAACGCATCGACCGGAATGGTGCCGTCCAGCTCTCGATTGATCCGCTCGAGCAGGTTGAGGTTGAAAGCCGCGGTCACGCCGGCGGCATCGTCATAGGCCGCCTCGAGCACGCCGACCTCCTTGACCCGGTCGATGCCGATCAGCAGCAACGCGCCCTCGCCCAGCGACCCGCGCATCGCGCGCAGCACATCGATCCCGGCGAACGGCGTCATGTTGCCGATCGTCGAGCCGGGGAAGAAGCCCAGCTTGGGCAGGTCGGCGACCGCATCGGGCAGCGGCACCGGCGCCATGAAATTGGCCTCGACCGGCAGCACCGGCAGGCCGGGAAACGCGGTCGCGAGCTCGGCGGCGGCATCGCGCAGGAAATCGCCCGAGATGTCGATCGGCACATAGGCGGCGGGTGCGACCGCCTCCAGCAGCCGCGGCGTCTTCATCGACGATCCCGAACCGAATTCGATCACCGCGCGCCCAGTGCCAACCCGTGCGGCGATGTCGGCGGCGGACGCGTCGAGGATCGCTACCTCGGTCCGGGTCGGATAATATTCCTCGACCCGGGTGATGTCCTCGAACAATTCGGATCCGCGGCGGTCGTAGAACCACCGTGCCTGGATGGCGCGCGGCCGCGCCGCCAGTCCGGTCAGCACGTCGTGGCGGAATGCGGGATCGGCAAGCGACGCCTGCCCGTCCCCGGCTTCGGCCTTGAGCATTTCAGAGATCCTTTGCGAGCCGCACGCCGGTGAACTGCCAGCGCTGGTGCGGATAGAAGAAGTTGCGATAGCTGGCGCGAACATGCCCGCGCGGGCTCGCGCACGAACCGCCGCGCAGCACGAACTGGCCCGACATGAACTTGCCGTTATATTCGCCGACGGCGCCCTCGGCGGCGCGGAAGCCGGGATAAGGGCGATAGGCGCTGCCGGTCCATTCCCAGACATCGCCGAAGAAAGCGGGGCCGTCTGCCGACGGGCGCGGCTCGACGGGTCCGGCCGCGTCGAGCAGGTTTCCGACGGCCGGGTCGTACCCCGCCGCCGCCGCTTCCCATTCGGCCTCGGTGGGCAGGCGCGCCCCCGCCCAGCTGGCATAGGCGTCCGCTTCGAAGAAACTGACATGGGTGACCGGCGCCGCCGGATCGATCGCGCGGCGCCCGTCGAGGCCGAACCGCGTCCAGCCGCCGTCCTCTGCCCGCTCCCAATAGAGCGGTGCATCAATCGCGTCGGCCTTTACCCAAGCCCAGCCATCGGCGAGCCAGTGGCGCGGATCGGCATAGCCGCCATCGGCAATGAACGCGGCCCATTCGCCGTTGGTCACGGTGCGGTCGGCGATCGCGTGTGCGCTGAGCAGGGTGGCATGGCGCGGAGCTTCGCAATCGAACGCAAAACCATCGCCATCATGGCCGATCTCGGTCACTTGCGCGCCGCACTCGATCCAGCCCATCGGTCCTGGCATCTGCACCGGCACCTTGCGCGCGCCTTCCCAGATCGCGGGCGCGATCGGGTTCTGCGCGAACAGGTGCAGGATATCGGTCAGCAGCAATTCCTGGTGCTGCTCTTCGTGATGGCAACCTAGCGCCACCAGATCGCGCGCCACATCGGGAAGCGCGTCGAGCGCATCGAGTACCGCCGCATCGACCGCAGCGCGATAGCCGAGCACCTCGTCCAGGTGCGGCCGCGTGATCATGCCGCGACGGTCGCGCGCGTGCCGCTGTCCCTCGGCCTCGTAATAGCTGTTGAACAGGAACGGAAAGCGCGCGTCGTGGAGCACATAGCCCGGGACATGGTCACGCAGCACGAACGTCTCGAAAAACCACGTCGTGTGCGCAAGGTGCCACTTGGCCGGTGACGCATCCGCCATCGACTGCACGCTGGCATCCGCATCGGACAGACGGGAGACCAGCGCCGCGCTGAGATCGCGGACGCTGCGGAAGCGATCCGCGAGACCGACAGGATGCGCATGAAGGCTCAATTTCGTTCGCATTCTGTTCTCCGATACCAGAATACGACGGCAAGAGGCAACCGCCTTGATCGAGCAGAAATCCGGAACCCCTCGCACCGCGCTAGGCGCGCGATGCCCCCGGTACCCACAGAACGTCGCCATCCGCTGTTTTGTTCACCGCTCGTGCGGCGATGAACAGCAAATCCGACAGACGATTGACATAGGTTAGCGCCACCGGGTTGACCGGCATCGCGCTACAGGCAGCTACCAAGCTCCGTTCCGCACGGCGCACGATCGATCGCGCCAGATGCAGCGCCGCGGCCGCCGGCGCACCGCCCGGCAGGATGAAGCTCGTCAGCGGTTCCAGCGCGGCGTTATGGAAATCGATTGCCGCCTCGATGCGATCGACCTGCGCCTGGACGATGCGCAGACTGGTCGTGGACGGGGCGAAGTCGTCCCCCGGCGTGGCAATGTCGGCACCTAGGTCGAACAGATCGTTCTGCACGCTCGTCAACAGGTCGGCGAGCGCGCCCGGCGTCAGCACCGCGATCGCCACTCCCAGGGCCGAATTGGCTTCGTCGACATCGCCGATCGCCGCCATTCGCAGATCGGCCTTCGACACGCGCGACCCATCGACCAGCCCGGTGCTGCCGTCGTCGCCGGTGCGGGTATAGATGCGGTTGAGCTTGACCAGCGGTTCAGCCCCGTCCCGTCGACATCAGCAGCAGCACGACGATGATCACCGCGATCGCCTGGAACAGGATGCGCGCCTGCATCATCTTGTTCGACCGCGTGGCCGACACGCTCGGCCCCTCGCCTTTCAGGTCGGCTTCGGTAGTCTTGAGGAAGATGACGATGCCGCGCACCAGCGCGACGACCGTGGCCAGCATCGCGGCGATGAGCAGGATGACCAGGAAGGTTTGCATTGGCGATATCTAGGGCGCGGCGACCGCAAAACCAAGGGGGAGTTGCCCCTGGCGAAGCCGCTGCGCCAGCGCGTGTCCGTCCTCGCCCGCCGCTCGCATCGCCGCCAGCGTCGGCGCTCCGCGGCGCTTGGCCAGCCGCTCGCCATCGCTTCCGACGAGCAGCGCGTGGTGGTGGTAGCGCGGTGTCGGAAGGTCCAACAGAGCCTGCAACACGCGGTGGACATGGGTCGCATCGAACAGGTCGGTGCCGCGCACGATATCGGTGACGCCCTGCGCGGCGTCGTCGACCACTACCGACAGGTGATAGCTCGACGGCGCATCCTTGCGTGCCAGCACGACATCGCCCGCCGCCATCGGGTCGGCGCTGACGGTTCCCGCGTGCGCGTCGTGCCAGGTCAGCGGCCCCGCACGCGCGGTCGCCGCGGCCATGTCGATCCGCCAGCAATGCGGTTCGTCCGCCCGTTCCTCGGCAGCGGTCAGGCGACGACAGGTTCCGGGATAGACAGGCCCCTCGCTGCCATGTGGCGCGGATGCGCTCGCCGCGATCTCGGCGCGGGTGCAAAAGCAGCGATAGACCAGGCCCGCCTGCCGCAACCGTTCGAGCGCGCTGCCATATGTCGCCAGACGCTGCGACTGGAACAGCACCGGTCCGTCCCACTCGAGCCCCAGCCACGCCAGATCGGCAAGGATTGCGGCGACATGCTCGTCCCGGCTGCGCGCCGCGTCGATATCCTCGATGCGCAGCAGGAAGCGGCCATTGGCCGCGCGCGCCAGGTCGTGCGCCTGCACCGCCGACCACGCATGGCCAAGGTGCAACAGCCCGGTCGGGCTTGGCGCAAAGCGCGTCGTCGCCAGCTTATCCACAATTTCGTCCACAGCTACGGGTTGACCGTCGCCGTCCTGCCATGCTGTCATCATGCCGTCATCCCGATTGGCGAAAGGCGGTCGGGACGAAGGGAAGGGAGCCGATGTATCATCCCGATCTGATCCGCCATCCGGACAGCTGCCCGACGCTGGTGCTGAACGCCGACTATACGCCGCTCAGCTATTACCCGCTCAGCGTGTGGCCGTGGCAGACCGCGATCAAGGCGGTGTTTCTCGACCGGGTCGACATCGTCTCCTTCTATGAACGCGAGGTACGAAGTCCCAGCGCGGTGATGAAGCTCCCCTCCGTCATCGCGCTCAAACAATATGTCCGCCCTTCGCAATTCCCCGCCTTTACCCGCTTCAACCTGTTCCTGCGCGACAAGTTCGCGTGCCAATATTGCGGCTCCGGCCACGACCTGACCTTCGATCACGTCGTCCCGCGCGCCCAGGGCGGTCGCACCACCTGGGAAAATGTCTGCACCGCCTGCGCGCCGTGCAACCTCAAAAAGGGCGGCCGCACGCCTCGTCAGGCAGCGATGCCGCTGCACATCGAACCGATCCGCCCGACCAGCTGGCACCTGCAGGAACACGGCCGCCGTTTTCCGCCCAACTTCCTACACGAAACCTGGCACGACTGGCTCTATTGGGACGTCGAACTCGAAGCCTGATTGCGGGGCGCTGCGCGCTACGATAGCATTTCCCTCGAACATCGGGGGGAGTTCGACATGGCACGTCTGACCGTCACGCGCCGCACGGCGCTCGGCTACGCAGTTGCGGGAGCCGGCGCGCTGGCATGGCCCGGGCTCGCACTGGCACAGGACGACGCCACGGCGATCGACGCGATCGTCGAGCCTTGGCTGGGGCGCTTCGACATTCCCGGCCTCGCGATCGCGATCGTGCGCCCCGGCAGCGCTCCGTATCTCAAGGGATATGGCGTACGCACGCTTGGCAAGGCGGCGCGCGTCGATGCGCATACCCGCTTCGGCATCGCGTCGAATTCCAAGAGCTTTACCGCCGCGTGCATCGCGCTGCTGGTCGCCGACGGCAAGCTCGCCTGGGATGATCCCGTCCGCAAGCATCTGCCCGAATTCCGCATGAAGGACCCGGTCGCGACCGAGAACCTCACCGTCCGCGAGCTGCTTGTCCACAACAGCGGACTGGCGCTGGGCGCAGGCGACCTGATGCAGTTCCCGGCCAGCGACCGGCCCGCCAGCGATGCGCTCAAGGCGTTGCCCTACCTGCCCTTCGCGCGCGGATTTCGCACCGGCTATGCCTATGACAACATCCTCTACGTCGTCGCCGACCTGCTGATCGAGCGGGTATCGGGCAAGCCGTGGCACGCCTTCGTCGCCGAACGCCTGCTGCGCCCGATCGGCATGACCGACGCGGTTCCGGCGCTGCGGTTCCTCAAGACCAACAATGTCGCGGGCCGCCATGCCCGGCTCGGACCACCGGTGCGCGGCATGGGCGCGGTCGAGGTGATCGCCCCCGACGAAGGGCCGATGACCGATGCGGCGGGCGGGATCAACGCCAGCGTTACCGACATCGCCAAATGGCTCCAGGTGCAGCTGTCGCTGGGCAGGCTGCCGGACGGAAGCCAGCTGTGGCCTGCCGAGGCGAGTGCGGAGATGTGGACGCCACGCACCATCGTCGCCGGGACGCCCGGACCGACCGACGACCTGCCCCAGCGCGGTGTCACCCAGACCTATGCGCTCGGCTGGTTCGTCCAGGATTATCGCGGTGAGCGGCTGATCCATCATTCGGGTGGCCTGTCGGGGCAGATCACTCAGACCGCACTGCTTCCGCATCGCGGCATCGGTGTCGCGGTCTTCACCAATACCGAGGACGGCCCCTCTTCGGCGATCCGCAACGCGCTGCTCGACCATCTGATCGGCGCGTCTGCATTCGACTGGCCGGCCGCTTATGCGGCGCGCGTTTCGGCCGGGCAGGCCGAAGCCCTGGCGAGCGTCGCAGGCGGTATCGACACAGCGCCGCCCGGCAAGCCCAGCCTGCCGCTCGCTGCTTATGCCGGACGCTATCGCGATCCCTGGTATGGCGACGTCGTGGTGGCGGAACGCGGCGGCGCGCTGCAGATCGATTTCGTGCCGACGCCGGTGTTCAAGAGCGCGCTCGAACCCTGGGGCACCGATAGCTTCCGCACCCGTTTCCCGAAAGGCGCAGGCGAGGATGCTGTCGTCAGCTTTGCGGTCGCGGGCGGCAAGGTCACCGGCGTGACAATGAAACCGCTCTCGCCCCTCGCCGATTTCAGCTATGATTTCCACGACCTTGCGTTCGAACCAGTCACGTGATCCTTGTCGGGGCTGGACTGCGGGCGTAGGGCGGACGGGATTGCACTTGGTGTATTAAGTGCGTAACACGGTGCGCTGAGAGCGCGAGAACATGCGGCACGAGAACCTGACCCCCGGGCGCTACGACGACCCGTTCGAAGTGCCGCTCGGCGGCGCCGGCGGGTCCGCGCCCGCCCCCGATACGCCGCATTACGATCGCAGCGCCGATCTTCCAGCGGCGTGGCGCGCCAGCCCGATGCGCTGGATGGTGCGTTTGCTCGCCGTGATCCCGGTCGTGCTGGTGCTCGCCATTGCCTGGCTGGCGATCACCGCGCCCCTGTCGAAGTCGCTCGAACCGCCCGCCCCGCCGTCGATCACCCTGCTGTCCGCGGAGGGCACGCCGATCGCGCGGCGCGGCGCGATCATCGGCGATCCGGTCGATGCAGCAGCGTTGCCCGAGCATGTTACCGGCGCATTCCTCGCGATCGAGGATCGCCGCTTCCAGTCGCATTGGGGGATCGACCCGCGCGGTATCGCCCGCGCCTTCGTCAACAACACCTTCACCGACAATTCGTCGCAGGGCGGCAGCACGATTACGCAGCAGCTCGCCAAGAACGCGTTCCTGTCGTCCGACCGCACCTTTGGCCGCAAGGCGCAGGAAGCGATGATCGCGCTGTGGCTGGAGGCATGGCTGACCAAGGACGAGATCCTGTCGCGCTATCTGTCGAACGTCTATTTCGGCGACAATGTCTACGGGCTGTCGGCAGCGGCGAACCATTATTTCAGCCGTAAGGCGGAAGACCTGACGATCGGCCAGGCGGCGATGCTGGCCGGGCTGGTCAAGGCGCCGTCGCGGCTCGCCCCGTCGAGCAACCTCGAAGGCGCGCGCGAGCGGCAGGAACTCGTCGTCGCCGCTATGGCGGACACCGGCGTCATCACCGCTGCCGAGGCAGAAGACGTGTCGCCCGCCCGGCTGAAGCTCAACAAGGTCAAGGCACTGCCGAGCGGCACCTATTTCGCCGACTGGGTGCTACCCGCTGCGCGCGACGAGGCAGGCGGCATCTCGAACGACCAGACCGTGCGCACCACGCTGCAGATGGATCTTCAGAAAGCTGCCGAACGTGCCGTCCGCAATGCCGGGCTACGCGAGGCGCAGGTCGGGATCGTCGCGATGCGGCCCGACGGGCGGGTCGTGGCGATGGTCGGCGGCAAGGACTACAAGAAAAGCCCGTTCAACCGCGCCACCCAGGCGCAGCGTCAGCCGGGATCGACGTTCAAGCTGTTCGTCTATCTGGCGGCGCTGCGCGCGGGCTACACGCCCGATTCGATGGTCGACGACAGCCCGGTGACGATCGGCGAATGGTCGCCGAAGAACAACGACAACCGCTATCGCGGCGAGATCACGCTCGAAGAAGCGTTCGCACGCTCGTCAAACGTCGTCGCCGCGCGGTTGACCGCCGATGTCGGACCAAAGGCGGTGATCCGTGCCGCGCGCGATCTCGGCATCTCGACGCCGATCCCCAACGAGGCATCGATCGCGCTCGGCACCTCGTCGGTATCGCTGCTCGAACTGACTGCCGCCTATGCCGCGATCGCCGCGGGCGAAACGCCGGTGCGCCCGCGCGGGCTGGAGCAGGGCGACAATCCCGGCTGGTTCGAACGCCTGTCGGGTCAGGCCGGGCCGATCGACGGCGACGACCTCGCCAATCTGCGCCAGCTGCTCAATGCATCGATCACGCGCGGCACGGGGACGCGCGCGAACCTAGCGGTCGAGGCGTTCGGCAAGACCGGAACGACGCAGGACAATCGCGACGCGCTGTTCGTCGGCTATTCGGGGGATCTGGTGGTCGGCGTCTGGGTCGGCAATGACGACAACACCCCCAATCCCGGCCTGTCGGGCGGCGGCGTGCCCGCGCGCATCTGGCGCGATTTCATGACCCGCGCGCTGGGCGTCAGCGGCCCGGCCCGGGAAGCCCCGCCAGTCGCCGAAGTGTCCGACGAGGACGCTCTCGACGCGCTGATCGACAACAGCGTCGAAGGACTTGAGGTCCCGCCGATCGAGTTCGAGGGCGAGTTCGGCGGCCGCGGGCTCGCCGTCCGGGTCGCTCCCGACGGCACGCTCGAGGTGATCGACCGCGATCCCCGCCGCGAGGAGCCCCCGCTCGAGGAAGTGCCGCCCGATCCGGAGCTGATCGAGGAGTTCTGATCGCTGCCGTCTTTCCGGCGCGACCCACGGCATCACAGGCGTTGACGGCTGAAGCTGGCCCACGCATGGGCGTGGACCATGCGCTTCTTTTCCGACAACGCCGCCGCCGTCTGTCCGCAGGTCATGGACGCGATCGCCGCGGCCAACACGCTCGATACCGCCTATGATGGGGATGCGCTCAGCCAGCAGCTCGACCAGCGCTTCTCCGAGCTGTTCGCGACGCGGGTGCGCGTGCTGTGGGTGCCGACCGGAACCGCCGCGAACTGCCTGGCGCTGACTGCCATGTGCCCGCCGCATGGCGGCATCCTGTGCCACCGCGAAGCGCATATCCAGGTCGACGAGGGCGGCGCCCCCGAATTCTACACCCACGGTGCCAAGCTGCTGCTGCTCGATGGCGAGGGCGCCAAGCTCGAGGCCGCGACCATCGACGGATATTGCAGCGCCATCCGCGACGACGTGCATCAGGTCCAGCCGCACGCGATCTCGATCACCAACGCCAGCGAATATGGCCGCGTCTACACCCCCGACGAAGTCGCGGCGATCGGCCGGGTGGCGACGCGGCGCAAGCTGGGGCTGCATATGGACGGCGCGCGTTTCGCCAATGCCGTCGCTCATCTGGGCTGTTCCCCGGCCGAGGCTACGTGGAAGGCCGGCGTCGACGCGCTCAGCTTCGGCTTTGTCAAGAATGGCGGAATGAATGCCGAGGCGCTGATCTTCTTCAATTCCGAGATCGCCGCCGCCGCGCCGTATCGCCGCAAGCGCGCAGGGCTGCTGGCATCGAAGGGCCGCTTCCTGGCGGCGCAGCTGCTGGCCATGCTGGAGGACGATGTGTGGCTCGACAATGCCCGCGCCGCCAATGCCGGCGCCGCCGAACTCGCCGCGGCGGCGGGTGAACGCCTGATGCATCCGGTCGAGGCGAACGAGCTGTTCCTGCGCCTGACGGCCGAGGAAGCGGCGGCGCTGCGCGAACAGGGCTTCGACTTCTACGACTGGGGGACCGGCGCGGCGCGGTTCGTGACGGCGTGGGATCAGAGCGAGGCCGATATCCGCCCGCTCGCGCAAGCGATCGCCACGCTGTGAAGCGCGCGGCGTGAGCACAACCCCGGCGCCGCAATCGGCGCGGCTGGCGATCCTGATCCCGTTCGGCATCGTCACGCTGATCTGGGGATCGACGTGGATCGTGATCCGCGACCAGCTCGGCACCGTTCCGCCCAGCTGGTCGGTGACGTACCGTTTCCTCGTCGCCGGGATCGCGATGCTGGCGTGGGCGCTGGTCCGCCGCGATTCGATTGCGATGGATGCGCGAGGCTGGGGCTATGCCGCCACGCTGGGGTCGTTCCAGTTCGTGCTCAATTTCAACTTCGTCTACCGCGCCGAACTCTACATCACCTCCGGTCTGGTCGCGGTGGTGTTCGCATTGCTGCTGATACCCAACGCAATGTTCGGACGCATTTTCCTGGGGCAGCGGCTGGGGCGGCAATTGCTGGTCGGATCGGCAATCGCGATGGCGGGGGTGGCGTTGCTGTTCGTCCATGAATCGCGAGTCGATCCCTCGGGAGTTGCCACCGTACTTACCGGCGTCGCCATCACTCTGGCAGGCGTCTTGTCGGCATCGATCTCGAACGTGATGTCGGCATCGGCGACGGCACGGCGCTATCCGATGTCGACGACGCTGGCGGCGGCGATGCTGATCGGCACCGCGCTCAACGCGCTGTTCGCCTATGCCACCACCGGCCCGCCGGTGTTCGAATGGCGCGCAGGCTATATCGCGGGTGTCCTGTATCTTGGCCTGTTCGCATCGGCGCTCGCCTTCACGCTCTATTTCGGGGTGATCCGGGTGATCGGTCCGGCCAAGGCGGCCTATTCGAGCGTGATCGTGCCGGTGATCGCGATGCTGCTGTCGACCCTGTTCGAAGGCTATCGCTGGTCGCTGCTGGCGGCTGCGGGCGGAGTGCTGGCGATGGCCGGGCTGGTGATCGCGCTGAGGGCACGCAGGCCGAACCGATAGTCGGGATAGGCGGGCTGCCAGCGCAGCACGCGCTTTGCCTTGCCATTTGCCACGCGTCGGTTCTCGGCATAGAAACCGCGCGCCATCGGCGACAGGCTGTCCAGCGATACGAAGCGCGGCGGCGGGAGACCGAGCAGCGCGGCGGCATATGCCATGACGATGTTCTGCGAACAGGGCAGGTCATCGGCCAGGTTATAGGCGCCGGGCGGCGCGTCCAGCCCGGCGATCACGCCGCTGGCGATGTCGTCGACATGGCATCGGCTGAACACCTGTCCCGGTAGATCGACACGGTGCGCGGTCCCCGCCGCGACACGATCGAGCGGCGAGCGGCCGGGACCGTAGATGCCGGGCAAGCGAAACACACGCGCACCGCGGGCCAGCCATTCGGCATCGGCCTGCGCCCGAGCGGTACGGCGGCCGGTGCCGGTCGGTGCGCCTTCATCGACCCACGCGCCATCGGCGTCGCCATAGACGCCGGTCGAGGAAAGATAGGCAAGCGTGCCGCGCAAGTCTCCGCCATAGGTGGCCAGCACCGGATCGGCGTCGCCGTCGGGCGGCACCGACGACAGGATGTGCGTCGCCTGTGCGATCTCGCTGCGGACGCGGTCGGCGTCGGCGAAGGCGATCGTGCCGTCGCGACCGTCGCGGGTGGTGCCGATCACCGACCAATCCCGATTTCGAAGCGCGGCAGCGATACGGCGAGCGGTGTATCCGAACCCGAAGATCAGCAATCGCACGCTGCACCCTTCCTATCCCGGCGCAGATGCGACAGGATCACTTCGCGTCCGCGCCGAACATCTCCCCGAAGAAATCGCCCTTGTTCCACACCGGCCGCGCGTCGGCATCGGCGATCGCGCGGGCAATGCCGTAATTGACCCGCACGAAGTCCCGCGCTGCGCTCATATCGATCAGCCCGACCTCGTCCGAAGGCTGGTGATAATGCTTCTCGAGGAAATCCGTGATTGCCGCCTGCCCGGGACCGCCGGGGCCGGTGTCGAGCGAGATCGACGGCACGCCCTGCTTGACGAAGCTGTAGTGATCGGTGCGCACGAAGAAGGCGAGTTCGGGGCTGGGATCGGGCACCAGCTTGAACCCCAGATCGCCCGCGACCTTGGCCGCGACCGGACCGATCGACGAGCGATCGCCGCCCAGCGCCACCAGATCGACGAAATCGAAGGTCATCACCGGCATGTCGAGATTGATTTCCGCCACCAGCGATTGCCGGGGCACCGTGGGATTGCGCGCGAAATAGTCGGATCCGAGCAGCCCGATCTCTTCTGCCGTGACCGCCAGCAGCATGACGCTGCGCCGCGGTCGCTTGCCCGAGCGCTGAAATTCGCGCGCGACCTCGATCAGCGATCCGACGCCCAGCGCATTGTCCATCGCGCCGTTGTTGATCGCGTCCGCGCCCGGCTTGGCATCCTCGTCGACGCCGATATGGTCGAGATGCGCCGACAGCACGACATATTCGTCCTTGAGCGCGGGATCGCTGCCCTCGATCACGCCGACGACATTGTCGCTGGTGCCGAGTGGCTGCACGGTGAACTTCTGCGCAACCGACAGGCTGGTGCCGAGCGGTCCGCGCGGGACCGGCGTACCCGCCTCGGCCGCGGCGGCGATCGCCTCCAGGTCGAGCGGTGAGCCCGCGAACAGCTTGCGCGCGCCCGTAGCACCCATGAAGCCGACCAACGGCGTGTCGCGCGTGGACGTTGCCGGCACGCCGTCCTTTGCCCAGGTCGTGGCCCCGCGTTCCCACTGCGCGAGAAGCCTGGACACCGACATCTTCTTTTCCTGCGCGGGCGGGATCAGCACCAGCACACCCTTGGCACCGCGCGCGGCCGCCAGCATCGCCTTGGCCTGGAGCGACCCGAAATGCGCCGCGACCTCGCTGTGCAGCCCCTTAGGCGCACCACCCAGCACCGCGACGATCCGGCCCGAGACGTCCAGCCCGGCATAATCGTCGATACCGCTGCCTGCGTCGACCACGCCATAGCCTGCGAACACGACGTCGCCGGTCACCGCCGACTTGCCGGGCAGGGGCGATCCCAGCGACACGAAATCCTCACCGAACACGAGGGCCGTGGTCTTGCCGCCGCGACCCAGCTCCATCGTCCCGCGGCCGTCCGGGACGACGCGGACCAGCGGCACCGGCTGGAAAAAGCTGTCGTCCTCCCCGCCCGCGACCGCTCCCGCCGCGGCGAACTGCTTGGCGACATAGTCGGCGGCGGTGCGATATTGCGGCGTGAACGGCGCACGCCCCGCCATCGCGTCCGACGAGAGATAGGCGATATGCGCCTTGAGTTCGGCTTCCTCGGGGCTTGCGGTCTGCTGCGCCGCGGCGGGCGCTAGCGTCAGGGCAACCAGCGGCAGGGCGAGCAGCGCGGACTTCATGATGCAGTTCCAATCGTGAAGTGGAGAAAGTGGAGAGTCTCGCGCGGTGTTCTCCACTTCAGCAACGCGGCGGTGAGGCCGATGCAACAAAAGCGGAAAGACACGGCGCATATCGGAACATTAGCAGAACAAACACATGTAGGACAGCGCCACGATACCCGTCGCGCAACCGATGTCGTGCGGCATTTCCCGACGCGCGCGGGAAATGCCGACCACCGGCTATTTCGCGCCGTACCCTTCATACAGCGTACCGAAGAAATCGCCCTTGTTCCACGCCGGACGCTGCGGCGCGTCGGCGATCTCGCGAGCGATCATGTAGTTCGCCTCGATGAAGCGCGCGCCCGATTCCCAGTTGATCGGCGGACCCTGAACGATCTCGTCCGACGGCTGGTGATAATGGCTGGCGAAGAACGCATCGACCGCGGCCTTGCCCGGCCCGGCCGTGCCCGGCCACAGGAACACCGACGGAATCCCCTGCTGGACGAAGCGATAATGGTCGGAACGCACGAACAGCCCCTGTTCGGGCATCGGATCGGGCGAGAAGGTCACACCCAGCTTCTGCGCCGCGCGCTCGACGATCGGCCCCAGCGTCGAGCGTGCCGCGCCGAACGCGATCACGTCGTCGAACTTGTAGGTGATGATCGGCATGTCGAGATTGACGTTGGCGACCAGCCGGTCCTTGGGGATGGTCGGGTTGTTGGCGAAATAGTCGGCGCCCACCAGCCCCTTTTCCTCGGCCGTCACCGCCAGGAACAGGATCGAACGCTTGGGCGCGGTGCCCGATGCCTTGAAGCGCTTGGCCTCCTCGATCAGCGAGGCGATGCCGACGGCATTGTCCATCGCGCCGTTGTAGATGGTGTCGCCATTGACGGCCTTGCCGACGCCGACATGGTCGAGATGCGCGGTCAGCACGACGGTCTCGGACTTAAGCTTGGGATCGCTGCCCTCGAGCAGCCCGGCGACGTTATAGCTCGTCACCGGCTTGATCTCGGTCTGGAGCTTGACCGTCATCGTGCCGGGCAGTTGCTCGGCCTTGAACCTGGCGGCATCGTCGTCGGCGAGCGCTACGACCGTCGCCCACGGTGTCCGCGCGCCGGCGAACAGCTTTTCGGCCCCCGCCAGGCTCAGCGTGCCCAGCGCGGGTGTGCCGGGCGCCGACAGATGGCCGGTTCCGTCAGCATTGGCCCAGGTCATGCGCGAATGATCGTAGCTGTCGGCCAGCCGGGCGAATGGCCGGACCTTCGCCGTGACCGGCGATTCGAGCTGGATGACGCCGACCGCACCCTTGGCAGCGGCCATCGCCGCCTTGGTTGCCGGGCTGCCCAGGTGCGCGCGGATTTCACCGTTGAGCGCCGCGGGGGCTCCGCCGAAAAACGCGACGATCTTGCCCTTCACATCGACGCCGGCATAGTCGTTGCGGCCTTCGCTGGGCGCGTCGATGCCATAGCCGACGAACACCACCGGCGCGGTGATATCGGTCGCGGCGCTGGCCGGATTGGGCGACGGCACATAGTCGGTGCCGAACGCCAGCGGCTGGGCGCCCGAGCGACTGAGCACGAAGCTGCCCTGCCCCGCCGCCTTGTAGCTGACCAGCGGCACCGTCTGCAGATAGCTGCCGTCGGTGCCCATCGGCCGCAGGCCGGCGGAATAGAATTGCGAGGCGACATAGTTGGCGGCGATGTCATATTCGGGCGATCCGGCTTCGCGCCCGCGCATTTCGTCGGACGCCAGGAACATGACATGCGCCTTCATCGCCGCCTGTTCGGGCGGCAGCACGGCGTTGGCCTGTGCATTCTCTTGCGCGGGTGTCATCGCGGGGGCGGTTTGGGCGGTAGCGGCGGCGGCGGTCGACAACAGGCCGATCAGCAACAGGGGTCGGAACATGAACATCCTCATTTCGTTCGCAGGTTGGCCGGTGGATTAGCAGCATAGGACGCCTGCGCGCAAACCCTGCCCGGCCGAATATGCTGCCTCGACAATTCGCTACCGGCCGCGCGGCGTTTCGCGATAAGGACATCCATGCTCGACATCCGTTCCTCGATCGCCACGCCCGCCGCGAAGGCCCAGCCGATCCGCCGCGCCGATTATCGTCCACCCGACTGGCTGGTGCCCGAACTGGCGCTCGACTTCGAGCTTGGCGCCGGCGAGACGCGGGTGACCGGCTCGCTGTCGGCGGTGCGCAGCGGCGCGCACGATCGCCCGCTTCGGCTGGATCGCGACGGTATCGTACCCGACAGCGTGCGCATCGACGGGGTCGAGGCCGACTGGTCGCAACTGGACGATGCGATCGAGGTCACGCTGCCCGGCGACGCGCACAGCATCGAGATCGCGGTGACGCTGCATCCCGATCGCAACACCCAGCTGATGGGGCTCTATGCATCGGGCGGGCTGCTGTGCACACAGTGCGAGGCGCAGGGGTTCCGCCGCATCCTGCCGTTCCCCGACCGCCCCGACGTGCTCACCCGCTATCGCGTGCGGATGACCGCCGACAGCACGCGCTATCCGGTGCTGCTCGCCAATGGCGATCCGGTCGGCTCGGGCGACGCGGGCGACGGCCGCCACTGGGCGGAATGGGACGATCCGTTTCCCAAGCCAAGCTATCTGTTCGCATTGGTCGCGGGCGACCTCGTCGCCAATACGGGCAGCTTCACGACGATGTCGGGGCGCGAGGTGCAGCTGGGCATCTGGGTGCGCGAAAGCGACCTTGCCAAGACCGACCACGCCTTGTCGGCGCTCAAGACCGCGATGGCGTGGGACGAAAAGGTCTATGGCCGGGAATACGACCTCGATGTCTTCAACATCGTCGCGGTCGACGATTTCAATTTCGGCGCGATGGAGAACAAGGGGCTGAATATCTTCAACAGCCGCTACATCCTCGCCGATCCCGATACCGCCACCGATTACGACTATGACGCGGTCGCCGCAGTGGTCGCGCACGAATATTTCCACAACTGGTCGGGCAATCGCGTCACCTGCCGCGACTGGTTCCAGCTTTCGCTCAAGGAAGGCTTCACCGTGTTCCGCGACCAGCAGTTCAGCGCCGACCAGGGATCGCCCGCGGTCAAGCGGATCGAGGATGTGCGGGGACTGCGCGCCGCGCAGTTCCCCGAGGATGCCGGACCGCTGGCGCATCCGGTGCGTCCCGACGAATATTTGGAGATCAGCAACTTCTACACCGCGACGATCTACAACAAGGGCGCCGAAGTCATCCGAATGATGCACACCATGCTGGGCGAAGCGGCGTTCCGCGCGGGATCGGACCTATATTTCGACCGCCACGACGGCACCGCCGCGACGGTCGAGGATTTCGCCTGCGCGATGGAAGATGCCAGCGGCGCAGACCTGACGCAGTTCCGCTTGTGGTACAGCCAGGCGGGGACGCCGCGCGTGTCGGCGCAGCTTTCGCATGCGCCCGGGGACGGCCGCGCGCGGATCGCGCTGCGCCAGCTCGTGCCGCCCACCCCCGGCCAGCCCGACAAGGCGCCGATGCTGCTGCCGCTGCGGATCAAGCTGTTCGGATCGGAAACGGGCAAGCCGCTGGGCGAGGAACGGCTGGTGCTGCTCGGCGACACCAGCGCCGATATCGCGTTCGACGGGGTGGCCGAGACGCCGGTGCTGTCGATCAATCGCGGCTTTTCCGCGCCGGTGATCCTCGACACCAACCGCACCGCCGCCGACCTGGCGTTCCTGTCGGCGCACGACGACGATCCGTTCGCGCGCTACGAAGCGATGCAGCAGCTGATGCTCGACACGCTGGTGACGGCGGTAACCCACGGGCGCGCCGACCATGACGCGGTGATCGCGGCGGTCGCCCGGACGCTGGCCTCGCCCGATCTCGACAAGGCGTTCGTCGGCGAAGCGGTGCTGCTGCCGTCGGAGAGCTTCATCGGCGACCAGTTGAGCGTGGTCGATCCCGACGCCGTGTTCCGCGCACGCGAAGCGCTGCGCCGCGATCTGGCGACCCGGCTCGGCGAGCAATGGCGCGACGCCTATGACGGCGCCGCCGCCAACCGCTTCGAATATACGCCCGCCGCCAAGGGGCTGCGCCGCCTGCGCAACGTCGCGCTCGGCTATCTCGCGGCTTCGGGGGCGCCCGACGCCGCCGACCTCGCTTTTGCGCAGTTCGAGGGCGCCGACAACATGACCGACCGGCACGGCGCGCTGGCGACGCTGGTCAACGGAACGTCGGACAAGCGCATCGCCGCGCTCGACATTTTCTACAACCGCTATCGCGACAATCCGCTGGTGCTCGACAAATGGTTTTCGGTGCAGGCGCTGTCGGCGCGCGACGATGCCGTCGATCAGGTCGAGGAACTGGCGAAGCACCGCGATTTCACGCTCGCCAATCCCAATCGCGCGCGGGCACTGGTCGGCATGTTCAGCGTCAACCAGCGCGCGTTCCATCACCCGTCGGGGCGCGGCTACCGCTTCGTTGCGGACCAGCTGCTGGCGCTCGACAAGCTCAATCCGCAGACCGCCGCCAAGCTGGTCCCGCCGCTCGGCCGCTGGAAGCGCTTCGATGACGATCGCGCCGCGATGATGCGCGGCGAACTCGAGCGCATCGTCGCCAGCGCCGGCCTCAGCAAGGACATGCTCGAGCAGGCGGGCAAGAGCCTGGACTAGCGCTTTACGCCATCACGTTGCGGCCGCGTTCGACTGTCGCGGTGTGGCCGACCGATGCCCCGGTGCCGCGCATCCGCACGGTATCGACGAACACCCAGTCGTTGCGCGCCTCACCCGGGGTCAGCGTCAGCGCCATGTACCCGCGGCGCGAGGTGTCGCACCATTTGAGCTCGGGATTGGTGCGGACCAGCGCGGCGGCGACCTGTTTCGGATCGATCGCGACCGCGCTTTCATAGCCGGGCGAGGTCACACCCTGCCCCGCGAACTCGGTCGCGGCGGGACGGCCGTCCTGCGCGAGGTCGTAGGCCCAGGCATTGTGACTGTCGCCCGCCAGCACGATCGTGCTGCCGCCCAGCGCCTGCGCCGATTTCAGGAAGCGCGCGCGCGCCGCGGGGTATCCGCCCCAATTGTCGAGGTTCGACGGCAGCCCCAGTTTCGACGCGGTGACGCCGGCGGTGACATAGGCCTTGGTGCGTTCCGGAGCATCGGCCTTGATCCAGCCCAGCGCCTCCTCGGGGGCGCGGGTGTTGCCCATGATCGTGCCGAAGCCGACCACCTGCCACGCGACGCCGTCGCGCACCGACCGGGCCATCGCTCCGTCCAGCCACGCTTCCTGCACCGACCCCATCATCGTCGCGGCCGGATCCTGCCACGCACCGTCCCGGAACGCGGTCAGCGCCGCGACGGGATCGCCTCCGCCCACGAACAGCGGCGCCAGTTCGGGCGGCTTGCTGCGGCCGAGCAGCCGGGTCTCGGTGCGGAACAGCGACGCGAGCGTGCCGATGCGATACTCCGCCCACGGCTCGTCGCTGACCGGCAGCCATTCGCGAAACGCCTGCATCGCCGCCGCCTTGCGCGCCAGCCAGTCGCCTTCGCCGTCCTGATGATTCTGCGCGCCGCCTTCCCAGCTGTCGTTCGCCGATTCGTGATCGTCCCATTGCACGACCATCGGCGCGGCGGCGTGGATCGCCTGGAGGTCGGGATCGGCACGGTAGCTGGCATAGCGCAGCCGGTAATCGGCGAGCGCGACGATCTCCTTCATCGGCTGCGGCACCCGATTGCCGACGAGCTGGTCCGCCGCGGGATAGTTGTCGGGCGCATATTCATAGAAATAATCGCCAAGATGGATCGTCAGGTCGAGATCGCCCCGCGCCGCCGCGTGGGCATAGGCGTTGAAATAGCCAAAGCCGATATTCGAACACGAGAACACTGCCGCGGTGAAGCGCTCGGCTGCCCCCTCCGGCAAGGTCCGCGTGCGCCCCGTCGCAGAGACACTGCCGTCGGGCGCGACGAAGCGATAGTGATAGCGGCGTCCCGGCTCCAGCCCGGCGACCGTGATCTTGGCGCTATGGTCGCGCCACGGCCCCGTGATCATCTCGCCGCCGCGGATCACCCGGGCGAAGTCGGGCGTTTCGGCGATCTCCGCGCGCAGCTTGACCGCATCGCCGTCCGCCGGGACATAGCGCGTCCACAGCAGCATCGAATGCGCGCCGGGTTCACCGCTCGCCACGCCATGCGTGAACCCGCGCGCGCCTGGAACACCGGCAAGCTGCGCGAAGCCCGGAACCGCAAACGCGCCCAGCCCGAGCGTGCCGGTCAACAGGAGCGAGCGGCGATCGATCAGAAGCGTCATGGCATTCTCCCTTGTCGGTCATCCTGTGCCGTCCCTCGATGGCGGTGTCGTGACACCTGACGACCACCCTGATACGCGCCGAAGCGTGCGTACCGCCATACCGTCCGCCGCGATGCGCTGGCTGATCCTGCTGGCAGCAGCGATCGCCGCGCGAGCAACGACCTTTGGCAACCCGATCCTTCATGTCGACGAGCAATTCTACTTCGTCGTTGCCGACGCGATGGCAAAAGGGGCGCTGCCCTTTGTCGATATCTGGGATCGCAAGCCGATCGGATTGTTCGCGCTTTACCTGCCCGCCGCAGCACTTGGCTGGCCGCTGGGCATCCTGGCGTATCAGGCGCTGGCGCTGGCGTTTGCGGTGGCGACGGCGGGGGTGATCGGCGCGATCGCCCGCCGTGTCGGTTGGGAACGCGGCGCGCTGGCAGCCGGCATCCTCTACCTGCTGTGGCTGAACTTTGCCGAGGGGCAAGGCGGACAGGCGCCGGTGTTTTACAATCTGCCGGTCGCCGGGGCGGTGCTGGTGTTGAGCGGCGGGGCCAGCCGGGGTCGCGCAGTGGCGGCGATGGCGCTGTTCGGGCTGGCGCTGCAGATTAAATACTCGGTGGTGTTCGAAGGCATCGCGCTGGGATGCTGGGTGCTTTGGCAACGGCGACGCGATCCGCCGCTCGCGCTTGCGGGGCTGGCGGCGGCGATGATCGCAGCCGCGCTGCTGCCGACGGCGGCGGCGCTTGGTGGCTATGCGGTCTTAGGACACGCCGACCGGTTCCTGTTCGCCAATTTTTGGTCGATCCTCGATAGAGCCGGCGATCCAGTCGGCGAGCAGGCCGGCAATCTGGCGATCGTGGCGCTGATCCTCGCGCCTCTCGTCGCGCTGGCCTTCGCTGGACGCAGCGAGGGGGCAGCGGGTACGCCGCGCAGCCTGATCCGGCTGTGGCTGGCCGCGGCAATAACCGCACTGATCGGGTTCGGGGGATGGTTCGACCATTATGCACTGCCCGCGATCGCCGCCGCCTGCACCTGCTCGGCCGGCTTCTTCGCGAGCGAACGGCGCAGCAGGCGCGCAGTTACGGTTTTCCTGATCGCGACGTTCGTCGGCGGGCAAGCGGTGCTGGCGCTCAAGCGCCACGAGCGCGGTACCGCAGCCGAGTTTGCGGCGCTGACGCGCGCAGTGGGGAGGGGCAATGGCTGCCTGCTGATCTATTCCGGCCCGACGATGCTGTACCCGGCCACAGGCCGCTGCCGGGTAAGCGCGCTGGTGTTCCCCAGCCACCTGAGCCGCACCCGCGAGGCCGGAGCGGTCGGGGTCGATCAGCGCGCGGCACTGGCTGCGGCACTGGCGACGCGCCCTGCGTGGGTGGTCGCCGAAGCCGGGTATCGCGGAGAGCGGCCCGACATCCGGCGGAGATTGGAACAAGTGCTTGGACAAAACTATCGGCCGATTGGCACATACGCGCTCGGGACCAAGCGAATCACTGTCTTTTGCATCATGCCTTGAGGCACGTTCGTTTCCAGCGAAGTCGAGAAACCGCAACGTAGCGCCCGGTCCACGTTTCTCGACTTTGCTTGAAACGAACGGACGGAGAAATTTCACCCCGTTCTTGCCACACCCCCGCCGCGCGCGTCGATCAGCGTCTGGTAATATGCCATCAGGTCGCGGGCATGGTCGACGTCGGTGCGTACCTGCGCCGCGGCATGGCGGGCAGCGGCGCGCAGGATGCGGGGTTCGCGGGCGAACAGGCGGTGGATCGCCTCGGCTGCCGATTTCGCGTCGCGCGCCTTGTAGGTTTCCGCGAATTGCGGCTCGGCCAGTTCGAAGCAGCCGCCTTCGTCGGGGACGATCAGCGGCAGCCCCGATGCAAGCGCTTCGGCGGCGACCAGCCCGAACGGCTCGACGTCGGATCCGTGGATCAGCGCGTCCGCGCTCGCCACGATGCGGGTGAAGCGATCGCGGTCGTAGACCGGGCGGAACAGGCGGATGTGCGGGCTGCCCTCGACTCGCCGCGCCAGCGCGCGGCGCTCGATGCCGTCGCCGAGCAGGATCAGGCCCACCGGCAGATCGGCCCCGGCGCGCTCGACCGCGTCGATCACCATCGGCCAGCGCTTTTCGGGGTGATGCCGCCCCATCCCCAGCAGGAGATGCGCTTGCGGCGGCAGTCCGACCTGCGCCAGCAAGGCAGCGCGCAGACCCTCGTCGCGCAGATCGGGAGAGAAAGTGCCGCGCTGGATGCCCAGGGCCATCGACGCATCGACGCGGTGGCCGCGCGCGGCAAAACGCTTGGCCAGCGCCGGGCCGTTGGTGACGAAGGCGTCGTAATGTTCGAGCCGATCGTCCATGCGCCGGGTGTACCAGCCGAACGCCCGCTCGATCGTCGCGGGCGAGGCCAGCCCTTCGAACCAGCGCAGCGGATAGGCGGCCATGTTGTCGCCATGGGCGAACAGGATCTTGACGGCATCGCCCTGCCAGTCGGCGACGATCGTTGCCGGGCGCCACGGCGAGCTGGCCTCGACCACGTCTGCGCCGAGTGCATCGAGCCGCGACGTGATCGGCTCGGCATCCCAGAACATGCCGTAATTCTTGTCGACGACCAGCGGCGGCGCCTTGATCCAGTGGATGGTGCCGCCGCCGGGACGCTCTTCGATCCAATCATCGTCGCGCGTCGGCGCCAGAACGACCAGCTCGTGGCCGAGATCGGCCATGATCGACATCTTGCGGTCGATATAGGTGCGCACGCCGCCGCCGGTCGGCGAGTAGAACTCGTTGACGTCGACGACGCGCATCGGATCAGCTGCCGAGCGGGCTGAACCCGCCGAGTCCGCGCAGATATTGCGCGGTGATGTTGGTGGTGGTCACGCCGCGGCCGACCGCGATCACCGCCTGGCCGAGATCGGGGCGGCTGCGTCCGAGCTTGGTGTTGCTGGGAAAGCCGGCGCCGTCCTTCCAGAAATTGAACTTGTTCTTGCCGTCGCGGTCGTGCGTGAACAGCAGCGCGTATTTGCCCGGCGCCGGCGCCTTGATGCACAGGCTGACAGCGCCCGAAGCCGGCATGTCGGCCCAGATCCGACGGAAGGTCTTGCCCTCGGCCTTGAGCTTCGTGTCGTCCTTGAGAAAATCGTCTTCGTTCGCGGGATATAGTTCGAGCTTCAGACGTCCGCTGCGGTCCTTGAGACCGAACACGTTGACCCGGATGGCGGGGCCATCGCCTTGCGCGCAGGCCTGACCGTCGGGGCCGAGTGCCGCCGCCTGTGCCGCCGCAGGGACCGCCGCCGACGAAGCGACGAGCGCGGCGGCCGTGAAGATCATCTTCGCCGTCATTGCTGTTTCCTCGTAATTGCGTGCAGGCTGAACGCCGCGATCAGGATGATGTGAAGCAGCAATACCAATGCTGCGGTCACGGCCATCAGTTCGGAAAGCGCCTCGCCCTGTCCTATTAAAATAATCGCGAAATTGGCGAAAAGAAGGTCCTTGGAAGGCACCAGCGGCAGGCGCGACACCAGCAGGCGCCCGGCGGCCAGGATGAGCCAGGTGCCGACGCCGATATCGGGCATCGCGAAATGCCACGCCAGCGCGATCATCGTCGAGCCCACGACCAGCCGGAGGCAGTGGATCCCGAACACCCACCACAAGGTGCCGCGATCGAGCGAGAAGACGCGCTTCGAAAAGATCAGGAACGGCACCGACATGGCGAAGATCACGCCGGTCGAGATCAGCAGCTTGTCGAACTGGTCGTCGGTCAGCAGCCCGCCCGCGAACGGCAGCGCGATTGCGATCATTGCCAGGGTGATGCCGTTGCCAGCCATCGCCGACAGGATGCCGACGTCCTTGACCGCGCCAAACGGCGCGGCGACCATCTTCATGCGCTGCCGCGCCCAGGCATAGAAGAACGCTTCGCCCGAATATCCGAGCACGACTTCGTTGGCGATCCGCTTCTTGTGCAGCGCGGCCATGCCGGCGAGCGGAATGCCCCACAATCGGCGGAAGATGACGTAATCGAAGGTCGGCGGCGACAGATACAGGATCACGAAGGCGATGTAGAAGCCGGCGCTGGTCGGCACCGAATTCTGGAGCGCGACAAGCCCTTCGCCGAACAGCTCGCGTGCCAGCCCGACGATCATCGCCGCGCTCAGCAGCGCACCAAGCACGGTGGGCCAGCGCTTGCGGATACGTTCGATGGGCTCGAGACCGGTCAGATCGCTGGCCCCGGGGATCGGCGCTTCGATGGCGCTGGCGGCAGCGTGCGCCCCGCGATCGGCTTGTTTCACGTGATTTGGTTTCCGCGCCCCGTGTGATCCAGCAATTTCAGCGTATTACGGTAACGCAGTCACACCCGCAAATCCGCCCGTCGCGCGAGGATCGCACTCTTTCACCCGGTGCGATCGGCCCGCAATATGGTTTCTTGATGCGCGAATTTGGGCCTAAGCAAGGCGCGGTGCAAGCCATGACTGCGATCCCTTCCCCCCAGGCGCGGCACATCCTGTCGTTCGCGCAGAGCCTCGACGGCGGCGGTGTCGAACGTGCGCTGCTGCGCATGGCGGGCGGCTGGGCGGGGCGCGGCCGCCGGGTGACGCTGCTGATCGGCGATGCCAGCGGGCCGCTGGCCGGCGAAGTGCCGCCTTCGGTCGAGACGGTCGAGCTGGGCGACGCGCGCTACACCGCGCTGCTGGCGATCGCCGAGCGCGTGCGGGCAGCGGCACCCGACCTGATCTTTTGTCCCGGCAATCACTACAGCGCGATCGCGGCGATGCTGCGGCTGCGGTTGGGACGCAAGTGTCCGCCGATCGTCGGCAAGCTGTCCAACGCGCTGGTTCGCGGCGACCAGCCCGCCCCCGTCGCCTGGGGCTATCGCCGCTGGCTCAAGCTGCATCCGCGCTTCCTCGACGCACTGGTGGCGATGACGCCGGGCATGGCGCGGGAGGCGGAGGCGGCGATGGCGATGCCGCACGACCGGATCGCGGTGATCGCCAATCCGCCGCCTACTGCGCTGTCGGACGCCGCGCCGATCGCGCTGCCGCAGGGGCGCTTCGTCCTTGGCGTGGGCCGGCTGGCGCGGCAGAAGCGCTGGGACCGGGCGCTGGCGGCATTCGCATTGCTCCCCGATCGCGACCTCTCCCTGCTGATCGCCGGCGAGGGTGACGCGCGCGGCGCGCTCGAAGCACAAGCGAGAACCCTGGGAATCGCAGACCGCGTAACGCTGCCCGGCTATGTCGCCGATCCATTGCCGGCGATGCGGGCTGCGGCGCTGGTGCTGCTGACCAGCGATTTCGAAGGCGTTCCGGGCGTGCTGCGCGAAGCGATCGCGCTCGGCACCCCCGTGGTCGCCACCGATGCCAGCGTCGCGGTGCGCGAGATCGTCGGCCCCGATCAGGGCAGCGTGGTGGCGCGCGAGGACGCAGCGGGGCTGGTGGCGGCAATCGGCGAATGGCTCGAGCGGCCGCGGCCGGAGGTGCCGGTTGGGAGAGAGGAAGATTCGATCGATGCGTATCTGGCGCTGTTCGACGAGGTGATCAGCGGTCCAGCTTTCCGGTTTCAGTTGCCGGATTGATCCCAACCTCGTTCGTTTCGAGCGAAGTCGAGAAACGGTTATCGCGCGCTACTTGGCGGTTTCTCGACTACGCTCGAAACGAACGGGTCAGGGTAAGTCGGGCCCCACCCGATCGGGATGCGCCGCCGCGAATGCAGGGATGGCACACGCCCGCGCATCGATCGCGACCAGCTTCGGAAATGCCTCGAGCGGCGTCTCCAGTCGGCGGGCGTTGAACATCTGCGGCACCAGGAACACGTCGGCGATGCCGGGCGCGTCGCCGCCCAGATATGCGCCGTCGCCTGCCTGCGCCTCCAATGCGGTGAACCCCTGGGTCACCCAGTGGCGATACCAGTCGTCACGCCCGGCCTGATCGGCGTCGAACTGGTCCTTCAGGCGCCGCAGCACGCCCAGGTTGTTGAGCGGGTGGATATCGCACGCGATCAGCAATGCCTGCGCCATCGTCCGGGCGCGCGCCAGCGGCTCGGCGGGGATCAGCCGGGGTTCCGGAAAGGTCGCGTCGAGCCATTCGACGATCGCCAGCGACTGGGTAAGCACCGCTTCGCCGATGTCGAGCGCGGGGACATAGCCCTGCGGATTGCGCGCGAGATGCTCGGGTGAGCGCTGCTGCCCCTCAACCAGCGAGATATCATGGCGGACATAATCGCACGCCTTGAGATTGAGCGCGATCCGCACGCGGTACGACGCCGACGAACGGAAATAGTCATAGAGCTGGAACGCCATCGTCAATCGCCGCCGCGCTGCGGGTGGAGCGAGGTCCCGGCACGGCCGGGGCGCAGCGACTGGAACCAGCTCAGCGGGTTCCACGTCGCGGTGCCGTCGAGCGAGAAGGTGATGAATTCCGCCCGACCGCCGACATTCTCCCACGGCACCGGCCCGCCCAGACCGTTGCGCGCGACCGAAAAGCGGCTGTCGGCACTGTTGTCGCGGTTGTCGCCCATCAGGAAGACGTGCCCGGCGGGGACCCGCACCGGAGCATAGTCGTCGCCTTCGCTCCAGCCGAGATCGACGGTGTCGTAGGCGCGCCCGCCGGGCAGCGTTTCGCGAAAGATCGGCAGGCTGCAATACAGGCGCCCGTCCTCGCCTTCGATACGGCGACCGGCATAATGTTCGGGCTCGCAGCGGGTGTTGGCATCGACCGGGACCAGCCGATCGCCCATCGCGCGGCGCCGCACCGCCTGACCGTCGAGGAACACCGTGCCCGAGCGCACCTCGATGACATCGCCGGGCAAGCCGATCACGCGCTTGATGTAATCGGTGCGCGATCCCGGCGGGGTGACGATAACGACATCGCCGCGCTCGGGCAGCGCGCCGAACAGGCGTCCCGGGGTGAACGGCATGACGTGGAAGGTCGGCGAGATGTACGAATAGCCGTAGGGATATTTGGTGACGACCAGCCGGTCACCGACCAGCAGCCCGGGCAGCATCGATTCGCTGGGAATGTAGAAGGGCTTGGCGATGAAGCTGTGGAAGCCGAGCACCGCCAGCACCAGCCAGACCAGTCCGCGCGCCTCGGCCCACCAGTCGGTCGCCTCGCGCTTCTTGGGCGCGCCTGCCGCGACTCCGTCTTCGTTCTTCAACGCCAGGTCGTCGGCAGCCATCCAGCCATCCTCGTCACTTGGGTATCGCTTCAAGGATCACGAATGCCTGTGCCCAGGGATGATCGTCGGTAAGCGTCACATGGATGCGGGTGACGTGGCCATCGGGCGTCATCGCGTCAACCCTCGCTGCCGCACCTCCGGTAAGCGCCAGCGTCGGCGCGCCCGAGCGAGCGTTGACCACGCCGATGTCGCGCATGAACACGCCCTGGTTGAAGCCGGTGCCGACCGCCTTGGAAAACGCCTCCTTCGCGGCAAAGCGTTTCGCAAGCGTTCCGGCGACGGTGTGCGGGCGACGCGCCGCCTTGGCCCGCTCGGTCTCGGTGAAGACGCGGTGGAGGAAGCGGTCGCCGAAACGGTCGAGCGACGCCTGGATGCGCTCGATGTTGCACAGGTCGGAGCCAAGCCCGAGGATCACCGCGCCGAATCCATCAGGTCGCGCATCCGCCGCACCACCGGACCCAGCCCGTCGAAGATCGCCTCGCCGATCAGGAAATGGCCGATGTTGAGCTCGCGGACCTGCGGGATCGCGGCGATGGGCACGACATTGTCGAAGGTCAGGCCGTGGCCGGCATGGACCTCGATGCCGTTCTTCGCCGCCAGTGCCGCGGCGTCGGCGATGCGGCGCAGCTCGGCGGTCTGCGCTTCGCCGTCCAGCTCGCAATAGCGGCCGGTGTGGAGTTCGACGACGGGTACGCCCATGCGCAGCGCCGCCTCGATCTGGCGCGGGTCGGGTTCGATGAACAGCGATACGCGGATGTTCGCGCCCGCCAGTTCGGACACCATCGGCGCCAGGTGGCTGTGCTGGCCGGCGGCGTCGAGCCCGCCCTCGGTGGTGCGTTCCTCCCGCTTTTCCGGGACGATGCACGCTGCGTGGGGGCGATGCTTGAGCGCGATCGCCAGCATCTCGTCGGTCGCGGCCATTTCGAGATTGAGCGGAATGGTCAGTTCCTGCGACAGCCGAGCAATGTCGGCGTCGGTGATGTGGCGGCGATCCTCGCGCAGATGAGCGGTGATCCCGTCAGCCCCCGCCTCCGCCGCCAGCAGCGCCGCGCGCACCGGATCGGGATAGCCCGAACCGCGCGCATTCCGCACCGTCGCGACATGGTCGATGTTGACGCCGAGGCGGAGGTGGTGCGTCATGGGCAGGCCACCGCGGCGAGCAGGTCGTGGCTCAGCCCCTTGCCCTGCCAGATTTCGCCAAAGTCGAAATCGCCATCGCTGGTGAACAGGATCACCACCGTGCCGCTGTCGGGCAGCAGGATGTTGCGCGCCTGGTTGCCGCCGATATCGCCGCGCCGCTCGACGATCCGAACCGGCCTGGCACAACCCGTGAGCGGGGCATCGAATACCCATTGGCCAATCGCCATGTAGCCGAGCCGCGGATCGCCGTCCCACAGCACCGCGCGCGATTTCGCCGAAAGCAGCGTGCCGGCCAGCAGCGCGCGGTCGATCGCCAGCAATTCGCGCGGAGTGCCGGTCAAGCTGCCGGCCGCGCCGTAGCCGGCAAAGGCGCGCGCGGTCAGGCTGCCGAGCAGCTCGTCCGGATCGCTGCCCGGCAGATAATAGGTCCGCGTCAGTCCCAGCGGCTGCGCCACGCCTTCTTCGAACAGGTGCTTGATCGACTTGCCCGTCGCCTTCTGCAGCACCGCCTCGAGCACGATGGTGTCGCAATTATTGTACGACCAGTCGCCGCCCGGCTCCTTGCGATCGGTCAGGCACCAATCCGCGCCGTTCGGACCGGTGGAATAGAAGGAGGGATCGCCCTTCGCATCGGCAGCGGAGTCGTTCGAGTTGCGCAGGCCCGACTGGTGCTGGAGCAATTGCCGCACGGTCGGGGCCGCGGCGTTGCCTGCAAGCGTGCCGAGATAGCGGTCGATCGGCGCTTCGAGCGCGATCCTGCCGGCATCGATCGCCTGCATCGTCACCACGGCCGCCATCTGCTTGCTGATCGACGCGAACGGAAACCGAGGATCGGGGGGCAATGGATGGTCGTTGCAGAAATGCTCCTTGCCATCATTCGGCGGCGTGCAATCGACGATCGTTTTTTCCAGCAAAATGGCGTCTTCTCGGGCGATCAATGCATAGCCGTGGTCGAACCCGCTCTTCCGAATCAGCCCCTCCAGCGCGCCCGCATCCTGCGCCGCAAGCGCCAGCGCCAGCGCGATCATGCCGCCACCCGGCTGCCGGGCTTCACCGCCGGTATCGCCGCCAGTTCGGGCGGAACCGCATCCGCCTCGTAGGTCGGCACATCAAGCGCGATCAGCGGGAAGAACGGCACGCCGAGGTCGGCCGTGCCGCCCGAGCGGTCGACCAGCGCCGCCGCCGCGACGACTTCGCCGCCCGCACGGCCGATCGCGGCGATGGCTTCGCGCGAGCTGAGCCCGGTGGTGACGACGTCTTCCATCATCAAGACTCGGGTACCGGGGTCGAGCCGGAAGCCGCGGCGCAGTTCGAACACCCCCTCGGGACGCTCAAGGAACATCGCGGACACGCCCAGCGCGCGGCCCATTTCATGCCCGGCGATGACGCCGCCCATCGCCGGGGATACCACCGCTTCGACTCGCGCGCGGATGTCGGCGGGCAGCCGCGCTACCAGCGCGTTCGCCAGCCGCGCGCCGCGTACCGGGTCCATCAACACCCGCGCGCATTGCAGGTAGCGGGACGAGCGCAGCCCTGAAGACAGGATGAAATGCCCTTCGAGCAGCGCGTCGGCCGCGCGGAATTCCGCGAGAATCTCGTCGTCGGTCACGATGGCCCCCGTATCGGCGTGCAGTGTGATCGAAATAACTATGCACCGGCCTTGCCGCAACTGCGTACAAAAACACTGTCCACAGCTTGAGACAAGCGGCAGTGCGGCCTATAGGCGCGGCGACGGGGTTGGTCCCGCCTGCGCGCCCGACCGCGGCGCGCGGCCAGAATCACGGGTGAAACGACACGATGCGAATGCCTGGGTTGAAGTCGATCGTCCTTGCCGCGGGCCTGATGCTCGCCGGGACGGGTGTGTCCGCGCAGACTGCCGGCGAAGTGCCGCAACCGGCCGCGGCGCAACCCGCGGCGGCCGCGCCTGCCGCCGGCACCGCCGACCCGGCTGCCGCGGTTCCGACCGGTGCGGCGCCCGCGGCCGAAGCGACACCCGCCGATCCGACGCTCAATGCCGATGGCACGCCGATCCTGACCCCGACCGCGGGCATCGGCCAGCCGGTCGACGGACGCCTGGGTGTCCAGCCGCAGGTCACCGCGACCGGCGAACAGGCGGCATGGTTCCACAATGTGATCCTGGTGCCGCTGATCACGATCATCTCGATCTTCGTTCTGGTGCTGCTGGTGTGGACGATCGTTCGCTATCGCCGCGCCGCCAACCCGGTGCCGTCGAAGACGTCGCACAACACGTTCATCGAGGTCGTCTGGACGCTGGCGCCGGTGCTGATCCTGGTGGCGATCGCGGTGCCGTCGATCGGGCTGCTGGCGCGCCAGTACAAGCCTGCACCCGACAATGCCGTGACGCTCAAGGCGATCGGCAACCAATGGTATTGGTCCTACGAATATCCCGATCATGGCGGCGTCGCGCTGACCGCCAACATGCTGCGCGAGCCAAGCGAGGTCCAGCCGGGCCAGCGCGCACGCACCGATGCCGACGGCCCGCGCCTGCTGGCGGTCGACAACCGCGTGGTGCTGCCGGTCGGCGTTCCGATCCGCCTGATCACCACCGGCAACGACGTCATCCACAGCTGGGCGATGCCGGCATTCTGGATCAAGCTCGACGCGGTTCCCGGTCGCCTCAACGAGACCAGCTTCACCATCGACAAGCCGGGTCTGTATTTCGGCCAGTGCAGCGAACTGTGCGGCGCGCGCCACGCCTATATGCCGATCGCGGTTGAGGCGGTGTCGCCCGCGGTGTTCGCGCAGTGGATCCGCGCCAAGGGCGGCACGATGCCGGGCGAGGAAGCGCCTGCCGCCGCCCCCGCCGCCGCGGGTACCCCCGCCGACGACACCGCGACCCCGGCGAACGCCGCGGTCCCGGCCAGCGACGATGCGCTGGTGAACGGCGCCGCCACGTCCCCCGTTTCGAACCAGGCCGCCACCGGTAATGCCGGTGCGCTCGGCAATGCGGATCAATAAGCCATGACCGACACCGCCCTTACCCCCAGCGCCTTCGAAGCGCATGGCGCGCATGACCATCATCATGACGCCGATCACAAGCCGGCGTTCTTCGCACGCTGGTTCATGTCGACCAACCACAAGGACATCGGCACGCTGTACCTGATCTTCGCGATCGTCGCGGGGATCATCGGCGGGGCGATCTCCGGCCTGATGCGCATGGAACTGGCCGAGCCGGGCATCCAGCATCTGCCGGTATGGGCCGCGTATCTTGCGGGCGGCGAAGCGTCGTTCGACGAGGCGCTGCACCTGTGGAACGTGCTGATTACCGCGCATGGCCTGATCATGGTGTTCTTCATGGTGATGCCGGCGATGATCGGCGGGTTCGGCAACTGGTTCGTGCCGATCATGATCGGCGCGCCCGACATGGCGTTCCCGCGCATGAACAACGTGTCGTTCTGGCTGCTGGTCCCCGCCTTCACGCTGCTGCTCGCCTCGCCGTTCTTCGGCGGCGCGGGTACCGGCTGGACGGTGTATCCGACGCTGTCGACCTATGGCGAGACCTCGCCGGCCGTCGACATGTCGATCCTGTCGCTGCATCTGGCCGGGGCGAGCTCGATCCTGGGCGCGATCAACTTCATCACCACCATCTTCAACATGCGCGCTCCGGGCATGACGCTGCACAAGATGCCGCTGTTCGTATGGTCGGTACTGGTCACCGCATTCCTCCTGCTGCTCGCGCTTCCCGTACTGGCCGCGGCGATCACCATGCTGCTGACCGACCGTAATTTCGGCACCACCTTCTTCGATCCGGCCGGCGGCGGCGATCCGGTGCTCTACCAGCATCTGTTCTGGTTCTTCGGCCATCCCGAAGTCTACATCATGATCCTGCCGGGCTTCGGCATCGTCAGCCAGATCGTCGCGACCTTCAGCCGCAAGCCGGTGTTCGGCTATCTCGGCATGGCGTACGCGATGGTCGCGATCGGCGTGGTCGGGTTCGTGGTGTGGGCGCACCACATGTTCACCACCGGCCTCAGCGTGAATACCAAGATGTATTTCACCGCGGCGACGATGGTCATCGCGGTCCCGACGGGCGTCAAGATCTTCTCGTGGATCGCGACGATGTGGGGCGGTTCGATCAGCTTCAAGACGCCGATGCTGTGGGCGATCGGGTTCATCTTCATGTTCACGGTCGGCGGCGTAACCGGCGTCGTGCTCGCGAACGGCGGGGTCGACGACTATATGCACGACACCTACTACGTGGTGGCGCATTTTCACTATGTGCTGTCGCTGGGCGCGGTGTTCGGGCTGTTCGCCGGCTTCTACTACTGGTTCCCGAAGATGTCGGGCAAGATGTACAACGAGTTCCTCGGCCAGGTGCACTTCTGGGTGTTCTTCATCGGCGTGAACGTGCTGTTCTTCCCGATGCATTTCCTGGGTCTGCAGGGCATGCCGCGGCGCTATCCCGACTATCCCGACGCCTATGCGCACTGGAACGAGATTGCGAGCTGGGGCTATGTCATCATGGCGCTGGGCATGGTCGCGTTCTTCATCAACCTGTTCTGGTCGATGGCAGCGGGCAAGAAGGCCGAAGGCAACCCGTGGGGCGAAGGCGCGACGACGCTGGAATGGACGCTGTCCAGCCCGCCGCCGTTCCACCAGTTCGAGACGCTGCCCAAGATCGATTGAGGCACCTTTCGCGCCCATCCGGCCCCGCGCCGGATGGGCCGCAAGGCAAGCGCCGCTGCCGACCAGCGACGCTTTCCTTGCGGCTCGCATCGCGAGACCATCCCGAGCCGCCCCCCGGCCCGCGTGCGACGAGCGGTCGCGCCTGGCCACATGCGAGCGAACCGATGAACGCCACGACTATATCCGTTGCCGCGTATCCGCTGCCAGCCGACTGGCGCGACTTCCTGGCGCTGACCAAGCCCCGTGTGATGACGCTGGTCGTGTTCACCGCGTTGTGCGGGATGCTGGCGGCGCCGGTGGCGATCGACCCCGTCATCGGGTTCACCGCGATCCTGTGCATCGCGCTGGGCGCAGGCGCGTCGGGCGCGCTCAACCAGTGGTACGAGGCCGATATCGACGCGGTGATGAAGCGTACCGCGAAGCGCCCCCTGCCGGCCGGGCGGATGGACGCGCAGGCGGCGCTCCACTTCGGCGTCGGGTTGTCGGCGTTTTCGGTGCTGCTGATGGGGCTTGCGGTCAACTGGCTGTCGGCGGCGATCCTGCTCGGGTCGATCCTGTTCTACGTGCTCATCTATACCGTGTGGCTCAAGCGCCGCACGCCGCAGAATATCGTCATCGGCGGCGCGGCAGGCGCGTTTCCGCCGATCATCGGCTGGGCCGCGGCGACCGGCGACGTCACCGCGCTGCCGCTGTTGCTGTTCGGGCTGATCTTTCTGTGGACGCCGCCGCATTTCTGGGCGCTCGCGCTGTTCATGAAGGCCGACTACTCGGCCGCAGGCGTGCCGATGCTGCCGGTGGTGGCGGGCGAGCGCACGACGCGGACCCAGATCGGCCTGTATACGATCGCGATGGCCGCCTGCGCGGTCGCGCCATGGGCGCTCGGCCTTGCCGGCGATGCGTACGGCCTGACCGCGATCGTCGGCAGTGCGATCTTCGCCGTGCTGGCGCTGCGCGTCGCGACCCGCACGCGCGGCGAGAACGACGCGATGAAACCCGAGAAATCGCTGTTCGCCTTTTCGATCCTGTACCTGTTCCTGCTGTTCGGCGGGCTTGCCACCGACCGGCTGGTGTTCGCATGACCCCCGACGACCAGGATCTGGTTCGCGCGCGGCAGAAGTCGCGATCGAAGGTGCTGGCACTGCTGCTGGCAGCGTTCGTGGTGCTGATGTTCGCGATCACCATCGCCAAGATCAAGGCGGGCTTCGGATGAGCCGTAACCTTCGCACCGCCTTGCTCGGTTTCGCGTTCGTGTTCTTCATGGGCGGGGTCGGCTTCGCCAGCGTGCCGCTGTACCGCATGTTCTGCCAGGTCACCGGATTGAACGGCACCACCCAGGTCGCCGATGCCGCGCCCGGCGCGATCGATCGCCAAGTCACGGTGGCGTTCGACACCAACACCAGCACCGCGCTGCCATGGGCGTTCAAGCCCGAGCAGCGCGCGCAGCGCATCGCCATCGGCGCGCGCGACATGGCGTTCTTCACCGCCAAGAACCTTTCGGACAAGCCGATCACCGGCACCGCGACGTTCAACGTGACGCCGGCGCTGGCGGGATCGTATTTCACCAAGATCCAGTGCTTCTGCTTCACCGAGCAGACGCTGCAGCCCGGCGAGGAAGTGCGCATGCCGGTGGTGTTCTACGTCGATCCCTCGATCCTGGAGGACGAGGAAGCCAGCCGGATCGAAGAGATCACGCTCTCGTACACATTTTACCCAGTGGATTCCGCGAAGGCCGCAAGCTAGAGCCCTTTGCGACAGACCAAGCAGGAAGCGACGACGATGGCCGGTGCCAAGAACCACGAATATCATATTCTTCCCCCCAGCATCTGGCCGCTGGTCGGATCGATGTCGTCGCTGGCGATGGCGGCGGGCGGCATCATGTGGATGCGCGAGGCCAATGGCGGTGGCTGGATCTTCCTCGCCGGGCTCGCAGGCGTGCTGTTCACCATGTATTCGTGGTGGGCCGATGTGGTGCGTGAGGCGAATTCGGGCGACCACACGCCAGTGGTCCAGCTCCACCTGCGCTATGGCATGATCCTGTTCATCGCGTCGGAAGTGATGTTCTTCGTCGGCTGGTTCTGGTCGTGGTTCGATTTCAGCCTGTTCCCGGTCCCGCTCGAAGTCGCCGACGGGGCGGCGACCGTCGTCGCCGATGCGGTGGCGCAATGGCCGCCCAAGGGCATCGAGGTGATCGATCCGTTCAGCTTCCCGCTGCTCAACACCTTCATCCTGCTGCTGTCGGGGACCACCGTGACCTGGGCGCATCATGCGCTGATCCACGGTCAGCGCGGCGGTGCCAAGCGCGGGGCATGGGGCCTGATCGGCGTCGGCGAGAATGACGGTGTGCTCAAGGGGCTGTGGGCGACGATCCTGCTCGGACTGCTGTTCTCGAGCATCCAGGCATATGAATATGCGCACGCGCCGTTCGCCTTCACCGGCACCAACTATGCCGCGGCCTTCTACATGTCGACGGGCTTCCACGGCTTCCACGTCGCGATCGGCACGATCTTCCTGATCGTCTGCCTGGTCCGCGCCTATCGCGGCGATTTCACCCCGCGCCAGCATTTCGGCTTCGAAGCGGCCGCCTGGTACTGGCATTTCGTCGACGTGGTGTGGCTGTTCCTGTTCGTCACCGTCTATGTCTGGGGCAGCTGGGGCGCACCCATTCACGGTGGCTGACCCGACCGATCCTTCGGATGCCGCACGGGCGGGAGTGGGCACCCCCACTCCCGCCCAAGTCGCATTTCGGGGGCTGTGCCCGCGCTGCGGTGCGCCGACCCTGTTCGACGGGTGGGCGCGGTTCGCGCCGGCGTGCAGCAAATGCGGCCTCGATTTCGCGAGCTTCAACGTCGGCGACGGACCGGCGGCGTTCCTGACATTGGGCATCGGCACGATCATCACCGTGCTGGCGATCTGGCTGGAGCTGGCGGTGGGGCCGCCATGGTGGGTGCATGTGCTGCTGTGGCTGCCGCTGACCGCGATCGGCGTGCTGCTCTCGCTGCGCGCCGCCAAGGGGGCGCTGCTCGCGCTGGAATGGCGCAACGAGGCGCGCGAGCACCGGAGTGACGGGCAATGAGGCGACTGCCGATCCTGTCCACGATCGTCGTTGTCGCGGCGATCGCGCTGATGATCGCGCTGGGCGTGTGGCAACTCGACCGCCGCGCGGGCAAGGAAGCGCTGCTCGCGCGCTATGCCAGCAATGACGCGCTGCCGGCGATCGCGTTTCCGCTTGGCGCGGCCGACGAGAGCGTGCTGTTCCGCACCGCCCGGCTGGACTGCCGATCCCCCGGCGACTGGCGCCGCGAGGGCGGCCGTGCGGCGGACGGCAGCAACGGATACCGCCACCTGGCGACCTGCGCCAACGGTGCGGTGGTCGAACTGGGCGTGGCGAGCGACCCAAGCCAGCCCGCACCCGACTGGCCGGGCGGAGTGGTGACCGGCACGATCACCTACGCCCCCGACCCCACCCCGGTGGTCCAGCGGATGCTGGGCGGCGGCAGCGAACGGCGGCTGATGCTGGTCGCGACCGAACCGGTCGCGGGGCTGAAAGCGAGCAGGCGGCCCGATCCATCGGGGATACCGAACAACCACCTGGCGTACGCGGTGCAGTGGTTTCTGTTCGCGGGGATCGCGGGGGTGATCTACCTGCTGGCGGTTCGGCGGCGGGGTGGTCGCTAAAGCCGAACTGGGTTCACACCACCCGGTCGAGCACGGCCAGCGCGTCCGCAAGTTGCGCCGCCGAAGCCACCAGTGCGACCTGTTCCTCGTCATCGAGCATCGGGAACAGGATTTCCTTGATACCGTCCGCGCCGATGACGCAGGGCAGGCTGAGGCACAGGTCGATCGGGCCATAGGTCTTGCCGACCCAGCTGCTGACCGGAAGTACGGACCGCTCGTCGCGCAGAATCGCTTCGCAGATGCGGACGATCGCGGTGGCGATGCCGAAGGAGGTGAAGCCCTTGCCCTCGACGATGCGATATCCGGCATCGCGCACGCCGACTGCCAGCGCGTTGCGCTGACTGCGATTGACGCGACGTCCGATCGGCTGGCCACCGATCCGGACGGTGGAGAACACCGGCACTTCGCTGTCGCCATGTTCGCCGATTACATAGGCTTCGATCGCGCTAGGGGCGATGGCGACCTGGGCGCCGAGCGCCTGTTTGATGCGGGCGGTATCGAGCAGCGTGCCGGTGCCGACGACGCGCTTGCGCTCGAGCTTTGAGTGCCGGATCGCCAGCAGCGTCATCAGATCCACAGGGTTCGCCGCGACCACCAGGATACCGCCGAACCCGTGGGCTGCCAGATCGCGCACGCATTGCGTAACGATCGGCGCGCTTTCGGTCGCCAGCGACAGCCGGGACTGATCACCATGCGATGCCGCCCCAGCCGTCAGCACCACGATCGCCGCATCGGCCGCATCGGCAAAAGATCCCGCCCGAATCCGCGTGGGGCGGGCCAAGGCATTGGCGTCCGACAGATCCGCCGCCTCGGCGCTGGCCAGCGCGGAGTCGCTGTCGATCAGAACGATCTCGTGGCACAAGGCGCGCAGCATCAGCGCATAGGCCGCGGTCGCGCCGACATGACCCACTCCCACGACCGCGATCTTGCTGGCGTGCGGTGGATCGGTGCCGACCGTCACAACACGGTCGGCTGGGCGATCGGCGATTCGCCCCGCGCCCGCCAGACGGCCGCTTCCACCGCCCGGTCCGCCGACAGCGCGTGCAACGCCGCCAGCTTGCGATGCGCGATCCGCGCGACGGCGCTGTCGGCATCGGCCGCCATCACTATTTCCGTGCGTTCGCGGCGGCTGTGGTAGGTGTGAATCGGCACGCGACATTCTCCCGGACAAGCGGGAGCACCAGTGTCTCTCGGCCGGCGCTGTGCTTGGGCATGGTGCGGCGGTGCCAATGGCATAGCGCACATCGTCACCGATCCCTAATTCTGCGCGGGAGTGATCCGTCGCTTCCTTGCCCCCTCCTTCCCGCCCCGCTATCGGCGAGCGCCATGCGCTACATCAGCACCAGGGGGAATGCGGCGGTCCTCGATTTCGAGGGGGCGACGCTGGCGGGGCTTGCCGGGGATGGCGGGTTGTATGTGCCCGAAGCCTGGCCGAGCTTTACCCGCGACGCAATCGCCGAGCTGGCTGGGCTTTCCTATGTCGAGACCGCCGTCCGGGTCATGGCGCCATTCGTGGCGGGCAGCTTGTCCGAGGACGAACTGCGCGACCTGTGCTCCGCCGCCTATGGCCGGTTCGCGCACGATGCGGTGACGCCTTTGGTCCAGATCGACCAGCGCCACTGGCTGCTCGAGCTGTTCCATGGGCCGACGCTGGCGTTCAAGGACGTCGCGCTGCAACTGCTGGGACAGTTGTTCGAACGCTTCCTGAGCGGCACCGACAGGCATCTGACCATCATCGGCGCGACGTCGGGCGATACCGGGTCGGCGGCGATCGATGCGGTAGCGGGCCGCAAGGGCATCGACATCTTCATGCTGCATCCGGCCGGCCGCGTGTCGGACGTGCAGCGGCGGCAGATGACGACGGTGCTCGCGCCCAACGTCCACAATATCGCGATCGACGGTGATTTCGATACGGCGCAGGCGCTGGTCAAGGCGATGTTCAACGATCGCGATTTCGCCGGGCGCTTCACCCTGTCGGCGGTCAATTCGATCAACTGGGCGCGGCTGATGGCGCAGGTGGTCTATTATTTCTACGCCGCGGCCCGGCTGGGCGCGCCCGAGCGGACGGTCGCCTTTTCGGTCCCGACCGGTAATTTCGGCGATGTGTTCGCAGGCCATGTCGCCGCCCGGATGGGGCTGCCGATCGCCAGGCTGCTGGTCGCGACCAACGTCAACGACATCCTCCACCGCGCGCTGTCGAGCGGCGATTATTCGAGCGCGAGCGTGACCCCGACCGCGACGCCGTCGATGGATATCCAGGTCAGCTCGAACTTCGAACGGCTGTTGTTCGACGTCGGCGGGCGCGACGGCGCGGCGCTGGCAGGGCAGATGGCGGGATTCGAGGCGAGCAAGGCGATGCGGCTGACCAATGCGCAGACGCAGGGGGCGGCCGGGCTGTTCGCCAGCGCGTCGGTCGACGGGGAGGCGATGGCGCAGGCGATGCGCTGGGCGTCGGAGCGCGCCGGGCAGGTGATCGACCCGCACACCGCGATCGCCCTGTCGGCGGCGCGCGAGCTGGAGCTCGATCCAACGATACCGGTGGTGACGCTGGCGACCGCGCATCCGGCCAAATTCCCGGACGCGGTCGAGCGCGCAACCGGAGTGCGGCCGGCACTGCCGGCGCGGATCGGCGACCTGTTCGAGCGCGAGGAGCGGTTCGACAGCGTGGCAGCGACGTTCGAGGCGGTGAGCGGCTATGTCGCCGAGCGGGCGGTGGCGCCGTGAAATATTCGTCCTTCCGTTCGTTTCGAGCGAAGTCGAGAAACGCTCAAGCAGTACACCGTGGCGGTTTCTCGACTTCGCTCGAAACGAACGGATAATCTGTGGACCTTGTTACCCTTACTGGCGAACCATGGACCGATTACGGCCTGGTCGACTCCGGCCATGGCCGCAAGCTCGAACGCTATGGTCCCTATCGCTTCATCCGGCCCGAGCCGCAGGCGCTGTGGGCGCCCGCGTCCGACGCCTGGGATGCGCATGGCGAGTTCGTGCCCGGCGCGGACGAGGATGGCGGCGGGAAGTGGCGCTTCGACAAGCCGGTGCCGGATGGCTGGGAGCTGTCGTGGAACGAGGCACGCTTCACCGCTAGCAACACGCCGTTCCGGCATCTGGGGTTCTTTCCCGACATGGCGCCGGTGTGGGAGTGGATGCGGGGAAAGATTGCGGATCATCCCTCCCCCGAATGCATGAACCTGTTCGGCTATACCGGCGTCGGCACGCTGGCGCTGGCGGCGAAGGGCGCGCGGATGGTGCATGTCGATGCGTCGAAGAAATCGGTCGAGGCGGCGCGTGCCAATGCCGCGGCGTCGGGGATGGCCGATGCGCCGATCCGCTGGCTGGTCGAGGACGCCGAACGCTTCGTGGCGCGCGAGGTGCGGCGCGGGCGGCGATACGACGGGATCATTCTCGACCCGCCGAAATGGGGCCGCGGGCCGAATGGCGAGGTGTGGAAGCTGGAGGAAGGGCTGCCCGACCTGATCGGCGATTGCCGGCGGCTGCTCGATGCCGAATCGCGATTCCTGTTCCTGACGGTCTATGCGGTGCGGATGTCCGCGCTGGCGATCGGCGAGCTGGTGCGCCAGCATTTCGGCGACCTGGGCGGGACGGTCGAGGCGGGCGAACTGGGCGTGCGCGAGGAGGCACGCGGGCTGGTACTGCCGACCGCCATTTTTGCGCGGTGGAGTCGGTGCCTTTGATCCGCTCACGCGGATAGTGGCACCGGCCCACTCCCCCCACCCGGCCACCCATCTAGCATATTCTGTATGGGTGGCCGGGTGGGGCAGTGGGCCGGTGCCGCTCAACTAACTACGCCGCCTGCGCACTCTCGGGCATTTCGCCGCCGCCGGGCAGGAACAGCGCGGCGACGTCCGCCTCCACCAACGGCTTGCTGAAATAGAAGCCCTGGATCTGGGAGCAGCCCTGCTCGCGCAAGATGTCGAGCTGGCCTTCGTTCTCCACGCCTTCCGCGGTGGTTTCCATGCCGAGCGCGTCGGCCAGCGTCGTGATCGACTTGATGATCGCGGTCGCGCCCTTGGACGACATCAGGTCGATGATGAAGCTGCGGTCGATCTTGATCTTGTCGAACGGGAAGGCGCGCAGATAGCTCAAGGACGAATAGCCGGTGCCGAAATCGTCGAGCGCGACGCGCACGCCCATCGCGCGCAGCGAATGCAGCGACGCCAGCACGCCTTCGACATTCTCGATGAACAGGCTCTCGGTGATCTCGAGCTCGAGCCGCTGCGGCGCGAGGCCGCTTTCGCCCAGCGCTTGCAGGACGACGGCGTTGAGGCCCGGGTTGCGGAACTGCACCGCCGAGACGTTTACGGCGACGCGGACGTGATCGGGCCAGCGCATCGCCGCGCGGCACGCTTCGCGGATCACCCATTCGCCGATCGGCAGGATCAATCCGGTATCCTCCGCCAGCGGGATGAAATCGACCGGGGATACCAGCCCGCGCACCGGATGGTTCCAGCGCAGCAGCGCTTCGAACGCGCTGACGCGACCTTCGCCCAGATTGAACAAAGGCTGAAACATCAGGTGCAGTTCGCCATTGGCGATCGCGTCGTGGAGGTCGAGTTCCATCTGGCGGCGCTTCTGCGCCTCGGCGTCCATCGCGGCCTCGAAAAAGCGGAAGCCGCCCTTTCCGTCCTGCTTCGCACGGTACAGCGCGAGGTCGGCATTCTTGAGCAGATCGGTCGGATCGTCGCCGTCCTGGCGGGCGATGGCGATGCCGATGCTGGTGCCGGGCACGACGCGGTGGCCATTGACGGTGCACGGTGATGACACGACCTGGATGATCTCGCGCGCGAGCCGGTCGAGCGGGCGGCCGTCGTCCGACGTAACCACCGCGAATTCGTCGCCGCCGAGCCGCGCGACGAACCCGTCGCCGACGACCTGCCCCAGCCGCTCCGCGACCATGCACAACAGCGCGTCGCCGGTGGGATGGCCGAGGGTGTCGTTGACCACCTTGAAATTATCGAGATCGAGGCAGAGCAGCGCCAGCTTGCGGTCGTCACCGAGCCGCGCCAGCGCCATCGCCAGATGCTCGCGCAGCAGCGTGCGATTGGCGAGGCCGGTCAGATCGTCATGGAACGCCATGTGCGCGATCTGGCGTTCGCGTTCGGCGATGTCGTCGACCATCCGGTTGAAGCTGGTCGCGAGGGTGCCGATCTCGTCGCGGGTGGTGACTGTGACCTGCGCATGTTCGCCCGCCGAAACCTTGCGCGCGGCGCGTTCGAGCGCCTTGATCGGGCGCGTCAATGCCTGGGCGAGGAACCAGCTGCCGACGATCGCGACGGCGATGCCGATGATGCCGAACGCCAGCACCAGCCACAGCATCGGCGCATAGTCGCGAAGGGCTCGGGTAAGGCTGTATTCGAGCAGCAGCACCGGCGCCTCGCCACCGCCGAATGCCGGGATCGGCGTTGCATGCGCCAGCATGCGCTCGCCATCGACCAGCCGTTCGGTCGCGGGGCTGTCGGCATCGGTGCTGAGCGGCACGCCGGCGGGAAGCGCGCCTGCCGAGACGATGCTGGGCTTGAGATCGATCGCCGACAATTGCGCGAGGCTGCCAAGTTCGGCGGCGTCGAGGCGGTTGGCGAACACCACCCAGCCGACCAGCACCGGTGCCTTGACCGGCGTCGCCGCCGCGCTGAAATCGGTATCGCCGATGCGCAGCACGCCGCGCCGCGCGCCGGCATCGAGTGCATCGAACAGCGCCGCAGCGTCGCGATCGGTCAGCGTCCCGCGATAGCCGACCACGCTGCCGTCGGTGCCGACCAGGAACGCCTGCGCGAGGCCGAGCCGCTGCTGCAGGCTGTCGAGCGCCGATGCGATCGTGGGAGCATCGCCGGTCGCCACGGCGGAGCGAAAGCCGAAATCGCTGGCGAGCACGCGACTGGCGTCGCCCAATTGCGTGTAGCGCATCGCGGTGATGCGATCGAACACCGCGCTACCCGACGCCATCTCCGCGTTGACGATCCGCTCGGCATAGCGTTCGATACCCCAACGCGCGCCGCCCAGGATCAGTGCGACGGCAGCGCCGAACAGCACCGCGTAAAAGATCGTCAGCTTGCGCGACAAGGACGCGAGCGGATGAAACCGGCTCCAGCCGCGCAGCAGCGCCTCGGGGAGCGGCACCGGCATCATCGCAGCTGCAGCGTCGCCTGGCGCGACGCGTCGCCGGTAGCCGAGATGGGCACCGTCCACGTCATTTCATTGCCGCGCGCACGCAGGCGCGGATGCCACACCGTCACCGTCGCCGGCCCGGCAGGGATCGCGGCGATGCTGGCGACGCCGCTGGCGGCCGACTTGGCGGCGAAGGGCGTATCGACGACCTTGATGAAGCCGCTCATCGAATCGTGGATGTTGCAGCCGATCGCGACCGCGCCGGCGGTCTTGAACGTGTAGCTGTGGCTTTCGTCGCGGCCATAGAGCTTGAGCTCGAACCGCGCCGGTTTGGAGAAGGAGTAGACATGGTGACGCACCTTGTCCTTGTTGGGAAAGGCGACGGTGGCGCCGACCGGAACGATCAGGACGTGCGGGTTGAACGCGATGCCCTGCTGGACGATCGACGTGCCCCAGGGAAAGCGGATCGGCCCGCGCGGGATACCGGCCGACGGCTTGACCGTGATGACCGCGTCGGGAACGGGACGGCCTGCCTGGTCGATCAGCTTGACCATTAGACCTCCGGCGTGCGCGGGCATGGCGAACAGGGCGGCGGTGGCCGCGGCGAGCGCAATTCGGGCGAACATTGCCGCCATATCGGACAAAATGCTCAACTTCGCGTTAATGCGAAGCCACGGGATGACGCGGAGCGTGGCTGGCTTACCCGGCGTTAACCAGACGATGATAGCGATGCGTCGCGATGAAACACGCAATTTACACATCCGCCGCCGCGATCGGCCTGTTCGCTGTCACGCCGGCGCACGCCGACGATCTGCGCGGCGGAGGCAAGCTGTTGCTGACCAACGGAATCTCGACCGTCGAGGGCGCGGCCGGAGGTGGCCTGACGCCATGGGCGGTGATCGCGGGCAACGGCACCAAGGACGGCATCGGCGCACAGGCCGCGGTCACGATCGCCGAAGTCGAAAGCTATGATTTCCGCAGCCTAAGCGTCGCGATCGGCATCTTCGACCGCGTCGAGCTGAGCTATGCGCGCCAGAATTTCAACACCAACGAGATCGGCGCCGTGCTCGGCATCGGCCAGGATTTCGCCTTCGACCAGGACGTCTATGGCGCCAAGGTCAAGCTGCTCGGCGACGTCGTCTATGGCGCGCCGATGCTGCCCGCGATCGCGGCCGGCATCCAGTACAAGAAGAATCTCGACGCGCCGATCGTCGCCGCGGTCGGAGCGAGGCATTCCGAAGGCGCGGATTATTATGTGTCGGCGACCAAGCTGTTGCTGTCGCACAGCGTGCTGCTCAACGTCACCGCACGCGCGACCAAGGCCAATCAGCTGGGCATATTGGGATTTGGCGGCGACAAGGACGACAGCTACGACCTGCATTTCGAAGGATCGGCGGCGTATCAGTTGTCGCGCCGCTTCGTGATCGGCGGCGAATACCGGTCCAAGCCCGACAAATTGGGCATCGCCCGCGAGCACGACTGGTTCGACGCGTTCGCCGCCTATGCGATCAACCGCAACCTGACCGCGACGGTCGCCTATTCCGATCTCGGCTCGATCGCCACCGTGCCCGACCAGCGCGGCGTGCTGTTCCAGCTGCAGGCCGGGTTCTGATGTTGGAGACGACCATGCCCGCCATCCTGCTCGCTGTCGCGCTGCTGTTCCAGGAAACGCCGCCCGCCGCCCCGCCCCATGCGATGCCGGGCGAGGAAGCGGTCGAACCCTATGCGGTGCGCCCCGGCAATCTCGGCGCGCGCGCCTTCGAGGGCGATGCGATGGCGCAGGCGTTCCACGGGCAGGACGGTATCCACCGCATCGTCGATGGCTTCGTGCGGCGCAACTTCGCCGATCCGGTGACCGGGCCGGTATTCGCCAACCACGATCAGGTGCGGTTGAAGCGGACGATCTTCGAGCAGTTCTGCGCGATCCTCAATGCCGGGTGTTCCTATTCAGGGCGCGACATGAAGGCGGCGCACAAGGATCTGGGCATCCAGCAGGCCGACATGAACCGGCTGGTCGAGAATCTGCAGGCGGCGATGGCCGACGAGGGGGTGAGCTTTTCGGCGCAGAACCGGTTCCTGTCGAAGCTGGCGCCGATGCGCGGGCAAGTGGTCGAGCGCTGAACCGAATCAGAGCCACCCTGCTTCCTCGACGAACCGCGCCACGTCGCGCTCGTCATGATACAGACCCAGTCCGATGCGCAGCACGTCGCCGCGCACGTCGGTGACGACGTCGCGTTCGAGCAACCGCCCCTGCCATTTGCCCGCGTGCGGGCTGCGCAGGGCAAGGAAGCGTGCCTGCGGGCCGCCGATCGGCGGGTTGAGCAGCTCTGCATGGCCAAGCGCGGTGTTCTCGATCCCGGCGATCAGCAGGTCGCGCAAGCCTGCGACGTGGCGGCTGATCGCCGCGGTGTCGAGCCGTTCGCGCACCAGCATGTCGCGCACCGCGACGAACCGGTACAGCCCCGACGGGTCGAAAGTGCCGCCAAGGAAACGCCGCGCATCGGGGGCATAGCCGATTCCGCCCGGCGGCAGCGACAGATCGTCGAACTCGGCATACCAGCCGGTCTGGACGGGGCGCGTCGCGAAGCCGGGCGGGGCGTGGAGAAAGCCTACGCCTTCGCCCGACATCGCGTATTTATAGCCGCCGGCAGTGTAGAAAGCGCGGTCGGCGATGCTTTCGAGATCGGTGTCGGTGGCCATGAAGCCGTGATAGCCGTCGATCAGCAGCCACGGCCCTTCGGGCGCGGCGTGGATTGCAAGCCGGTCGAACCCCGACAGCACGCGGCCCGATCCGAACAGCACCTGGCTGACGACGACCAGATCATGCCGCCGCTGCGCCATCCGTTCGGCAAGCGCCGCGACCGGATCATGGCCGGTAGCAGGCACCAGGTCGAGCGTCGCCTGCCCCGCCTCGACCCAGGCCGCGGCCTGGCGGCGGAAACTGTGAAATTCGCCGTCGGTGGCGAGGATGCGCAGCGGGCGGGCGTCGATCGCCGAGGCGATGCGTACCAGGAAATCATGGGTATTGCCGGCGAACACCACGGTTTCCGGATCGGGCAGCTTCAGCTCGCGCGCGACATGGTGCTGCGCGCCCTGCCAGATCTCGCCCATCACCCGCGACCATTTCTTGTCGGCGAGCCGCGCGGCGTCGTCCCAGGCCGCCTGGTGCCCCAGCCACGACGCGTCGGGCCACAGATGATGGCTGTGCGCCGCCATGTGCAGCCGCTCGGGAGCCGCGGCGAGCGCGCGCTGGAACAAATGCTTGTAGCTGGTCACAGCTGCGTCCTCAGCGACCAGAGTTCGGGAAAGGCGCGCTTGGGCAGGGTCGCCGCGAGATAATCGACGCCACTGCTGCCGCCGGTGCCCTGCTTGTGTCCGATGATGCGCGACACGGTCAGGACATGCTTGTGCCGCCACGATGCGAACGCCTCGTCGACATCGACCAGCTTCTCGGCGAGCTGATAGAGTGGCCACCAGCGCTCCTCGTCGCGATAGACCAGCGCCCATGCCGCCTCGACCTCCGCGTCGTGCGCATAGGGCGCGGACCAGTCGCGGGCGAGCGCGCGAGGCGGAATCGGCAGCCCGGCGCGGTGTGCGGCGGCGTTGGCGTAGTCCCACAGGCTGGGCTGCGCCGCCGCCGCGCGGGTGTGCGGGCCGTGGCGCGGACCGTCGCGAAAGCCGAGCATCACCTCGACGGTGCGGAACTGGTCCGACTGGAAGCCCGACGAGGTGCCGAGCACGCGCCGGAAGCGCAGATAGTCGGTCGCGGTCATCGTCTGGAGCACGTCCCACGACAGCGTCATCACCGCCTGGATGCGGCTGACCCGCGCCAGCGTCTTGTAGCTTTCGTGGAGGCGATCGGCGGCGATCAGGCGGCAGGCGAGACCGACTTCGTGGATGGTCTGCTGCATCCACAACTCCATCGTCTGATGCATGACGATGAACAAAGGTTCGTCGTGATGGTCCGAGATCGGATGCTGCGCCCCCAGCACCGTGTCGAGCGCGAGATAGTCGGCATAGGTCATCGAGGTCATGGCTTGCGGCATAGCACGACACCGGCCGACGTCACGTGGGCCTCAGTCGAACATTTCCTCAAGGAACGACTTCTTGCGCTTCTTGCCGTAGCGCGGGTCGTAGCCCTGGCCCTGGTGGCTCGGGCGGTCCCACGGATTGTGCGCCTGTGGCGGATAGGGCGCAGCGGGAGCGTAGCCGGGCTGCGGCGGCGCAGGTGGTTGCGGCGCGGGCGGCGCCTCTTGCGCAGCCGCGCGCTCGATGATCTTGTCGAGTTCGCCGCGATCGAGCCAGATGCCGCGGCACGTGGGGCAGTAATCGATCTCGATGCCGTTGCGCTCGCTCATCGCCAGGCCGGTCTTGCACACCGGGCACGGCATTCCGGCGACGGCTTCGGGGGTACGCATTGCACTCTCCTGCTTGGGTTTCGCCTCAAGCTAGGGGCGCGCAGCCGTCAAATCAAAGCGCAGGCCAGAAATACAGGATCAGCGGCGTGCCGAACACCAGCACGATCAGCGACAGCGGCGCGCCCAGCCGGGCATAGTCGGAAAAGCGATAGCCGCCCGGCCCCATCACCAGCGTGTTGCACTGATGCCCGATCGGCGTGAGGAAATCGCACCCCGCGCCGACTGCGGTCGCCATCAGGAACGGTTCGGGGCGCATGCCCAGCCCGGTCGCGAAGGTCGCGGCAATCGGCGCCATCACCAGCACCGTCGCCGCATTGTTGAGGAAAGGCGTGACCGCCATCGCCGCGGTCAGGATCATCGCCACGGCGCCCCAGGGCGGCAGCGTCGCCGCGGTATCCGAAAGGAACGCGCCGATCAGGTCGGTCGTGCCGGTGGTGCGCAGCGTGTCGCTGACCGGGATCAGCGCGCCGAGCATGATCAGGATCGGCCATTCGACATGATCATACGCCTCGCGGATAGGCAGCGCGCCGCTGGCGAGGATCAGCCCGGCAGCGGCGAAGAACGCGACCGCGACGGGGACGTACCCGGTCGCCGTAGCCGCCATCGCCGCGCCGAGGATCGCCAGCGGCAGCAGTCCTTTGCGCGCGCTGCCCAGCCGCAGCGTGCGTTCGGCAAGCGGCAGGCAGCCGAGGTCGCGCAGCCGTTCGGGAAGCAGGCTGAGCGGTCCCTGCAGCACGATCACGTCGCCGGCGCGAAGCTCGATATTGGCGAGCCGCCGGGTCAACCGCTCGCCGCGCCGCGCCACCGCGATCAGGTTCACGCCGAAGCGCCGCTGCAGCAGCATGCGTCCGGCGGTGCGGCCGATCAGCACCGATTCGGTGTTCACTACCGCTTCGATGACGCCGATATCGTCTTCCTGCGACCCTTCCGGCGCGTCGCGGTCGTGTCCCTCGAGCGCGAGGCGGTCGCGCGCGATGACGCGTTCGAGGGCGTCGGGCGCTCCGCCCAGGATCAGCGTGTCGCGGCTGCGCAATTCGGTGTCGGGATGCGGCGCGCTGCGCATGCCGGCGCGCAGCACCGCGGTGACGGTGACTTCGGAGTCGTGGCGCGCGACGAAGGCGGCGACGGTCTCGTCGGCGGCAGGCGAGGTTTCGGTGATCGTCGCTTCGGTGACATAGCTCTTGATGTCGAGCGCCTCGCCCATCGTCGGCGCGGCGCGGCGGTCGCGCGGCAGCAGGCGATAGGCGAAGCGCAGATAGAGCAGCCCGATCAGCGTCAGCCCCAGCCCGACCGGAAGATAATCGAACATGCGGAACGGTTCGCCGGTCAGCTCGCCGCGCACCCGGCTGACGATGATGTTCGGCGAGGTGCCGATCAGTGTCATCAGCCCGCCGAGTAGCGACGCGAACGCCATCGGCATCAGGAACACCGATGGCGAGCTTTCCGAGCGCTTGGCCATCTGGAACGATGCGGGCATCAACATCGCCAGCGCGCCGATATTCTTGACCAGCGCCGAGGCGAAGCCGACCGAGGCGGTCAGCAGCAGCAGTTGCGAACGCACCCGCGTCACCCGCTTGGCAAGCAGTGCGAGCAGCGTCTCGATCACGCCCGAGCGTTGGACCGCACCCGAAATCACCAGCGCCGAACCGACGATGATGACGATATCGTCGGAAAAGCCGCTGAACGCATCGTCGGGCGCGATGATGCCGACCGCCAGCCCGGCGAGAAGCGCCAGGATAGCGACGATATCGTAGCGCAGCCGTCCCCACAGGAACAGCAGCATCATCCCGGCAAGCACGGTCACCGACAGGATCTGGGAAAGCGTCATTCGGCCTCGAACGCTGGAGTCGGACGCAAGGGAGGTACAGGCGAGCCAGTCGCTCCCCGCCAGTGGCGCGCGATCGCGGCGCGATCAATCAATAATCGCGTGATACCCGGATGTTGGCGCTTTGCCGCCCGATCGTCGAGATCGACGAGAGCAACGACAGCCAGCGGGTGAGCTGGAACTCGACGCGCGTCGCGGAATAGCCCTGACCGTCGGAGATGATCTCGACATAGGTCCGCCGCGTCAGATATTTGCCCGCGGCGATCGCGGTGCCCTGCCCGGTCTGCGGATCGGCAGGCAGGATGCGCAGGCGGTCGAGCCCGGCGGCGCGGCGCACCGCGTTGATCGGATTGAGCCCGTCGCCGCCGTCCTGCAGCGCGGCCACCGCCGCCGCCAGCTGCAGCGCCTCGGGGGCGGACAACTGCGTGATCGAGGTGCCGAACAGCAGTCGCGACAGCAGTTCGTCCTCGGGCAGCGCCGGAATGCTGGAAAAGCCGATCTCCGGCCTGAGCGCGGTGCCGGTGACGCGGATCGTCGCGTTGAGCCCCTGCGTGTCGGCATTGGCGGCGATGTCGAGCGACGGATTGGCGGGGACCGAGCCGTCGAAGCGGATCGCGCCGCGATCGAGATCGAAGGTGCGGCCGGCAAATTCATAATCGCCGCGGACCAGGTCGGCGCGGCCGGTGATCTTGGGATTGGTCGGCTCACCGCCAATCTGGATGTCAGTCGACCACTCGCTCGACAGGCCGAGCCCGGTCACGAACAGCCCGCCGGGGGCGCGTGCGCGCAGATCGAGCCGCCATGGTTCGACGGGAACGATGTCCTCTTCGTCATCCGGGCCGCGCTGGTTGACTTCGCGGATGTTGAGCCGCGGGATCGCGGCGGCGGTGACCGCCTGTCCCAGCCGATAGCGGCTGCGGTCGAGCCGGACGTCGCCGCCGATCGTGCCGCCATTGCCGTCCGAACGGATCGTGATCGGCCCGGTCACCGCCGCGCCGATATCGTCGCGGTTGATCATCACCGCGTTCCGCGCCTGAAGATTGAGGTCGATCGCGAAGCCCGACGCCGCCGACAGGTCGAACGCGCCCGAGCCGCTGACGCTGCCCTCGCGCCCGTCGCTGGCGGAGAACTCGTCGATCACCAGCCGCGATCCGTTGAAGCGGCCGCGCGTCTGGACATTGGTCAGCACCGTGCCGGTGACCGCGCTTTCGATGCGCGCGGTTTTCGACACGACGGTGCCGCGGATGCGCGGATCGGCGAGGCGACCGCCGACATCGGCGGCGATACCGACCGGCCCGGAAAGGTCGAACAGCTCGATCCCGGTCAACCGCCACAGCGTGTCGGCAGGGCCGTCATAGCGGACCTGTGCGAACAAGGGTGCATTCGCGATCCGCTGGAACAGCGCGCCCGGCCCGAGCGGTGCCATCCGCGCCTGCGCCCGGCCGATGATGCGGCCGTCACTGGCCACGACCGCGCGAAAGCCCGCGCGGCGGGCGTCGATCACCCCGGCGATGCCGAGATCGACGGGCCGCGACGAGAGCACCAGCCCCGCGCGGCTCAATCCACGCACGCGCATGTCGATGCGGCCATCTGGCACGCCGGCGCGGTCGGTATAGCTGAGCTTGCCGGTGGCGGCGCCGCTCAGCCCCGCGCCGGGCAGCAGGATGTCGAGCACCGCCAGCGGCAGGCGAGCGACGCTTGCCTCGACGCTGGTCTCGCCCGGACCGACCCGGCCGCCAAGCCGCGCGGTGCCGCCCGCAAAGCTGAGATCGACCGGCGCGAGCCGCCAGCCATCACCATCGCGGCTGACCACCGCGGCCTCGTCGAGCGCGAGCGGGCGCTGATCGACGCTGCCCTTGAGCTGGATGCGGAACTGGTCGGGGCTAACACGCGTGACGCTTTGCAGGTCGAACGCCCGGCCGCGCTGGCCCGAGAAGGAAGCGGTGATCTCACCCACGCCGTCGGTCAGCTTCGCGCTGGCGGCGAGTCTGCCGATCGTGAGCCCCGATGCGCGCAGCCCGCGCGCGGCGACGGTGGCTTCGAGCGTCGTCCCACCGGGATCGAGCAGCGTCGCAAAGGCAAGGCTCGCGCGGCGCACCGTCACCCCCGCCAGCGCTGCGGCGCGTGCGTCGATGTCGCCTTCGATCCGCTGGACACCATTTACCGGCACGAAGCGCAGCATGCCCGACAACCCGCCGCCATCGATGTCGAGCCGTCCGTCGAAACCGCCGGGGACGATCGCAAGCTGGCCGGTGGCGCGCGTGCCGCTGACGCGCAGCTCCTCGAAGATGACCGTTGCGCTGCCGCCGCGCGGCAGATCGATGCGCCCGCGCGCGGTGAACGGCCCGAGCCGCGAGCCGCCTTGCGCCGTGAACGCATAGCCCGCCGGCGTCGGATCGAGGTGCGCGGTGACGCCGGCCAAGCCCAGCGTCGCTTGCGGGCTGGCGAAGGTCAGATCGAGCACCGGGCGGTCGATGCGACCGTCCAGGCGAACAGTAACCGGGCCGTAGGTCGCCTGCTCGCCGCTGCCTTCGAAGAAGAAACTGCCATCGGTGCGGCGATACCCGTTGCCGCGCAGCGTGAGGTCGGGCGAGGTCAGCACCAGGTCGCGGAAATAGAGCACCCGGTCGGGACCGCGCTCCAGCCGCGCGACAATGCGGGGCAATCCCCCGGTCAGCGATCGGAAGAACGCGTTGTCGAGCCGCACCATCTGCGCCACGCCGGTGCCCACCACGCGGGTGCCGCGGCCACCGGGGCCGGGCATCACCGTCAGCCGCGACTGGACGTCGACGATGCCGAGGCCGGGGATCAGATAGCGGTTGAGCCCGCCGTTCAGGCTGACTTCGTAGCGGCCATTGGTGAGGTCGAGCATCAGCATGATGCGCCCGTCGAGCTTGTCCGAGCGCAGCCGCAGGTCGTCGCCGAGCACCAATGTCGGCGTGACACGCAGGTTTCCGGATACCGACAGGTTCTGGAGGATGCCGCCCGCGACGTCGCCGACGCCGGTGACGCGGCGCGCGGTAAAGGCGACCGGCACCGTCACCGGCGCCTTCGACAGTCGCCCGCGCCCGGCGGCGCGCGCGCCTTCGAACCCGGTCGCATCGAAGGCGAAGCGGTCGGCGGTGATGCGATAGTCGAAGCGCGCCGTGGCGAACGCGCCGTCGAGAATCGCGCGCAGCTCGACATTGCGTCCGGTCATGTTGGGGAACAGTGCGGGCGGGCGGAGCAGCCGCGCGCGGGTGCGCAGGTTGCGAAAGGCACTCCGCGCCAGGTCGATCTCGCCAGTCGTCTCGATATCGAGCGACGGCGTGCGCAGCGACGCGTTGCCGTCGAGGCGGCGGTCGGCGAGCGTGGCGGCGGCGTTGACCAGGATGCGCGGGCTGGTCAGCCGCTGCAGCCGACCGCGCAACAGGCTTTGCGGCGCGACCGTCCCGCCCAGCGTGTAGCGCCCGGCTTCGTTGCCGAGCGCAAGGTCGATCAGGCGTTCGTCGCCCGCATCCGCCTGCACGCGGCCCTGCCAGCGCGACCAGCGGCCGTCGCCCGCGATGGTCAGCGACAGCGGGCGGGCAATCCCGGTCAGCTTCGCCAATACGCCGTCGGCGCGCCCGCGTGCCCGCGCGCGCAGGTCGAAGCGGTCGCGGTCGGGCTGTGCGTCGAGGTCGATCCGCACGAAATCGCTGCCCTCGACCAACGCGGCCAGGTCGACCATCGCCCGGCCGCCGCGAATATCGGCGCGGGCGACGAGGCGCCCGGTGCGCGGCCGGCCGGTGACGGCGGCGGCAAGGTCGAGGCGATCGACGCGCAATTCGCCGATGGCGATGTCGAAACCGGGCAGGATCGGGCCGGTGCGGCCCGTCGGCGTGAGTTCGGGCAATTTGGCGAGCGTCGCGCGCGGTACGATCAGGCGGCGGATCGCCAGGGTGTTGGCGCTCCATGCGAAGGGGTTCCAGTCGAGTTCGGCTTGCGGCGCCTGGAACACCAAGCCGTTGCGATCGAACAGGCGGACTTCGATCAGCCGCGCCTTGCCGAACAGCGATCCCTCGATCCGGCCGACGCGGTAGCGCAGGCCGTTGGCGGGTTCGAGCGCGGCGATGCGGTCGGCGACGAAGCGATGGCCGAGCGGGCTGTCGAGCAGGACCAGCGCCAGCGCGCACAACCCGGCGAGCAGCGCCAGCGTGCCAGCGATGCGGCGCGGCCAGGGACTGCGACGCTTCGGCTGCTGGACGTCGTCGCTCAAAACGCCTGGCCCAGCGAGACATAGACCGCGATGCGCGAATCGCCCGGCTGCGGGTTGAGCGGGGTGCCGACATCGACGCGGATCGGGCCGAAATTGGAATAGTACCGCACCCCGACGCCGGCGCCGTAGCGGAAGTCCGAGAAGCGCGGCAGCGTCGAGGTATAGATGTTGCCGCCGTCGAAGAACGGCACGATCCCGAAATTGCCGAACGCCTTGACCCGCGCCTCGAGCGAAAATTCGCTGAGCGAGCGCCCGCCTACGGGCTCGTTATTGGGATCGCGCGGACCGATCGACTGGAAGCCGTAGCCGCGTACCGATGCGCCGCCGCCCGCATAAAAGCGCCGCGACGGCGCGATCGCGTCGCGGGGCGCGCCGAGGATCGAGCCGAGCCGCACGCGTCCGGCCAGCACGACGCGGTCATTGACCGGCTGATAGGCACTGGCGTCGAGCTGGATGCGCGAATAGCCGAAGGTCTGGCCGCTGAGCGACACTTCGGGCGAGAAGCGCCCGCCGAGACGGAAGCCGGTGGTCGGGTTGAGCAGGTCGTCCGAGCCGTCATAGTTGAGCGACGTTGGCAGCGCGCCGATAAAATAGGTCCGCCGCCGCGCCTCGCCGGTGTCGAGGATCACGTCGCGCTCGTCGGTGGCGACGAGCTCGGCACCGAGCGACCAGGTCCAGGTCTTTTGAAAGAAGATGTTGGTCTGGCGTTCGAGCGCGCCGGACAGGCTGATCGTGTCCGCCTCGAAGGCGTCGCGTTCGAGATGCGCGGCCGATGCCTGAAGCGTCAGGACGCGATCGCGATCCTGGAAATTGTTGCGGCGCAGCACCAGGCTGCCGAGCTGTTCGCGTGTGCCGAGCACGCCGCGCACGGTGAACGCGCCCTCGGGCGGGAACAGGTTGCGGTGCGTCCAGCTGACTTCCGCGCGCGCGCCCTCGCCGGTGCCGTAGCCCAATTCGCCCGCGATCGTGCGCGGCGGCGCGGGTTCGAGTGCCACTTGCAGATCGACGGTGCCGGGTGCCTGCCCCTCCACCGGAACGATATCGACCGACGAGACCAGCCCGGTCTGGATGACCGCGCGGCGCAGATCCTCGACCTCGGCGGCGTCGTAGAGCTGGCCGGGTTCGAAGCGGGCAATGTCCTGGACGTGGTCGCCGTCGAACACCCGGTCGGTCGTCGTGACGATGCGGCCGAAGCGGCGCTGCGCCCCCGGATCGACGGCAATGCCGATGGTCGCGGTCTGGGTGGCATGATCGATGACGATCTCCGGCTCGGCGACCCTGGCGAACGGAAAACCCTCGCTGCCGATCGCGGTGCGCAGGCGTTCGTCGGCGGCGGCGATCGCGTCGGCATTGGCCGGGGCCTCGGGCTCGAGCGCGAACGCCTCGCGCAGTTCGTCGGTCTTGTCGCCCGCGCCCTCGATCCCGGCGAGATCGATCGAGTTGAGGCGATAGACCGGCCCCGGACGCACGACCAGCGTGACGAGGAACTCGCCCGCCTGCGGCTCGACCTGCGGGCGGATGCGCGCGTCGTAATAGCCCTCGGCGCGCAGGATCTGATTGAGCAGTTCGACGTCCTCGCGCGCGCGGCGGTTGATCTGCGCGGCGTTGGCGGGATCGTCGTCATTGGCCTTCAGCGTCGAGGCGGCGTCGAAGCGCTGGCGCATCAGGTCGGTCCAGATGGCATCGAGCCCCTCGATCCGCCAGCTGTAGCGCGCTTCGGCGGCGATGTCGGTGGTCGCGTCGGTAGCAGCGGCCTCCTCGCCCGGCTGCAGCGCGAGATCCGGCCAGGCGACCCCGATATCGGCGTCGGCATCGAGCGGGGTGCCGGGATCGAGGCTAGTGTCCTGCGCGAGCGCGGGCGGCGCTGCCAGCAGGGTGCAACCGACGGCGGCCAGAACACAAGAACGCCGACGCGTGCGCGAAACCATGCGGCTTAGTAGCGCGGGCGGGGGCGGCGCGACAATGGCGCAAAATGCGTGGCGGGCGGCAGATCGCCGGGCACGCCGCTCAGTGCAGCGTACCGGTCGCCATATCATCGCCGAGCACGAGGATCAGCCGTTCGATCGAACGCCAGCGGCAGAAATGGACATGGTTGCCGAGATCGCGGCTGCGATTGGCACGGATCGCGGCTTCGAGCCCGGCCTCCGCGCCGAAGCGGAGCATCAGGTCGGCGGCGTCGGCGACCGCGCCGCGATCGGGGAGGTAGATGGTCTTGTCCATGCCGCCACCCCCACTCAAGCCGCGTGCCACGATTGGAACTGCCGCGGCTGGGGCGCGGCGCGAGGGTTGACGCGCGTTCACCACGCCGCCGCAAGCGTATCGCCCGGCCCGATGCGGGACACTGGCGTCCGGCATCGGGACATGGCAGAGCGGCGCGATGACCGGTCCCGCCACCAAATCCCCCGGCCCCAAAGCGGGCGGCGCATTCGTCGCGATCGCGATGCTGGTCGGCACCGGCATCGGCGTTGCGCTCGGCCAGCCATCGGCGGGGTTCGTGGTCGGCACTGCGATCGGGGCGCTGATCGCGCTGCTGATCTGGGCAGCCGACCAGCGCCGGGCTGGCTGACCGCGCCGTTCAGTCGGGTTCGCGCGAGAGCCAGCGGACGCGGCCGATCAATGCGACCGTGCCGGGATCGAACCGACCCGGATCGGGTGCGCAGGGATTGTCGCTGGTGACGTGCCAGACGCCGTCAGCCAGCGCGACCCGCTTGACCATCAGCGCGTCGTCGATGCGCAGCACGTAGAGCCGCGGCGCGGCGGTAACGCGGCGATCGGCGGAATCGACCAGGATGGTGTCGCCGTCGGCCAGCGTCGGCGCCATCGAATCGCCTTCGACCACGATCATCGAGGCGGCGGCGGGGGCAACGCCGAGCTGTTCGAGCAAGGCGCTGGGCAGCGGCTGCGCGACGCGGCGCGCGGCGGCATCGACCAGCCTGCCCCGCCCCGCCGACGCGCCGATCGCGAGCAATGGCACATGCGTGACTGCGCCGCGCGGCCGACCACCGAGCACGGTTTCGTCGATGCCGAGATAGTCGGCGAGCAACGCCCGGTCCGCCTCCGCCAGCAGCCGCGGCGATCCGCGGGTGACATATTGCTGGAGATACGCGGCGTTGCGGCGAAGCAGGTCGCGCGACAGCGCCGCTAGGCTAAGCCCGCGTTCGCGCACCAAATCGGCGAGAATGCAGCGTTGTTCGAGACTGTCCACACGCAATCCCTAGCCGCAGGAAAAATCCTAGACAAGTAGGATTTCAAGGAACAGAAGAGGAACATAACGAGTCGCGACAGGAGGCGGTGTGGATGGATTTGCGGTGGAAGGTGGAACGCTACCTTCGGGAACAGGATATGTCGGCGAGCGCGTTCGGGCGGCGGGCGATGGCCGATCCGCGCTTCGTCCACGATCTGCGGCGTGGCCGCGAGCCGCGCCCGCGCACGGTCCGGCGAATCGAATCGTTCCTGGCCGAGCAACGATGATGCGCGAGCCCGATGCCGGGCGGCTGGTCGAGCGCGCGCTGGTCCGCGCGGCGGCACAGGCGGGGATCGTGCTGGACGTCATCACCGCCGACGCCGAACCTTGGGCCAGCGTGACGTTCAGCGGCGCGCGGCACACGCTGCGGGTCGAGACCGCGTCAGGCGAGCGAATCGCGCGCTGGCTGGATGCGCTGCCCGACCTCGATCTCCCGGTGGCGGGGCATCTGATCGCCGACGCTGTGGTAGTAACGCGGCACGATGACGGCGTCCGGGTCGAGGCGGAGCTGGAATTGCTGAGCGTCGCGGACCGATGAGCGGATCAGGCGCCGACCGCGTGGCGCAGCGAATCGAGCGCGGCGTGGATCTGCGGCGGCGCGGGGCTGCGGCGGCGGCGTTCGACGCCGCGTTCGAGCCGGGCGAGCAGCGCGTGGATGGTGGCTTCGGTCTCCGGTCCGGCGATCGGGGCCTCGGCCGCGGGCTCGATATCGACCGGCGGCGCGGCGAGAACCGGCGCCGGACGCCGCGCCGGAGTGAGCTCGAACGTCTCGATGCGCTCGCCGGCATCGAGCCGCGCCGGACGATCGGCCGTCAGCGGGATCGGGCGGACCGCGCCGGGATCGAACGCGGCGAGCGGAGTATCGAGATCGGCGGGAAGGGCGATTTCGTCGTCGCCCGGCTCGGCAGCGAATGCCGCGAGATCCGCAGCGAACGGATCGCCGAGATCGCGCGCCGCGCGCACCGGAGCCCGCGCGGGGGCATCGGGATGGGCATCGGCGCGGCGGATCGAGGGAAGCTCCGCGACATCGTCTGTGTCAAGATCGGGCGTGCGCCGGACACCGAAGCCGAGCTGGACCAGCGCCCATCCCAGCGCGCCGAACCCGCATGCCGCGACGAACAGCAGCGCCGCCCGTGCGGTGAGGCCGAGCGGCGCCGCCGCGGCAGGGAGCACGGCGGGAAGCCCGCTGGCCATCACCAGCGCCTCGAGCGTTTCGGCCGGCGCGATCGCGATCGCCAGCAGGACGAGCCCGGCGACGACGGCGGCGGCGAGCTGCGCCACCGAGAGGTTCATGCTTTGGCGGGAGGCGAACGCGACCATGAAGGTTCCAATGCAGTGGCAGTGATCAGCCGTTGATAGACCGGAGCGTAGCGCGAAATATTTGACGACCAGTTACGCTCTGCCTCGACGAAACGGCGCGCGCGGGTGCGCCGCGCTTCCCAGCCCGAGCGGTCTTCGAACAGAGCGGCCAGTGCCGCGGCGATCGCCGGCGGATCGTCGGGGGCGAACAGGCTGCCGGTGTCGCCATCGCGGATCAGCTCGCGGTGACCGCCGACGTCGGAGGCGGCGACCAGGCGGCGCTGCGCCATCGCCTCGATCGGCTTCAACGGCGTGACGAGATCGGTCAGGCGCATATGCTTGCGCGGATAAGCGAGCACGTCGATGACGCTGTACCAGCGATCGACCTGATCGTGCGGCACGCGGCCGATGAAGGCGATGCGCTCGGCGACCGGCGAGGCGGCAGCCTGCGCGCGCAGCGCGGCTTCCATCGGACCGCCGCCGACCAGGATGAGCTTTGCGGCAGGGCGGCGCGCGACCAGCGCGGGCATCGCGGCGATGAGGTCGTCGAGGCCTTCATAGTCGTAGAAGCTGCCGATGAAGCCGATGGTGTCGGCGCCCTCCAGACCGTGATCGCGCACGAGCGCCGGGTCCGGCGGCAGCGGATCGCCGAACACGTTCAGATCGACGCCGTTGGGCGAGAGCATGATATGGTCGGGGGCGATGCCGCGCGCGACCAGATCGTCCTTTAGCCCCTGGCAGATCACCGCGACCGCATCGGCCCGGCGCACAGCGTGCGTTTCGGCCATGCGGGTGAGGCGATAGCGGGCCGAGCCTTCGCGGCCGGTGCCGTTGCCGACCGCGGCATCTTCCCAGAAGGCACGGATTTCGTAAAGCAGCGGCACGCCGGTGACGGCACGCGCGCGTAGTGCTGCCAGCGCGTTCAGAACCGGCGAATGCGCGTGGAGGATATCGGGGCGGAAGTCGCGCGCAACCTCGGCGATGCGGTGGGCGAAGGCGGCAATCTCAAGCAGTTCGCCGATTACCGGCGGACCCTTGCGCGGGGGGACGGTGCGAAAGAAGTCGAGACCGTCGATCGTCTCGCGGCTCAGGTCGGCGTTGCCGGGATGGCGCGGACCGGTGACGCCGGCGATGTCCCAGCCGCGCGCGACCTGCGCCTTCAAAATCGCGCGGGTGCGAAACGTATAGCCGGAGTGCAGCGGCAGGCTGTGGTCGAGGATGTGCAGGATCCGCATCCCCGGCGATTTGGCATGGCGGTGGTTAAGGCGGGGTCAATGGTAAGGGCTGGGGTGACCTCTTTCGCCCGTTGCGGATCATGATGTCGAAGTGGTGGTCTTCCAGCGTTCGGCCGCCAGCATCGCCGCGACGATGCAAGCGCTGAACAAGCCGCCTTCGAGCGCGGCGGTGACGGCATGGCTGATCGGGCCGAAGCCGGTTTCGCCGAACACCGCGCCGATCGCGTCGAGGCGCAGGCGCGACGCGGGGAAGCGGCTCGCCAGCAGCGCGAGGCTGCCGCCCATCAGGCGTCCGCCGAGCAGCGCGAGCGACAGGCCGGCAAGCGCGCCGATCGCTGCGGCGGATGCCACGGCGTGCGCCAGCGAGCGGCGATGGGTCGCAGCCAGCCAGCTGCCCATGCCGACCGCAGCGCCGAGCACCACGCCTTCGCCCGCGCCGGTGATGTCTCCGGGCGACTGGCCGAGCAGCAGGTCGAACGCGTCGGTCCCGACCAGCTTGACGCCCGCGCCGACGACCAAGCCGCCCAGCGCGCCGCCGACGATGCGCAGCCAGCGCTGGCCCGGCCGCCACGCGCTGGCCGCGGCGATCCCGAACGCGACCCCTGCCCCGCCGACCAGCGCCAGCACGACCGTGATCGCGAGTAACACGGCCAACATCGATAGCGCGCCGGTGCCGGGCTGCAGCGGCTGGGCAGTGCTGGCGAAGCCGTAGAACAACCCCCCGAGAATTCCGGCAGCGCCGGCGCCAAGCGCTCCCGCCGCGCCGAGCAGCGCAAACTCCTGCCCGCTCGTGCCCGACGCCGCTTGTGCGTGCTCGTCCGGCTCGACCGGGACGATGAAGCGATAGCCATGCTTGGGCACGGTTTCGATGAAGCGCGGGCGGGCGGCGTCGTCGCCGAGCACGCGGCGCAGCGCGCGGATGCACTGCGTCAGCGCTTCGTCGGTGACGGGCACGCCGTGCCACACCTGTTCGAGGAAGCGGTCCTTGGTCACGAGCTGGCCCGGATGCCGCGCCAGCAGCGCCAGCGCATCGAGATAGCGCGCATTCAGCTCGACCGGTTCGCCGTCGCGCAGCAAGCGCCGCTCGTCCGGATCGAGCGTGAAGCGATCGAACCGCACCCTGCCCTGCGTCATCGCCGCATCCATGTTCCGCCGTGCCGCATCCCGGCCCTGCGTCGCGCAAGCGGGCGCGCAAGGCAATCGCAAAGACGCCGCGATGCGCGCGAGGCTTAACGCCCCATCAACCGCGCCGTGCGATAGGCTTCGCTTCATTCGGGGACGCACGCGCGCGACATGATCGACAATTTCTCGATATTGCTGACGCACGGGCTGATGCTGATCGCCGCCTGGCGGCTGCTGGCGCGCGGCGATCTCGACGACGATGCCGCATCGCCGAGCGCGGAGAAGCGCAGCTGGCGCAAGGCGAAGGCGGAGCCGCGCAGCGATGCGTGACCTGTTCTTCGTCGCATTCCTGATCGCGATGTTCGCCGCCGCCTTCAAGCGGCCGTTCCTGCTGATCCTGGTCTATGCTTATATCGACATCGTCAGCCCGCAGCGGATGAGCTATTACCTGCTCAACTCCGTGCCGATCTCGCTGATCGCGGTGGCGGCGGCGGTGCTCAGCTGGGCGGCGGTCGACGACAAACGCGACGTGCGGCTGGCGTGGCGGCAATTGCTGCTGCTGGCGCTGCTCGGCTGGTGTGCGTTCACCACCGGGCGCGCCGATTTCCCGATCGAGGCGGCGGAGAAATGGGGATGGGCGTGGAAATCGCTGGCTTTCGCGATCTTCCTGCCGCTGACGCTGCGCACCAAATTGCGCTTCGAGGCGATATTGCTGTTCATTATCCTGTCGCTAGGCACGATCGTGATCGTCGGCGGGCTCAAGACGGTGTTCTCGGGCGGCGCGGGCTATGGCGAACTGAACCTGATCGTCGACAATAATTCGGGATTGTTCGAAAGCTCGATCATCTCGGCAGTGTCGGTCGGGGTGATCCCGATCATCCTGTGGCTGATGCGGCACGGCACCGTGTTTCCGCCCGACTGGCGGGTGAAGACGTTCGGATACTGCCTGATCTTCGCCTGCCTGCTGATGCCGATCGGGACGTCGGCGCGCACCGGCCTGGTCTGCGTTGCCGTGCTCGGCGTCCTCATGCTGCGCGACGTCAAGCGGCGCCTGCCGTACCTTATCGGGATCGCGGCGGTCGGGCTGGTAGCGCTGCCGTTCCTGCCATCGACCTTCACCGACCGCATGTCGACGATCAAGTCGTACCAGGCCGATGCCAGCGCCTCGACCCGGCTGGCGGTGTGGAAATGGACGCTCGATTATGTGCAGGAGCATCCGCTGGGCGGCGGCTTCGACGCCTATCGCGCCAACAAGATCGCATATAACAAGGTCGAGGTGACCGGCGAAGGCGCAAACCAGACTGTCACCTTCTCGCCCGAGGTCGATGCCGGGCGCGCCTATCACAGCGCCTATTTCGAGATGCTGGGCGAGCAGGGCTGGATCGGCCTCGCGCTGTGGCTGATGATCCATTTCGGGGGCGTATTCCGCATGGAGCTGATCCGCCGGCGCTATGCGAACGCGCCGCCCGACGAGGCATGGATCGCGCCGCTGGCGAGCGCGCTGCAGCACACGCACCTCATAATCCTGATCGGCGCGCTGTTCGTCGGGATCGCGCTCAATCCGTTTCCGTACATGCTGGTCGGCGTGCAGATCGGGTTCGACACCTATGTGACACGGCGGCGCAAGGCGGCGGGGTTCGTGCCGATCGGGCGGGCGCGCAAGCCTGCTGCCGCGCATCCGGCATGAGGGCAAGGTAACGCATGGCCTCATTGTTCCTCGTCCACGACGCCGATCCCGACTTCGCCGATCGGGCCGTCGCGACCGCGCGCGCGCAGTATGCGCTGCACGGCTTTACCGCGATGACCGAGCACCGCGTCGGACGCTGGCGCGTGCTCACCGCCCCCTATATCTGCGGCGGGCCGGAACTGGTGCTGGCCGAGGGCGCGGATTTCGTCGCGGTCGCGGGAACGATCACCGTCGACGGGCGGATGGGGTTGCCTGCGCTGCAGGCGTTGCTGCGCGAGGCGAGCCTGCCGCATCTGGCATGGGACCGGATCGGCGGGCAGTTCGTCGCGCTGGTGGTGCGCGAGGGCCGCGCGTTCGTGTTCACCGACTGGTTCGGCGCGTTCGAGCTCTACCATGATGCCGAGCGGCGCATCTTCTCGACCTCGCTGCTCGCCGCCGCCAAGTGCCTGCCGCGCGTCTCGTTCGATGCGCAGGGAGTGTACGAATTCGCGTTCAACGTGATGCCGGTCGGCGAGGATACGGTGTTCGCTCAGCTCAAGACGCTTGGGCCGGACAGGATCGTCGAGCTGACCGACACCGGCACGATCGACCATGCGATCGACAAGCCGCTGCCGCGCGACTTCCTGGACGCACCGGTCGCCGATCGGATCGAGCGGCAAAAGGGGCTGCTGCGCGATATCCTCAGCCCGCACACACGCAGCTTCGGCGATGCGATCAACTGTCCGCTGTCGGGCGGGATCGATTCGCGGCTGGTACTGGCGGCGCTGCGGGCGGAGGGGGTGCAGCCGCACGTCTATGTCTATGGCCCCGTCGAGGGCAGCGACGTGGTGCTCGCTAAGGGCATCGGTGAGCGGCTGGGGTTCGACGTCGAATGGATCACCAAGGGGCGGCCGCGGCCGACCCCCGATGAATTCGCGGCGCAGGTCGAACGCAATTTCCACGAATTCGATGGCCTGCCGACCTATGGCAACATCTTCGACGAGGGCGGCTATGCCGGCGCGCGCGACCGGCGACACGCGGGCGGGCGGCTGGCGGTATCGGGCGGCGCGGGCGAGATCTATCGCGACTTCTTCTACCTCGCCGACCGGAGGTTCACCCCGGCGGATATCGCGCGGACGTTCTTCGGGCGATTCGTGGCGAGCGACGCGACCGAATTGTTCGACGGCGAAGGCTTCATCGCCGCGGTGGGGGCCAAGATCGCGCGCGCGATCGGGTTGCCGTCCGCCGATGCCAAAGCCACCCGCGCCGAGATCGAGACGGTCTATCCGCGCGTCCGCGCCCGCGCGCTGTTCGGGCGCGAGATCAGCCTGGAGGCGCGCCACGGCGCGTATCTGATGCCGTTCCTCGACCACCGCGTGGTGGCGGACGCGATGACGCTGCCGATGGCGCTCAAACGGGCGGGCAAGTTCGAGGCGGCGCTACTGACCGCGATCGAGCCCGCGCTGGCGCGGCAGCCTTCGGATTACGGGCACCACTTCGCGCAAGCCCCATCGCGTGCTCACCGCTTCAAGGAATGGTCGACCCGCATCCGCCCGGTGTGGCTGCGCCAGCAAAGCTACGCGATCCAGCGCCGCCTGCGCCCGATGGGGGACGAGCATGGGGGATTGCTGGAGCCCGAATTTATGGGCCGGGTGATCGACCTGGAGTTCCCGGCGATGCGGCGGTTCTTCCGGGTCGAGGCGATCGGGGACAGCGGGCTGTGGCGGCGGGTGGCGTGTCTGGAATATCTGGCGAAGAAGTTGCGGGTGAGGGATGGTGGGGGAGGCACGCAACCATTTGTCTAAGCTGGTTACCGAGCGGGCAGATGTGCGTCCTTGAGCAGTCGGCGCGCAAACGCACGCTTATCAAGCGGGTTGTGACGACCGCCGAATGCTGCCATCATTTTAGATATGTTGGGTAATCGCCTTTGGACTATTGTAGCTGCAATAGCGTTGGGCTGGCCTTGGAATGCATCGCATTCGTTCGATGGTCCCACATCGCCGACGGTCGGGCAATCGCAAGAGACGCGCGCCGGTCGGACGAAAAATCGGGGCCGGGAAGACGACTCGTCGATAGCCGCAGAAGAAGAAGAAATAATTGTCACTGGCGAGCGCCCTCTCGATCCCGATTTCAGGCTCAGGGCTCCGGCCGTCGTCAGTCCTGTAAGTAGAAGGCTTGCGGCGGAGGCATACAGATTCGTCCGCTGTACCAAGTTGCCGAGCAACAGGCTACTTCGATTGGCTATCGACGACCCGCCCAACAGTCCTACAAGCTGGTGGGGGCTCGACCGGATTATTCGGACTCATCAAGGATGTTATTCGGCGTTGCCGCACCCGCCCCTTCGGGAATCTCCGTACTACGGAGATTGTAATCCCATGCTGGTCCAGAATTCGGGCAGTACTTGCCGCTCGACATATGACCGCGGCGCGCTGATCGAAGCAGTGTTGGCGAATTATGCGCCCGACGTCGTGCTGACGCACAAGGATGTGCTTGATCCCGAAGTTCGGCGGCGTTTCCTTGCCCGAGAGAGACGCCTTGGCCAGAATCGTAAAGCCACCGACCGCAAGTTCGCGCGTGTCGCAGGATGTTTCGTCCTGTTGGAGCCGGAACGTGCCTCTCGCCTCGTTCTGTCAGACCCCGGCTCGGATGAGGAAAGCCAACTCCGCGGCCAAATTATCAATCGTGGCAAGCCGTGCGTCAATAACGCCAAAAGGGTGATCGTCGATCCGGCTCAATTCCGCGTCTACATTGCTGGCGCCGTGTATGGCTGGATAGCAGCAGTCCGCAATGTCGATAGCTTGGTACCCGAAGCAGGGTGAATAAAGCACCTTTGCTGTCAGTCACCTGTCACTATTGCCGCTCGCTTTGCATTTCGGCCTTCACCGGTCCTCATACACCGTAATCCGCTCCGCCAGCGCGTTGTCGCGCACCGTCACCTTGTCGTCCGACCAGTTACCCACGAACGTCGTGCGATATTCGAAGCCCGGCGCTAGCGTGGCGGTGTTGCCTTCGATGACCATGCCGGCGCTGCTGTGCTCGACGCCTTCGGGCGCGACCGTGATCAGCGTCGAATAGTTGATCTTGTTCGGCCCCTGGACGAAGGTGTTGTCGGCGATGCGCCCGGTCGAGCCGTTGGGCATGTCGATCAGGTAATTGGTGTCCTGCCCCTTGCTGTCGTCGAAGCTCGATCCGGTGACGATCGTCCTGGCGGCGCGGCTTTTGAGATAATGCCCGCCGGTGCCGCGTTCGAAGCGTGAGGCGGTGACGCGGACCGATCCGTAGCGGCCGATATAGACGGCGTGCGCGCCGTTGCCGGTCGGATCCTTGCCCAGCCCGGCGAAGGACGAATGGTCGATCTCGATCGAACTTGCCGGATCGGCTCCGGCGAGGATACCCGACTGGCTGTCGAGGAACATCGCGTTGCTGACCACCAGATTGCCCTGTTCCATGCGGATGCCCGCGCCGTTGCCGTCGGGCACGCGGATGTTGCTGAAGATCAGGCCATCGACCTTCGATCCCTGCCCGCGCAGCACCAGCACCGCCTTGCCCTCGCACACGCCGCCGTCGAAGATCGCGGTGCCGGGCTGGGCGGCGACGAAACTGACGCGGCCCTCGGTCTGCACCGCGCAGTCGCGATAGGTGCCGGGGGCAATGCGGATCGTGCCGCTACCGCCGCCGATCGCGTTCACAGCATCGGCGAGGCTGGAATAGCCGCGCCCCTGCTCGACCACCGTGAAGGGGGCCGCAGTGCCTTGTGTCTGGGCGGGAACGGCGACGATGGCGAGCGCAATGGCAGGAATGGCGAGGCGCATGAACAGCTCCGGGCAAACGAAAGGGCGCGGAGACCGTGGCTCCGCGCCCTTGTGCTTAGTGGGGAAACCCTAGCGAGCGGTTACTGCCATTTCGGCGTTTGCCAGAATGACGAAAGGGTTAGTCCGCCGTTTCGGCCATCGCTTCGGTGAGCGCTGTGATCATCGCCTTGTTGAATGCCGGGATGTCGTCGGGCTTGCGGCTGGTGATGAGGTTGCCGTCGACGACGACCTCTTCATCGACCACGTCGGCACCGGCGTTGGTCAGGTCGGTGCGCACCGATGGCCAGCTGGTGACGCGGCGACCGTCGACGACGTCGGCCTCGACCAGCAGCCACGGCGCGTGGCAGATCGCCGCGACCACCTTGCTGTCGTCCATGAACTCCTCGACGATGTCGACCGCGCGTTCCTGCATCCGCATCTTGTCGGGATTGCCGACGCCGCCGGGGAGCAGCAGGCCGTCGAAATCCTCGGTATCGACATCGTCGATCGTCATGTCCGGGGTGATCGTGTCGGCAGGCTCGCTATCGTTCTTCACCCCCTGGATCGGATCGGTCCTGATCGAGGCCAGCGTCACCTGCACCCCGGCGTCGAGCAGCGCCTGGCGCGGTTTGAACAGCTCGTCATTCTCGAACCCGTCGGTGGCGAGGATGAGCACGCGCGTCGAGGACAGATCGGCCATGGGGAAACTCCTTGATACTGGGGAAGCAATAGCGCGGTAACCATCGCGCCGGGGCGGCGGTTCCGGAACGAAAGCGGCTTGCGGACATTCCTTGAGCCACACCGAAGGAAAACCACGTTGGCCGCCAAGATCCATTTCGTCGAATGCACCGGACCCGGCATCACGCGGCGCAAGGTACGCGGCGGCTGGGGGTATTGGAACGCCAGGGGGGAGCGCATCACCGACCGCGACGAGATCGACCGGCTCAATGCGATCGGCCTGCCGCCCGCCTATACCGAGGCGTGGTTCTGCCCGACCGGCGGCGGCCACATCCAGGCGATCGGCTATGACGACAAGGGACGACGACAATATCGCTATCACCCGCAGTTCCGCGAGGCGCAGGAAGCGGCGAAATACGATCTGTGCGCGGCGTTCGGCAATCGCCTCCCCGCGCTGCGCAAGGCGGTCGAGCGCGACCTGCGCAAGCGATCGCTGAGCAAGGAACGCGCGGTCGCTGCCGTCGTGCGGCTGCTAGACCTCGGCCATGTTCGCATCGGCAATGAGGGCTATGCCAAGGCGAACAAGAGCTTCGGCGCGACGACGCTGCGCAAGCGCCACGCCAAGCTGGGCGGATCGACGCTCAAATTGCAGTATACCGCCAAGTCGGGCAAACTGCGCGTGCTGACGATCACCGACCGGTCTTTGATCGGGTTCGTGCGCAAATGCCAGGACCTGCCGGGGCAGCATCTGTTCCGCTGGCTCGACGATGCCGGAGAGGCGCATGCGGTGACGTCGAGCGACGTCAACGACTATATCCATGCGGCGATGGGCGATGATTTCACCGCCAAGCATTTCCGCACCTGGGGCGCGAGTGCGATCGCGTTCGAGACGCTGGTTACGGCCCAGGCGCCGATCGGGCTCAAGGCGATGCTCGAGCCGGTCACGCAGGCGCTGGGCAATACGCCGGCGATCGCGCGCAAATCCTATGTCCATCCACAGCTGGTGGACCTGGCCAAGGACAAGGCGGCGCAGGCCGCGTTCGTACAGGGGTTGAAGCTGCCGCGTACGGCGCGGTATCTGACCCGTGCCGAACGCGGGCTGATCGCCTTTCTCGAACGCGATGCCGCGCGGCCCGAGCCCCATCCTGCCAAAGCAGCCTGACGAGAATTTCATGAGCAATGCCGCCGCGGCCAACGCCGCCGCCCCGCCGACCGCCCCGGCCTGGTCCCCCGATCGCTTTCAGGAACAGGTGGGCGAACTGGTCGCCACATCGCTGGCCTGGATCCAGTCAAACTGGCTGCAACTGGCGATCGCCGCCGTGATCGCGGTGCTGATCGTCGGCGCGCTCCACTGGGTGCGCAACTGGGCGACGCATCGCAACGAAACCAAGCCGGATTCGACCGGATGGGCAGCGATCCTGCGACGCGCGGCGGCGAAGACCGGCAATTTCTTCATCATCATGGTCGCGATCAAGCTGGTCGAGGGCTATGCCTATGCGCCGGAATTGCTGACCAGCACGGTCAATTTCCTGTTCACCATCGCCGCGGTGTTCCAGGCCGCGATCTGGGCGCGCGAGATCATCCTGGGGATGGTCGAGGCGCGCACGCAGGGCGACCATCATGGCGAGGCGCTTGGCAGTGCGATGGGAATCATCCGCCTGCTGGTGACGTTCGCGCTGTTCGCGATCGCGTTGATCGTGGTGCTCGACAATCTTGGGGTCAACGTCACCGGGTTGGTCGCCGGGCTGGGCGTCGGCGGCATCGCCATCGGCCTCGCCGCACAGGGCATCTTCGCCGACCTGTTCGCAGCGCTCTCCATCATCTTCGACAAGCCGTTTCGCCGCGGCGACAGCATCAACTACGACCAGACCTTTGGCAGCATCGAGGCGATCGGCCTCAAATCGACGCGGATCCGCGCCTTTACCGGCGAGGAGCGGATCATCTCGAACAAGAATTTGCTCGAAAAGGAGATCCTCAACAACACGCGGCGCGACCATCGCCGCCACAAATGGACGATCGGCGTCATCTATCAGACGCCGCCGGCCACCTGCGCCGCGATCCCCGGCATTCTCAAGGACATCGTCGAGGCCAACCAGGGCATCTTCATCCGCGCCGGCTTCGTCAATTTCGGCGCGTCGAGCCTGGATTTCGAGATCGAGTTCGACACCGCGGGTCCCGACTATGCGACCTTCTACGACGTCCGCACGGCGATCGGCATCGCCATCCTCCAGCGCTTCAACGACGACGGCATCGAGATCGCCTATCCGACCCAGACGACCTTCACCGCCGCGCCGGATGGTACGCTGGTGATGCCCTATGCGAGCGTCCAGCCGGTCCAGGACGTCGGGCATTCCGGAGGCGAAGAAGCGCCGGCTCGCGGCTGACCGGTCGGCACGCTTTGGTGCTCGGTGCGTTACGTCCGAGGCACAAGGGAGAAAACCGATGCTCACGGACCGCAATTCCAGCGCGATCGTCGCGGTCAAGGACGTTGATCGTGCCCGGACCTTCTACCGCGATACGCTCGGGCTCGCCATCGTGGCCGACACCGAAGGCGTATTGACGTTGCGGACGGGTACGACGTTCCTCAACGTGTACCGCAGCGACGAGGCTGGCACCAATTGCGCCAACGCGGTCGTGTGGGATTGCGGCGAAGCGTTCGATGCGATCGTTGCCGAACTCAAGTCGAGAGGCGTCGCCTTCGAGGATTATGGCACGATGGACGGAATGAAGTTCGACGGCGATGCCTATCGGACCGACGGGTTCGCCGCGGCATGGTTCAAGGATCCCGACGGGAACATCCTGCACATCAACAGCGGGATGTAGGTCAGCGAAACTCCGTCGCTTCGAACCGGATCGGCTCGCCGGTCGCGGCTTCGGCCAATTCGTCCTCCCACATCACCCGCTTGCCGCGGATGATCGTGCCGATCGGCTTGCCGGTCAGCGCCATCCCTTCGAACGGCGACCAGCCGCTGCGCGAGGCGAGCCAGTCGCTGGTCACCGTCCAGCGCCGCTGGCGATCGACGATGGAAAAGTCGGCGTCATAACCGATCGCGATCCGCCCCTTGCCGACGATCCCGAAGATGCGCTGCGCCCCCGCGCTCGTCAGGTCGATCAGCCTTGCGATCGTCAGCCGCCCGGCCGCGACATGATCGAGCAGCAGCGGCAGGAGCGTCTGCACGCCGGGCATGCCGCTCGGCGACGCCGGATAGCGCTTCGCCTTCTCGCCCAGCGTATGCGGCGCATGGTCCGAACCGATCACGTCGGGAACGCCCTGCCCCAGCCAGTGCCACAACCCGTCGCGGTGCGCGCCCGACCGGATCGGCGGGTTCATCTGCGCATGGCTTCCCAGCCGCGGATAAGCGTCCTCCCCGGCCAGTGTCAGGTGCTGCGGCGTCACTTCGCATGTCGCGATGTCCTTGTGCGCGGCGAGCAGCGCCAGTTCGGCAGGAGTCGAGACGTGCAGCACATGAATGCGCCGCCGCGCCGTTCGCGCCAGCCCCAGAATGCGCTTGGTCGCGATCATCGCACTTTCGTCGTCGCGCCACACCGGGTGCGACGCGGCGTCGCCGTCGATCCGGTGCGTCGCGGCGCGCGCGTTCATCCGATCCTCGTCCTCGGCATGGATCGCCACGCGGCGCGTGCCCGACGCCAGCACCGCCAGCAGCGCATCGTCCTTGTCGACCAGCAGGTTACCGGTCGACGACCCCATGAAGATCTTGACCCCCGCCGTCCCCGGCAACCGCTCGAGCCTACCTAGTTCGTGCGCATTGGCGGCAGTCGCGCCGACATAAAAGGCGTGGTCGCACCACATCCGCCCCTTGGCCCGCGACAGCTTGTCGGCGATCGCGGCTTCGCTGTCGGTGTTGGGATTGGTGTTCGGCATTTCGAACACCCCGGTCACACCGCCGAGCACCGCGGCACGGCTGCCGCTCTCGAGGTCTTCCTTATGCTCGAGCCCGGGCTCGCGGAAATGGACCTGGCTGTCGATCACGCCCGGCAGGATGTCGAGTCCGGTGCATTCGATCGTCTCGGCGGCATCGTGCGTGCCGCCAATCGCCGCGATCCGGCCATTCTCGATCAGCACATCGACTTCCGCCGTTCCGCCGGGAAGGTGGACCGTCCCCCCGGTCAACAAGGTATCGCCGTTCATCGCCGCCTCTTTCGCTGGTTCCAGCTACCCCCTACCTTCTCAGGATGACCGAAACCAGCACCTGGCTCGCGGACCGCGCCCTGATCCGCGTGGCCGGCCCCGAAGCGCGCGATTTCCTGCAAGGGCTGCTGACGCAGGACGTCGTCGCCGTGCGGCCCGGCAGCCCGCGATGGGCAGGTCTGATGACACCGCAAGGCAAAGCGCTGTTCGACTTCGTGCTGTGGGACGACGAAAGGGACGGCGGCCAAGCATTGCTCATCGATTGCGAAGCGGATCAGGCCGACGCGTTGGTACGGCGCCTCGCACTCTACCGGTTGCGGCGCCCGGTCACCATCGAGCGCGTCGCCGGCGGCGTCCACTGGTCGCGCGATCCGGCCCGCGGCGTGCCCGATCCGCGCCTCGCCGAGTTGGGCAATCGCTGGCTCGGCGACGGCGACGGCGAGGATGCGTCCGCGGCATGGCGGGCGAACCGGCTGTCGCGCGGCGTCACCGAGGGGATCGCCGAACTGGGCTCCGGCGAAACGCTGTGGCTGGAAGCCAATGCGCGCGAGCTGAACGGCGTCAGCTTCGCCAAAGGCTGCTATGTCGGACAGGAAAACACCGCCCGCATGCATCACCGCGCCAAGGTAAACCGTCGCTTGGTCGTCGCGCCGATCGGCGACGCAGGCGCGCGAACCCGGATTCGCTATCCCGAACTTGGCATGATGGTAGAGCTGCGCCGTATCGACGCGCTGGACGATGCGATCGTTGCGGATTGGATGCGCGCCGCGCTGATCGACTAACGGCTCCACGAGTGCGGCATTTCGAACGCCGCGTAAGAGCTTCGCTTGGCAGGGCGACGCAATCGCCGGCGCAAACCCTGCCGCTTTGACGAACGCCTGCATGTCGCGGCCAGACGGCCAGCGGGGCGAGCCTCTGCACGCTTGCATCGAACCGATCGTGGCAAGGTGACGACCCGACCTCGGTCCCTAACGTACCGCCGCGGCCGGGTGCTCGCGGCACCCATACGCAGTCGCTACAAATACAAGAGGGGGCCGGTTGCCCGACCCCCTCGAATACGCTGTCCCGATATTCGGGTAGATTACATTCCGGCGCCAGGACCGTACGTGATTTCCACGCGGCGGTTCTGGAGTTCGCGGACGCCATCGGCAGTGTCGACGCGCGGACGGCCTTCGCCGAACGCTTCCGACGAGATGACGCCGTCTGGGATGCCACGCGACGACAGATAGCCACGGGTGGCATCTGCACGGCGCTGCGACAGACCGACGTTGTAGTCCGCAGGGCCCGACTTGTCGGCGTGACCAGCCAGCATGACCTGCGCGTTACCGCAGCTCTGATAGGCCGAAACCGCGTTGTCGAGAATGCCGGCTGCCTCAGGCGTGATGTCCGACTTATCCCACTCGAAGAACACGATATACGGTCCAGGAGTGCAAACCACTTCCGGCGGCGGAGGCGGCGGAGGCGGCGGGGGAGGCGGAGGAGGAGGCGGCGGTGGTGGCGGCGGCGGAGGCGTCGGCGCACCGAAGTTGAAGATCAGGCCACCCAGAAGGCTGTGCGACCGGAACCGCGACTCGAGCAGGTCGCCCGTCGCTGCCACGACCTTGACGTCGTCGGCATTGAAGAAGCGATACTTGAGCGAGACGTCCACATTTTCGCTGAGCGGAGCGCGGATACCCGCAATCGCCTGCCAAGCGAAAACCGTGTCGCTGTCGTCGATCAGAACGACCGGCGAGATGCCGTATTCGTCGTACTTCACGCGGGCCACACCGGCGCCACCGCCAACAAAGCCCTGAACGCCGTCGTCGGCGCCGAAATCGAGCAGACCGTTCAGCATGAAGCTGAGCGCCGATGCCTTGCCGAATGCGCGATCGTCATAGACGCCGGCAGGAATGCCGCCGAGCGCGACCGTGGTGCGATGCTCGTCGACGGTTGCGCGGCGATAGCCGACTTCCGCCTCGACGCGGAACGCGCCGAAGTCGTAACCGGCGATGCCATCGACATCCCAGCCATAGTTGGAGTCCGTCGAATTAACGACAGTTTCGGTGCCATCGAGCTTGAAATCGATGTCTTCGACGATCATCGCGCCGCCTTCGACGCCCACATACCACGCATTGTCGCGGGCGAGGGCGGGAGTGGCGAGCGCGGTGGAGGCAAGTGCCATTGCAACGGCAAGCTTCCGCATCATAGTCCCCTTTCTTCGTTGTCACTACGGACAGCGCAAACTCACTACTTCGTCGTTGGTTTCCGCGCAAGCGAAACAAATTGCAGGACTGTTGCCTCAAGGGCACAGATCAGCCGCTTTCCACCAGTCCGTGCGACGCCAGGCGGTCGATGATTCCGGCGATCGCGGCGCGCGCTTCCGCGTCGATAACGGCGCCGCCATCGGGGATCGGTACGCTTGCCGATCGTGCGCCTACGACCTGTTGTCCCGCGATCCGGATCGCGCCGGCAGTGACGATGCCGATCGTCCAGCCGCCATCGATACGGTCGGCCCACACCCCGTCCGCGCGCGACCAGACGCGCATCCCCTGCTGCGGCGCAACATAGCGCCAGCCACCCTCGGTCCAGGTCGCCAGCTGCCCGTCGCGACCGCCCCACGCTCCGGTTGTGCCGTCGCCCACGATCCAGCTCTGTCCGGGCTCCACCTCGGCAGGTGGCGCGAGTACGCCGATCGCTTCGACGCTGGCGTGCAGCATCATGTCGATCCGCATCAGCGCTTCGTTGTGCGTCGTCTCTTTCTGCGCCTGGCCCGCGTGCAGCAGCGGCAACGCCCAGCGGCTGGTGGTCTCGCTCATCCTTGATCTCCCGATAGCGCTCCGAGCGCGAACATATTGGCAGGGGACGGGCCGTGCGTGCCGACCTGGCGCAGCGCGACCAGCGTCTGCGCCGCAGCCTGTTGCGGATCGAGCGTCAGCTGCGGCGCTTCGGTGTCGATCTCCGCTGCCGGCGATCCCGGCACGGTCACGGCAATGCGATAGCGTTCGCGCTCTTCGCCGATCGGCGCATCGACGCCATCGCTCCAGCGCCATCCGATCCGGCTGCGCCGTACCCAGCGCAGCGTCGCCGATCCGTCCCCATGGCGCTCGATCGAGGGATGGACCGGCGCCAGCGGCAGCAGGGATCGACCATCGATCGCCACGATCGCCTCGGCCGCGCCGACGCCGTCGCCGATGCCGCTGGCCGCCACGCGCAGTTGCTGCCCGATCGCAGCAGTGGAGACCGGCAGCGTCAGCACACGCTGCGGTTCGATCAGCACGAAGCGCTCGCCCGCGGCATGCGCCGCGATCTCGCGCTCGCTCCCGCGCCGCCCGCGCCACAACCGCGTCAGCCGCCATCGCGTCGGCGTCATCGCCTCGACCGTGCCGAACTGGATCAGCTCGCGCCCGACCAGCGCCAGATTGGCGCCCTGGTCGATCCGCACCGCGTCGGCGCCGGCAAGCTGCATCCCGGGATGCGCCAGCTCGACCTCGATCGCATGGACGTGATCCTCGATCATCGCCGATGCCGCACCCGGCGGCGCCAATACCGTGCCGATCACGGCGGCACCGCGCGTCGCGCCGATCGCTTGCCAGCTCGCGCCCGAATCGCTGCTCAGGATCAGCGCCGCCCGTCGCCAGCCTTGCCCTTCCCCCGCCGCCGCGATCGCGATCGTCGGGGCGCTCGCGGCTTCGGTTCCAACCGGTGCCAATTCGAACGCCTCGATGCGGGTCGGACCGTGGACCGCATCGCGCGGCGCGACGAAGCTGCCCGATGCCGCTGCCGCCGCTGCGCTCGGCGCGCGGGTCAGCCGCGACAGCTCCAGCGTCACTGCCATCGTCTCCAGCGCGAAGCGGCGCACCCGCCATTGCCCCTCCTCCCCCGCGATCGTCACCCGATCGCCCGGACGCACGTCCAGCGCCGCGTTTCCGGGCAGCAGCGTGCGTCGCTCGCGATCGCGATCGGCACGCGCCATCGTCGCCTCGGCGATAGCCTTGGCCGCGCTGGCAGATACCACGGCGGGCAGGTCGATCGCCTCGCTGCGCGATCCGGCACCCGGGCGCGTCGCCCGCTGCACCCCTGCCTGATAATCGCGCGCGGCGTCGTAATGGCGCACCGTGACGATCCGCGGCGCGCGGTCGGCTGGCTCGATCGCCCGAGCGCGCACCGCATGCGCGCCGCCAATCCCGGCATCGCCGACGTCGCGGCTTGCCCCCTCGCCGGCGCACAGCACCAACCCCGCCGCCTCCGGCGCGAACCAGCCGCCGCTCGCTTCGGCCAGCGCCTCGAATACCGCGCGCTGCGAACCGCCATGCGCGGAAAATCCGCCGAGCGGCAGCACCGCGCCTTGGCTACCCACCGCGCCGCCCGACAACTCGGCGACGATCGCGCCGGCGTCGATCGCGCCCGTGTCCGCCTCGACTTCGAAGGTCAGCGACGGAATGCGGTTGGCATAGTCGGCCAGCGCCAGATCCTCGAACACCGCATAGGCACAGCCGCGCTGCGCCGGTACCGCGCCGATCCCGTGCGCCGCGGCGATCAGCGGGTCGGGTGGCTGGTCCTCGCCGCCGTTATGCAGCCGAAAGCTGCACGCGCTCTTGAAATCTCCCGCCGCGCCGCGCAGAAGCTTGCCGTCGGCCCAGATCCGCCCGACCCCGCGGATCGCCCGTGCCGAGAGCAGCACGGCGAACGATACCGAATAGCTGTAGCGCACGCTGTCCGGCGCGCCCTTGCCGCCCTCGTCCTCGGTTTCGGTCTCGATCAGGTCGGTCGACCAGATCACCGTGCCTGCGACGCGCATCGTCCCGAACAGCTTCGGGATCGGCGTGCCGTAGGACGAGGTCTGCACCGCCAATTCGGTGAGCCGCGGCCCCTGCCGTGCGGGCGGCGCGAACAGCACCCCCCGATCGACGCTCTGCCCGATCAGCCCGCCGATCGCCGCGCCGACCGGGCCGCCGACGATCCCGCCGACCGCGGTCAATACCTGCGTCGCCATGTCATTCCTCCCCTTCGCGCAGGCGCCAGCGTCCCAGCACCAGCCATGGCAGAGCCCCCGGCCGCTCGACGACGCGCTTGGCGCGGCCGTCGGCATGGACGAAACCGGCGTCGGTCAGCACCGCCAGGTGCAATTGCCGCGGCCCGGGCAACACCAGCGCTACCGTGCCGGGAACATTGTCGCCGACCGGCTCGAGCCCCGCCGCCGCCAGTCCCTTGAGCATGCGCCCGACATCGCCAGAGCGCAGCGCGTAGCCGGTCGGAACCGGCACCGGTGCGTCGCTGCCCCCGCCGCGCACGGCCAGCGCCGCCACACCGATGCAGTCCAGCCCGGTCGCGGGGTCGCGCCCGTGCAACCGGAACGGCACCCCGACCAGCGCGCGCGCCGCCGCCGCCACGCGCGCCGAACGCGGCGGCACTTCCACCGTGCGCTTCTTCATGGTCATGCCCCCGGATATCGCGTCAGCAGGTCGATCCCCGGCAGGAACGGTTCGCCGCGAAAATTCGCGGCGTTGCCGAACCGGCCCCGGCAGGTCGCGAGCGACTTGTCGCACCCCTCGATCAGCTCGACCCTGGCCCCCTCGGCGGCAAAGCACGGCGGTGCGCGCAGCGTCACGTCGGGCCCATCGGACTGCGCGATCGCATCCTCCAGTCCGCTATTGCGACCCGAAACCCAGCGCAGCAGGCCGCCGCCATAGCCATTGGCGCTCGGCTCAGACCGATCGAGCGTCAGCACCGCGCCCTCCGCCGCCATTACCACCGCAAAGCGCCGCCGCGCCGCCATCGCCACGCGGCAGCGCCGATCGCCCAGCTCGGCGCGGCATTCGGGCGACGTTTCCTCGACTACCGCCGCGTCGAAGCGAGCACTTGCCCCGCGCAGTTCGGCGGTGAAGCCGCCCGCGCGCGTCTCGATCGCGCCGATCGTCCCTTCGCCCAGCGCGATCGGCGGCTGCGTCCCGGTCCAATCGACTGCGAACAGCGCCACCCGCGCTCCGTCCCAGCGCCCCGCCAGCAGGTCCGCCTCGACGATTGCGGGATGGTCGAGCGCCCCGGTCACGTCCATGCTGTCGGCATCCAGCCCGTCGCTGCGCTCGATCGCCGACGGCGTCATCCCCGGATTGGCGCGATAGACCATGCCGTCCAGCCACAGGTCGCGGTCGTGACTGGTCAGCCCGAACGCCACCCCGTCGCGCCGCTCGACGCGCCACGCAAAGGCGCGGGTCGTGATGTCGTGCATCACATACTCCTGATTTTCAAAGAGAGATCCGTTCGTTTCGAGCGAAGTCGAGAAACGCGAACTGGGCGCTACCGGGCGTTTCTCAGCTGGACGCGAGCCTGTTGCTCGGGGGCAGCCGCCTCAATCCTCGCGGATCTCGATCAGCGGCACGCTCGCCGCCTCGCCCGCCTGGAACGTCGCGCCGCTCACGTTCAGCCGCTCCTCGGCGAACCGCACCGGTACGTCGAACGCGAAGCCGGCGGTGACGATCGCCCCCGGTTCGGGCGCGGTGTCGAGGTCGATCCAGCCGCCTGCGTCCAGCGTGAAACCGGCTGTCTCGTCACCGCCGATCGCAATGCGCACGCTTCCCGCCACCGGCCGCGTGATGCGCCGCGCCACCGCGCCATAGTTCTTGACCAGCGCAAAGCGCAGCGTCTGCCCATCGCCCTCGCCGATCGCCTGGTCGAACGGCGACGGCGGCGCGCCATCGCCCCGCGAGCTATGGTCGAATGGATCCTGCAACCGGAACCCGCGCACCGGCCCCATCCGCGCGCGAAAGAAGCCAAGCAGAGCGGCGATATCCGCGTGTGATCGCACTCCCGGCCCGACATCGTACCGCGTCCGCGCGCCGGCCCAGCTGGCGTTGCGCTGCTCGTGCCCCGACGCGCTGGTCAGGATCGTGCTGCCGGTCTCGGGGCTGACTTCCGCCGCGCGCCCCAGCGCAATCGGAAAGCGCACGTCGTCAAAACCCTCCACCGGTTCCTCCTCGTCGAAATGGACATATCCGTCGCGCAGCACCTGCGGCAGCGCCCACACGAAGGTCGCTGCCACGCCGCGCCTGCGCCCGACCTCGGCAGCCGCATCGATCGCGCGCCACTGGTCGGACTGGTCGGGGCGCAGCACGAATCCGGCCAGATAGTGCTGCTCGGCCGCCGGATAGCCCAGCCGCGCCTCGGCGAGCGCGACGCCGCGGCGGCTGGCGCCGACATTACCCGTCGCTGCCCAGTCATAGTCCTCCAGCTGCAGCACATCGAACGCGGGCCTGGCCCAGCCCAGCGGCAGGTTGGCGCGCATCGCCTCCGGCGCTTCGGCATCGAGCACGGTCGGCAGATAGGCGAGCAGAAGCAGCTCGGCTCCCGGCGCCTGCGCCCGCACCGCATCCCCCAGCGCCGCGGTCGATTGCGCCAGCAGCGCCCCCGCCGCGTCGAGCAGGTCGCGCTCGGCCTGGTTCTTGCTCCCACGGATCGACGTCATCACCGTCGGATCGCCGCCGAACGCTACCCTGGCCGCGTCATCGTACAGGCACGGCACCCCTTGCGGCGTCACCCACCACCACGGTTCGCCGATCTGGAACCGGATCGGCAGCTCCGCGCCTTGCCCGATCGCGACGAACGCCTGCGCCACGGCGTGCAGATACCCCATCGCCCCGGCATGCGCGGGCGACAGCAATGTCGAGGGCGGCTCCCACCCGGTCAGCGCAGGCGACCCGTCCCATGCGCGCTGCTTCCAGTCGCCCCAGCAATGCAGGTCGAACAGTTCGTAGCTCAGCGACCAGATGATGCCATAGCCCAGCGCCCGCGCACGCTCGGCGAAATCGCGGTGCCATGCCGCGCACGGCGCATTGAGCGTGCCTCCTGCAAGGCTGACGTAGAACCGGTCGTCGACCCGTTCGAGCCGGAAATAATGGCTCATCCCGACATAATGGTTGATCGCCCCGCGATACCCCAGCTGCAGCGCGTTGCGCAGCAGGCGCGCGGGCGTCAGGTTATAGCTGTCGTCATAGCCGCTCGCGATCGACAGCCCGTGCTCGGGAACGATCGCATCGCCGATCGCCAGCACCGATTGCGGTCCTTCGCACGCCAGGCCGGTGATCGCGACGCTCGCCTCGATCGGCGCGTCGAGGTGCAGTCCTTCCTCCGAATATCCCGGCGGCACGATCGAGATGAACATCCGGTCGACATCGCCGGCGAACACCGGATCGGCTTCCTCCGGCAGCAGGAAGCCGCCGACCAGATCGTCGAAATCGATTGCGATCTCGGCATTTTCGGGCGTGCCTTCGGCATAGTTCCACAGCCGCACATACCAGGCTTTCGCCGTGCCGTCGGCATCGCGCCCCTCGATCGTCAACGTCGGGCCGTCGATGGCATCGAGCGGCTGCACCCCTTCGCTGCGCCAGCGAAAGCGCAGGCGGCATCCCCGGAAATCGCGATCGGTCTCGTACTTGAGCAGCGGATGGTCGTAGCGATCCTCCGCTTCCCAGATCAGCCCGGCCAGGTCGCGCAATCGATAGAAGGTGCAATCGACCCTCAGCGCGTCGTGCGCGGTGGTGACGACGCTCGCCATCATCGGCCGCGGAAAATTGACCGTCCAGAAGCGCGGATCGAAGCGCGAGATCACGCTCGTCGTCTGCACGCTCCGCCGGTCGCAAAGCCAGAAACCCATATATCCTCCCAGGCATGGAGCATCAGGGTGGATTGCCCTCGGCAATCCAAGATCAGGCTGGGAGCCTGATCGACCTGATGCCGGGGACCGCCGACCGCAGGTCGGTGGTGGAGGGGGCGTGCCCCACGCGCTTCCCCCTTCCGCTCACTCCACCCCGACCAGCGCCGCCTTGACCGCGCGCGCCACCTGTCGGCTCGACCGCGCCAGCGCTTCGGGAGCGCCCGTGCCGCCGTCGCTGCGCACCGTGATCGCCACGCGCACATCGCGCCCGCCGCCGCTTGCCGCCTGCACCTGCCCCGCCGATGTCGGCACGAACAGCTCGGGCCCGCGCTCGCCGACCCAATAAGGCCGCCCGGGGCTGACCGGACCACCCGTCGCCCGCCCCGGCGCGCCCGACAGCGCCGACAGCAAGCCGCTCAGCAGGCCGCCGACGCCGCTGCGCCCGCTGCCGCCGACGATCGCGCCGACCCCGCCGGCCACCGCGTTCGACGCGATGTCGCCCATCACCGCCAGCGCGGTGCGACGCAGATCCTCGAACCCCAGCTTGCCGCTGCGCACCGCGCGCAGCAGCGACCGCTCGATCGCGTCGCCCGCGCGCCCCGCCCCGGCCGCGAACGGTCCTTCCAGGCTGGTGCGCATCTCGGCGACGTCGCGCGCGAACGCGGCGGTGTCGGCGCGCACGCCGATTACCAGCCGCTCGACTTCATCCTCCATCGGGAAACGCCTCCATCAGTCTCGCAAGGTCGCCGCGGTCCGGCGGCGCAGGCGCGTCGCCCGCCAAGCCGCGCACCAGTGCGGCCAGCTCGTCCGGCGTCGCCTGCCAGAACGCATCGGGCGACCACCCGAACGCCACTCCCGCCATCCCGGCGAGCCGGGCGGCCGCACCGGCAAACGTCACCGCCCGCTCAGGATCTGTCGCAGCACGGCGCGCAGCACCGGCGTCGCCGCCGCAAGGCCGCCCGCCACCACCGCCTCGCCGAACCGCGCGCGCGTCATCCCCTCGGGAATGTCGCGGACACAGTGCCACAACAGCGCCACCATCTCGCCCAGCGCCAGCCGCCCTTCCGCCGCACGCTCGACCAGCGCGAACAAAGGCCCCAGCTCCTGCTCGGCCGCGACCAGCGCCTCGAACGACGGCCGCAATACCAGTGCAATTCCGCCGACCCGCAATTCAGCCTCGCCGCGCGCCGGGTTGGCCGCCCGGCTCACGCCGCCACCACCGGCCCGGAACTCTCCAGGCTGACCGTGTAGTTGCGCTCGCCATTATAGTCCCCGGCATAGTCGAGCCGCGTCACCAGGAAGCGTCCGGTCAGCGTCTCGCCGCTTTCGAAGCTCAGCCGATAGTCGTCGATCGCCCCGGCCAGTGCCGACGCCTTGATGCGCGTCTCCGCCGCCGACCCGGTGAAGATCCCCGCCGCCGACACGCTCACCGAGCGCACGCCCGCGCCCGACAGCAATTCGCGCCAGCCGCCCGAATCCTTCGACGTGATCGCCACCGCCTCGCCGCCGATCGACACCTGCGTCGTGCGCAGCCCGGCGACGGTCGCATAGGCCACCGGCTGCGCTCCGTTCCCGACCTTGAGCAGGAACGCGCTCCCCTTCTCCACCGCCATGATGACTCTCCTTTTGGTTGATAGTGCCGCACCGGCCCGCTCCCCACCCGACCGGCCACACGGTATTCCGATGGGTGGCCGGGTGGGGGAGCGGGCTGGTGCGGCGGAATGCGCACGCAGCGCATTCTCAAACCGACTCCAGCAACCGCATCCGGAACTCGATTGTCGCGATCCAGCGCCCATCGCCCTTGGCATCGCCGCGTCTCGCGATCCGGCTGCGCGCCAGCACCGCTGTGCCGCTTTCCCAGCCCGGTACCGCCACGCCGGCCGCGACCACGCCGCCGACCGCGTCGGCCAGCGTGCGCACTCGCACCGGCCGCTCGCCCGCATCCTCGATCCGGATCAGCAGCCGCGCCTCGACGCCGCGCCGGTCCTTGGCGCCCCAGTCGGCCAGGATGGGCGGCGTCACCTCGACGAAGGGCGGGCTGGCGCGCACCGGCGGCGCGTCGAACACCCCGACACCTTCGCAAGCCGGATCGCCGCGCAATGTCGCGACCAGCGCCGCCGTCAGCGCTTCATGCACGCTCATCGCAACTCTCCTGCGATCCAGCGCAGCGCCGGATCGGCATCGCGCCGTGCCTCGATCGCACGCCCCTCGATGGCGATCCCGCCGCGTTCGATCGTCACCGCCGCGCCGGGCAATCGATCGCGCAGCAGCTGCGCCACCCGCATGCGCAGCCGCTCCGCCGCTGCCTCGGCCCGCTGCTCGCCGCGCTGCATCAGCCGCTCCATCACGCCGAAGCCCTACGCCGGCTGGAAAGCCGCATCCGCCGGAACGGCCGCCACAAGGCTGCGACTGCCGCAGGCGGCGGCAAGTCGCGGTCGCGCGCCATGAAGCGGTCGGCCGCCAGATGGACGATTCCCTGTGCGATCGGCGGCGGCAAGCTTGCCCAGTCCGCCGCAATCCCGGCGGTGAGCGTCACCTCGACGCGGCCGCCCGCACCGGGCTGCGTCACCCGCAACCAGGCGTCACCCTCTGCGTCGATATCGATGGCATAGCCCTCGACCGGCAGGTCGAACGCGGCGCCGTCCGCGGGCACCCCTCGGACCCGCGCCACGCCGGTCACCGGCGCCACCCCGATCGCGCCCCACCACGGACTTGCCGGTCGCACCACGACGATCTCGCGCGCGATCAGCACCTGCCCGGTAAACGCCTCGGCCAGCGCATAGGCGGCATCGACCATCGTGCCGAGCAGCGCAGTCTCGCCCTCTCCCTCGATCCGCGCCCATGTCTTGGCGGCGGCGATCGCAGCCACGCGGTCGCCGCCGCCCGGCGCCACTGCGCCAGGTCCCTGCTGCATGTCGATCTCCCTGTTGCCTGCCCGCGCCGCTCTGGCGCTTGTTGTCCTCCGAGCGCCGTTCAGGCGCGCGCGTCGATCTGCGAGCGCCGTCAGGCGCGCTCGATGCGCGCGATATGCGCCCGCCCCAGGTCGTTCGGTGCCTCGCTCAGCCCGGCTGCGACGGTCGCCGTGCGGACCTCGCTCGACCCGTCGTCGAAAACGTATCGGACGGGCATCGCCGCATCGACGATCCCCCAGCGCGACCAGTCGAGCGTCAGCCGGTCGCGCGCGCGCGTCGCCGCGGCGCTTTCGGTGGCGATCGCGCTGGTCGGCCGGACGCCGTTCTCGACCTGCATTCCCCAGATCGTCGCGCTTCCTGTCACGGTCGGGCTGTTGCCCGCGCCAAGCACGCCCTGCGCGACGGCGATGTAGCACCACACGCTCGACACCCCGGCGTCGGCGCTGACCCACGCCCGCCAGTATGCGCCATGATCGATGACGCCCGCGCTTGGCCCACTGGCGACCAGCGCTCCGCTTGCCGTATCGAGCTTCAGATCGTGCTGCGGCAGCCGCAGCCGCAGCAGCAGCGATCGCACGCTCGCCGCGACTGCATCCTTGCGCACGAACAGCGACGCGACCGATGGCTGTGCCCGTGCCGCGAAATTCTGCGACATGACTCCGTACGCCGTCTCGCTGGCGTCGGTGGCGAGCGTTGCCGACGCGCTGCCGTCGGGGGCCGGAGCGCCGGACGCCAACGAAAGGCTGTCGGCGATCCACGGCGCCGCCGCAAACGCGCTGCTGCCGATCACGATGTTGGTCGCCGCATCCTCGATCAGCAATCCGCGCCGCCGTCCGCTGGCCGGATCATGGTCGAAACGCGGTGCATCGGGCGGCAGCGTCGCCAGCAACCCCTGTGCCGTCACGCAGGTCGCTGCGCTGGCCCGCGTCAGCACCGCGCCGGGCGGCAGCGCGGGTCCGGTAAAGTCGAACCCCGCCCGCGCATTGCGCCGCCCGATCGGGATGCCGACGGCGATCGCCGCCATCAGCCCAGCGCCACGATGTCGGCCGCGGTCGTGCCGGTGGCCCGAACATGGCTCGCGCGCACCGGCAGCACGCTGCCCGATGCGACGTTGCGAAAGCTCGCATCCCCGGTGCTGCCGCTCGCGCGCAATACCAGCGTGCCGCCGCTGCCCACGTACAGCGCCTTGGGAATGTCGGCCAGCGCGGCGGTATCGTGCGGCACTATCGCCACCGCACGCGTCGCCGGGGCCGACACCTGGTCGGCCTGGTTAAAAAAGGCATCTGCCATGATCGTCTCCCGTTGTTCAAAAAGCATGGGGGCGGGACCGCTGCCGGCCCCGCCCCCCACCGGATCACGCCGCCGCGAACTTCATCAGCTTGATCGCTTCCGAATTGGTCACCGCCCCGCCGACGCGCTTGGTCGCGTAGAAATGGACGAACGGCTTGTTCGAATAGGGATCGCGCAGGATCGCGGTCTCGGCGCGCTCGGCGACCAGATACCCCGCCTTGAAATTGCCGAACGCGATCGACAGGCTGTTCGCGGCGATGTCGGGCATGTCCTCGGCCTCGACCACCGGATAGCCCAGCAGCGTGTCGGGCTGGCCCGAAGCAATTCCCGGCGTCCACACGAACGCGCCGTCGCTGGTCTTCATCTTGCGGATGCGCGCCAGCGTCGACGCGTTCATTACCCAGCTCGCGCCCTGGCGATACGGTCCCTTCAGGCTGTGGACCAGGTCGATCAGCCGCTCCTGCGGATTGGCGGCGAAATCGCCCGCCGCCCCGCTCGCCAGATACTGGATCGTCCCGAACGCCCGCGTCGCGTCGCCCGCGGTCCCGGTCGGATAGGTCAGGAACCCCTTGGGCCGGTTGGTGCCGTTGCCGCCGACGAACGCCGCCCCCTCGGCCTTGGCGAACTCCATGGCGATCTCGTTCGCCAGCCAGCCCTCGACATCGAACCCGGCATCGTCGAGCATCGCCTGGCTCGCCGCCGGATTGGCGTACAGCTCGCCCATCGGCGGCGCGATCTCGTAAAAGGTCGGCGTCGCCGTCTCCGGCCGTGCCGCGGTTTCCGCCGACCAGCCCGACGGCGTACCCCCCGCTGCGACCAGCTTGCGATAGCCAGCGCTGCCCACCTGCACGACATTGGCGATGCCGCGGATCGGGCTCGTCGCCTTGAGCACGCTGTCGATCACCGCATCGATCTCGCGCGGCACCGCATAGCCGCCATCGGCGCCGCTCACGCCCGACATCGCCTTCAATTCGAGCACGCCTGCACCTGACCGCAGGAACCCGCCGAATGCGCCCCCGCTCGCACTTGTCGCGCCCGCCAGCATCGGCCGGCTCGCGACCACGCCGCTTTTCTCGATCCCGGCAAAGCTGCCCGCCAGGCTGTCCGTCACGTCGCTCATGCACTTTCTCCCGTTGCTTCGACCCGATGTATCCGCGCCAGCCGCTGCATCGGCTGCGCGACCAGACTCACCTCGATCAGATCGAGGATGAGAAGTTCACGAAATGTTCCCTGCTCGACCGCCCGGGCGCGGTATCCGAACGACAATCCCGTGATCGCCCCGCAAGCGACCAGCGTCGCTGCGCGCGCCTCGATCACTCGCCCGATCACCCGCACCCCACGCGTGTCGGCCTCGAGATGCTCGATGATCCCGACCGGCGGCCCCGAATGCTGCCACAGCAGCGGCACCTCGTCCGCCCACCGAACCCCGCCACGCCGCACGACATCGCCCCCGCGATCGGCGACATCGAACACGGCGGCATATCCAGCGAACCGCACCGCGCTCACTTCACCCATCCCGAAAACCCCAGCCGCACCGCCAAGCCGACCAGCACCAGAGCTGCCAGCATCCGCACGATCCACCCGACCGCCGCCTTGACCGCCGAGCGCTTGGCGTCGCGCCACGCTCCCAGCAGCTCGCGCAGTTCGGCCATGTCCTTGGCGGCGCCGGTATCGCCCAGCCCCAACCGGGCCAGCGCCCGCGCCGCCCCCAGCTCGCCTGCCTCCTCGGCGATCGCGCGCAGCGTCGCGAGGTCGGCACCATCGTCGTCGGCGGTCAGCATCAGCTGCGCCAGCACGCTTGCATCCATGATGGGATCCTTTCTCCGACCGTTCATGTCGAGCCCCTCGACGTGCTCGGGATAAACTTCGGCGCAGCACGCCGAAGTCGGGACACGTGTTCCCAATCCGATCGCCAGCGATTACCCGGCAACCATGCGCCGCCGCCTTCGCATCATCCTGCTCGCGTTCTTCGCCGCGCTGGTCGCGCTGGTGTTCGTGGTCCCGATCGTCCAGGCCGACCGCTGCGCCGAAGCCGGCGGCACCTACGACCGCACGACGCTTACCTGCCGCCTGCCGACGACGCAGTATCGGTTGTAGCGACCACCCCCAGCATCGCCCGCTTCTCGGGATCGCTCAGGAAATCCGCGGCGCTCACCTGCGCCCACAGCCGCTCGCGATCCTCGGCCAGCGCCGCTATCCGGTCGACATCGACCGCCAGCGCCGCGCCTGCGTCCCACCCGCGCAGCGCCTGTTCCAGGCTTGCCAGTACCGACCCGGCCAGCGGCAGGATCGTCTGGCGCCACACCGCGCGGTTGGCCTCACGATAATTGGCATAGCTGTTGTCGCCCGGCAGCCCGAGCAGCATCGGCGGCACACCGAACGCCAGCGCGATCTCGCGCGCCGCCGCCGCTTTCAGCCCGACGAAATCCATGTCGGCCGGGGTCAGGCTCATCGCCTGCCACTTGAGCCCACCTTCGAGCAGCATCGGCCGCCCGGCATTGGCCGCCCCCGCGAACCCCGCCTCCATCTCCTCGCGCAGCCGCTCGAACTGGTCGCTCGACAGCACCGATCCATCCGGCGATTCATGCACCAGCGCACCCGAAGGCCGCGCAGCATTGTCGAGCAGCGCCTTGTTCCACTTGGCGGCGGCATTGTGGATCGCGATCGCGCCAGCCGCCGCGCCCAGGCAGCCCAGCCCATAATGATCGTCGAGCGGATGGAAGCCCTTGAGATGGACGATCTGCGGCCGCCCGCCTTCGTCCTCCGCGGCGATCCGCACGACGCGTTCGGCGACGCGGTAGCGATACGCCACCGGCCAGCCATTGGCATCCGCCTCGACCGCGACCCGCTCGGGCCTGAGCGCGAACAGCTCGCCGACCCCGCCCAGCCCGTCCCCGAGCAGCTGGACATAGGCATTGCCGTGCAGCAGCAGATGCGCCGCCACCGTCTCGGTCAGCACCTGCCCCGACGACCGCGCCCGCACCAGCGCGGCCAGCCCCGGATCGGATGCGGTCAGCGGCGCCGATCCCACCCCTTCCGCCACCATCCGCACCGCCCGCTGCGCGATGGCATTCAGGCAATACCCCTCCCGAACCTGCGCCTCGTAGCTGCGAGGCCACTCCCCGATCGCCACCCCACGCGCCAACCCCGGACGCGCCAAAGCACGCCCCGCCTTCCGACCGAACCATTTCATTGCAGATTTCCCCGTTTCTATCCTCTCCAGTGGGAGAGGATATGAAGCCTTGCCGCGCGGCGGCTAGGCGAGGTTGGTGAAGGGCTCCCCGCCCTCGATCATCCGGCCCTCACAACCCCCGCACGCTCGCCTCCCCCCGCCGCTTCCCCAGCAGCAGCTCGGTCATAGCCCACACCAGCGCGTCGGCGCGGTCGGGCGATCGCCCCGGCCCTTCATAGCCGCCCCCCAGCACCAGCCCGCACAGTTCGTCCTCCAGCGCCGGAAAGCCGCCGACGTGGAACGCCTTGCCGCCCTCGTACAATGCCGCGACCGGCTCGGCGCGCGCCACCTTGCCGCGGCTGGCATGTACCAGTGCCACCGGCATCACCGCATCCGCGGCCTGCAGTACGCTCTTGACCATCGCGCCGCCCTGGTTGGCCTCGGCCACCACGCGGTCGGCGCCGTTGCGCACCGCGCACGCCGCCACCGCGCGCGCCCAGTTCTCGGGCGACGCGCCCACCACGCTCGCATCCTCGAGCACATAGCCGCAGCCATCGCGCCCCAGCGCCACCGCGACGATCCCGCACGCGTCGCGCCCGATCCCGGCGGGGGGATCGACGCCGATCACCACCCGCCGCACGCTCGGGGCACTAGCCGTTCGGCACTGATCGAGCAGCCCGCGCGTCCACAACGCGCCGGCCGCCTCGTCGATCAGCTCGCCGTCCAGCTCCTGCCGTCCCAGCCGCGTGCCGCCATAGGCTTCGTGCACCGCCGCAAGGAAACTCTTGGGCAGCAGCCGGTTCTCCGCCGTCCGCCCGGTCACCGTTACCGTTCCCGGCATCGCCCGCAGCGTCCGCAGCAGCGCGATCGGCCGCGGCGTCGTCGTCACCAGCGTGCGCGGATGCTCGCCCAGCCGCAGTGCCATCGCCAGATTGTCCCAGGTCGCTTCGGGATAGGCCCATTTGGCGATCTCGTCGCACCAGGCATGGCCGAACTGCGGCCCGCGCAAGCCATCGGGGCACTCCCCCGAATGGACGAACGCCTGCGCGCCGCTGGGCCATACCAGCCGTCCCTTGGTCGCCTCGAACTTGACCGGCCCGCGCGCCGTGGCCAGCAATCCCGACTCCCCCTCGATCATCACCGCGCGGACATCGCCCTGCGTCGCGCCGACCAGCGCGATCCGCGCCGCCGGATTGCGAGCCAGACCATGCACCCATTCCGCCCCGGTCCGCGTCTTGCCGAACCCGCGCCCGGCCAGCATCAGCCACACCCGCCAGTCGCCCGGCGGCGGCAACTGCCGCGGATCGGCCCAGAATTCCCAGTCGTACAGCGCCGCCTTCCAGTCGCGTACCCCGCCTTCGAATGCCGCCCGCTCCGGACCGCGCGCCACCTGCGCCGCGCGCGATGTCATGCGCCGTCCTCATGCTCCGCCAGCCGGTCGAGCCGCTTGCGCACCTCGCCGCGCGCATCCTCCTCGCTCAGCACCTCATAGGCGCTGACCGTCACCATCGCGCCCGAACCCCCGCCGATCCGGTCGTACACTTCGGGCCGCTTGGCCTTCAAAAGGAACATCGCCAGCGCGTCGGAATAGCTGCGCACGCTGCTCACCACCTTGCCCTGGAACAGCACCGGCTTCTCGGTGCCGTCCCGCGCCCGCTCGAGCAGCACCGCCTCGAGCTCGTCGAGAGCCTGCGCCATCGCCGCGTCCCAGTCGGCCGCGAACCCCTTGTTGCGCGCGCGGTGCGCGTACAGCGTCGAACTCGGCACCCCTGCTTCGCGCGCCGCGCGGCTGACGATCCCGGTCTGCCGCAGCACTTCGAGGAAGCACGCCTTGCGCACCGCGATCGACGGCAACTTGGCCTTGGCGCGCGCCCGCTTGGCGTTAGGCTGAGCCATCCCGAACACCCCCGTTCGTCCCGAGCGAAGTCGAGGGACGGGTTCGAGCGCAGCGCGAACGCCAGCGTTCGTTCACTGTCGCCCGGACCAAGGCCCCGACTCGCAATTCTTCAGCGTTCCTGTAATGTACCCAAACAGCGTGACGATGTCAAGCGTAAAACGCCTATATGGTTACATCCGCCAGTACTGCGTCCCAAGCTGCGATCTCGTCTCGCCGCACGCGGTGCACTACCCGCTCCGCCACCGCATCGCCCTCGATCCCGACGCTGGCATCCTCGAAGAACGTCGCGTTGCCCGCGATCGCCACCACCGCGCCGTCCTCGGGTGCCGCAGCCGTGGCGCGGACCATCCCGCCGCGATTGAACACCGTCACTTCGCACCCGAACGCCGCGCGCCCGGTCAGGCCCGCCGCAAAGGTCGACGCCGCCATCGCACTGCCGCAGCTGTCGGTCAGTCCGACACCCCGCTCGAACGTCCGCACGAACAGCCCGCCGTTCCGCAGCTCGACGAAGCTGACATTCCCCCGCCCCGGCAGGATATCGGGCGCACTCTCCGCCCATTCCCCGATCGCCGACAGCTCCCCGTCATCGACCGCATCGACAAAGCTCACCAGATGCGGATTGGGCATCGCCACTGCCGTGAACGCGCGCGCGCTCGGCAACCCCGGCACGCCGCCTTCGATCAGGGCATCGCCCGCGATCCGCAAGCCGACCCGCGCCAGATCGATCGACGCCACCGCCCGCGTCTCGACCGTCACCACTCCCGGCGCGATCTGGGCCTTGCGCGCCACCTCTGCCGAACTCGCCTTCAACCGCACCCGCGCCGCATCGATCCCCAGCAACTCGAACCCCAGCCGCGCCACGCAGCGCAAGCCATTGAGGCACGTTTCGCTCTCGCTCCCATCGGAATTGAACATCCGCATCCCGAACGCGTGATCGGCGTCACCGGCAGTCAGCAGCAGCAGCCCGTCGCCCCCGACTGGACCACCACGATCCGCCAGAACGCGCGCGATCCGCGCCCAATCGCCATCGCTCAGATCGAGCGCGCGCGCATCGATCAGCGGAAAGTCATTCCCCGACCCGTGACACCGGATAAGATCAAACCGCATCGCCTGCCTCAACCCGTTGGTGTCGCGCATAGTCGAGACACGCTGCGCGGCAGCTCGATCACTCTCCGCCCAAAGACAAGGGTCAATCTTCGGCCCCCGCCTCCGCCGCAACGTCCGCCCCCAGCCACGCCTGGCGAAACGCCAGCATCGCCGCGGTGGCCTGGGGATCGCGCACCACTTCCAGCCTTGGATTGGCCGCCACCGTCACTCGCGCCCGCTTTTCGGCGCCGCGCTGCATCGCCACGATCTCGATCCGGTCCCCCGGCTTCGCAGCCGACGTCGCCGTGGCCCAGTCCGCCTGGCTCGCGATCGGCGTGCCGCCGACGCTGATGATCCGGTCGCCCTCGTCCAGCCCCGCCGCATAAATCGGCGTCCCCGGCGCGGCTTGGCTCGCCAGCATCACTCCGCCCGCGCCTTCCTCGACCGCCACCGGCCCCAGCCAACCCGCCGCGGGGTCGGCAACCCGTACGATCAGCCCCGCCTGCGCCAGCAGCGGCGCATAGTCGGGCAGGCTGTTACCCTCGATCGTGCTGGCGAAGAACTGGTCGGCGAACGCGCGGTCCTTGGTCACCTCAGCCAGCCGGTCGCGCAGGTCGGAAGGCGCGTACGGCCGCTCGGTCACGCCGTGCACCCGCCACAGCGCGCGCATATAGTCGTCGAGCGTGACGCCCGGATAACGCTGCCGCAACTGCAGGTCGAGCGCCATGCCGATCACCTGCCCATAGACATAATAGGAGGTGAAGATATTGCCCGTCGCCGGATCGATCGACTCCGCGGCATCGACGAACGGCGCGCGCAGGCTCATCTCCTGCGGCGAGCCATATCTGCGCCCCGGCGTGTTGAGCACATAGTTGAGCGCTCCCGACGTTCCCGCCAGCCACTGGTCGAGCGACATCACACCTGCGCGCTTGGTCGTCAGCGGCCCGTAATAGTTGGTGAATCCTTCCGCCAGCCACAGCGACGGCGTCGGATTGGCCTTGGTAAAGTCGAACGGCTCGAGCTCGGCCGGGCGGATCCGCTCGACGTTCCACGAATGGAAATATTCGTGCGCCAGCGTGTTGATCTGCCCGAAATCGGCCTCGGCGAAGCCGCGATTGTTCGAGATCACCGTCGAATTGCGATGCTCCATCCCATCGCCCGACACCCAGGGCAGATAATCCGCGAGGAAGGTATAGGTGCCGAAGTCGTAATCCGGCACGTCTCCGAACACCTTGATCTGTTCGGCGACGATCTTCTTGGCCATGCCAGCGAACCGATCGACCTCGGCCTCGGTACCGGCATGATGCACCGCCAATCGGATCATGCGGTTGGTACCGCTGTCGTCGACCGGCCATTCGCGCACCATATGGCTCGACAATTCGGTCGGGCTGTCCATCAGATATTGCAGGTTCGGCGCGTAGAAGCGGTTGTTTCCTTCCGCCTTCAACTGCGTCGCGATCTTCCAGTCGGGCTTGAGCGGTTTGAACCGCACCCGCACCGCGCGGTCGTCATAGCCCGTCGCCCACATCAGCGTCGCCGGCATGTTGAGGTGCGCGTGGCTGGTGTCGATCTGCGAATAGGTGCCATCGGCGCGATCGCCGAACAGCGTGTAGCTGACCGTCACCGTGCCGTCGTGCCCGGCGACGCTCCAGCCATAGGGATCGGTCCGCGTCAGCGGCAGCGTCCTGCCCCGCCCGTCCTTGGCCTCGACCGAATAGACGTTCTTGGCGAACTCGTGCACCGCATAGCGCCCGGGCGAGGACCGCGACATCTGCAACCGCACCGGCCCCGCGGCAAGGTCGCGATACGTGACCGAAATCCGCGCCTCGTGATGCACGGCATTGTCGAACGACAGCTCATACTCGACCGGCGCCCCGGCCTGCTGCGCCCCAGCTTCCTGCGCCCAGGCCGCATTCGCCAGCACCAACCCCGCCAAGCCCAGCACCATCCGCATCGCAACCCCCCCTCGACCCATCAACGCGAATGCCTAAGCCATTCGTCCCGGGACGTAAACGTACCCCGGCGGCAGGGCACCCATCAAAGTATTACTTTGATGGGACCCGAGGTCGGGGTCCAGGGTTCCGATCGCCTTTGTCGGTGGCTGGGGTTGACCCAAGCATGGCCTCGCTGGAAGCTAAAGGCGGGGAGAAACCACATAATGCCAAGCATCACGCCGCGTCGCGCGCGTCTCGCACGGTCACTAGCCGCGCTCGCCTGCGCGTTACTCGCACCCGTCGCGATGGCACAGGACGAACCGACTCCCGCTGAACAGGAAGCGATCGGCCGCGCCATGAACGGTATGCTGCAGGGACGCTACCTCGACGCCGAAACCTTGCTCCGCCCACTCGCCCATGATTCCAACAGCGAGCCAAAGCCTGGATTCGCCTATGATCAATGGGCGTCGGCAGTCGGTCTGCTGACCGGCGAACCTGCACCGCCGGCGTCGCCTCAGCCCCTGCCCGAAGATCCCGACATCGCGCGGATCGAGACCGCCACCGCTCGCAACGCGATCGCCGCCATTGTCGAGCGCGCGCAGGACACTCGCATCGTCATCCTCAACGAGGATCACGCCGCCCCCCGTCACCGCGCCTTCGCGCTGCAGGTCGCCCGCGCGCTGCGCCCGCTCGGGTACGACGTTCTCGCTGTGGAGGCGCTAAGCAACGTCAAGTCCGACGCCAAAGCGGCCGAGATGATGCGCGAGCTTGCCCGACGCGGCTATCCCGAGCGGGAGACCGGCTTGTACCTGCGCGATCCGGTCTTTGCCGACTTCATCCGCCAATCGCTTGCGCTTGGCTATCGGCCGGTGGCGTATGAAACCACCTCCCACGAGCGATCGACGGACATGTATGCGGCCATCGACAAACGCGAACAGGCGCAGGCGGAATATGTCGTCGAACGCGCGCTCAAGGCTTATCCGAATTCCAAGATCCTCATGCATGTCGGTTTCAGCCACGCCACAGAAAACCCGCAACAGCTGGGCGACGGCGAACCGACGCGCTGGCTCGCAACTCGGCTCAAGGCAATGACTGGCATCGATCCGTTGACGATTGACCAGACCGTACTCGGGCCGAACGGCAACGGCATCGCCGCGCTCGATGCGCTCACCGCACCGCGTGCAGCGGACGGTCCCGTGGTCTTGTTCGACGGCGATCGCCCGCTGATCTTCGGCAGTTTCAAGGGTCTGGTCGACCTTCAGGTCGCGCATCCCGCGACACGTTGGATCGACGGCCGCCCGCACTGGCTCACCGCGATCGGCCGAACCCCGACCGCGATCCCTGCCAATTTGCTCCCCGAAAGCGGAACCCGGCTGGTCCAAGCGTTCCTCGCCAACGAAAGCGAAGCCGCAATCCCGATCGACCAGGCACTCGTCACGGCGGGCAAGCCGCTGCCCAAGCTGATGCTCTCCGCTTCGCCGGTTCGCTATGCGGTCCAGGAGGCCGTGCCGGGCGAACCGGTCCAGACACCATAGGGCGCTGCACCCCACCCCGTTCGTGTCGAGCGAAGTCGAGACACGTCGCACCACCTCACGCGACAAACACCGCCGCCTGTGCCACAAGCCGCTGCGATGGAAGGCCTCCTCCTCCTGGTGCTGATCGCAGGCGCGTTCGCCCTCGGCCAGCTGTGGCGGCGCACGACCAGGCTTGAGGCAGAAATCGCCCGTCTCCACGACCGCCTGATCCGCCTCGACCCCGGCCCGATCCCTGCCGCCGCCCCGCACGAGCCGCGCGCAGTCCCCGCGCCACCCCGCGCCAGCCCGCCGACCGACCGCAGCGCCGCGATCGGCCCGCCGCAGCCCGAACCCGCCGCCCCGCGCTTCACCGCTCCCAATCTCGAGGATCTGATCGGCGGCCGCCTCCTCATCTGGGTCGGTGCCGCCGCGCTGGTCGTCGCCGCGTTCTTCCTGGTGCGCTATTCGATCGAAAGCGGCCTGATCGGCCCTGCCGCCCGTGCCCTCATCGCCGCCATCTTCGCCGCCCTGCTCATCGCCGCCAGCGAAGCCGCCCGCCGTCTGCCCGCCTTTTCGGGCGACCAGCGCGTCGCGCAGGCGCTGGCCGGAGCGGGTGTCGCCAGCGCCTATGGCACGCTTTACCTCGCCGCGGCAGTGTACGCCCTGATCGGTGCGCTCCCCGCCTTCGCGCTGATGCTCGTCGTCACCGGCATCGGCCTCGCGCTCGCGCTGCGCCACGGCCCGCCGACCGCGGTGATGGCGCTGGCGGGGGGATTCCTCGCCCCGCTCGTCGCCGGCTTCGACGCTGCCGGGATCGCGCCGCTGCTGGTCTATCTGGGTCTGTTCATCGCTGCCCTGTTCGCGCTTGCCGGGCATCGCCGCTGGCCGTGGCTGGCGGTCGCCGCCACCGCTGCGGGCTTCGCCTGGACCGGGTTCCTGATCGCCGCAGTGGATGGTGGCAGCGTTGCCGCGGTCGGCGCCTTCGTGATCTTGCTCGCGGTCGCCGCGACGCTCGCGCTGCCGACCACCGACCGGTTCGGCTGGCTGCGCCTCGCGCCGCTGACCCTCGGGCTGATCCAGCTGCTCGCGCTCGCCCCGGTGCTCGACTTCGGCGCGTTGGCGTGGAGCTTCTACCTTACCATCGCCGCCGCCAGCCTGGTGCTCGGCTGGAAGGATGCGCGGCTGCTCCTTGCCGCACCGATCGCGCTGGCCCTGTTCCTGCTGCTGCTCGGGTTCGCCTTCGCCAGCGGCCCCACCTCCGCCACGATCGTCGCCGCGGTTGTCGGAGCGGCACTGTTCGGCGGCACCGGCATGGCCCTGTCGCGCCGGGATCGTGTGTGGGCAGCGCTCGCCGCGCTCGGCGCCGCCGGGCCGCTGCTGGTCGCCAACCTCGCCGCGCCCGCGCTCGCCAGCCCCGGCGGCTGGTTCCTCCTGGCGCTGATCCCGCTCGCCGCGCTCATCGGCCTCACCCACCGCCACCGCGACCGCCTCGGCAGCGGCGATTCCGGCCTGATCGGCGGCACCGCCTTCGCCGCGCTGCTGGCGATCGTCGCGACCGGTCAGCTGCTCCCGCCGCTATGGATCGCGCTTCCCATCGTCGCGGCAATGGCGCTGCTGATCGCCTGGGCACGCCGCCTCTCCGACCCCGACCTCGCGCGCCTGTCGCTGCTTGCGCTCGTCGTCGCGATCACCATCGCCCTGCCCGGTCTTGCAGATGTCGCGAACACCATGTTCGTGTCGCTTGGTGGGGAAGCCCTCACCTACCGCTATCTGGAGGAACCGGCGCGCCTGCTCGCCGCGCTCGCCGCCCCGTCGGCGCTCGCCATAGCCTGGATGCTTGCCGATCGGTTCGCGTTCGGCGCATTCCGCCGCCAGGCGATCTGGCTCGCCGGCGCCGCCGCCATCGCGTGCTGCTACGTCGCGCTCAAGCTGCCACTCGCGATCGACACTGCACCCGAATTCATCGCGCGCGGGTTTGCCGAGCGAGCGTTCATCACCCAGGCCTTCCTCGCCGGCGGCTGGCTGCTGCTTCGCCGCGACGCCGCGTGGGCAGGCCGCGCGCTGATGGCGATCGGCCTGCTGCGCATCATCTGGTTCGACCTCCTCTTCCTCTCCCCGCTGGCGGTCCCCCAAGCCGTCGGCACGCTCCCGCTCGCCAACCTCGCCGTCATCCACCTTGCCGCCGCCGCCGTCTGGTTCGCCAGCCTTGCCGCTACCCGCGACCGCCGCATCGCGATGGCGCTCACGCTCGCCGCCGCGCTCGCGCTGGTGCGTCAGGCGACCCATGGCAGCATCCTCACCGGCCCCGTCTCCACCGCGGAAAATTGGGGCTATTCCGCGATCCTGCTGCTGCTCGCGGTTGCCTGGCTATGGCGCGGCATCGCTGCCACCTCATCCGACCTGCGCCGCGGCGGGCTTGGCCTGCTGGTCCTCGTGACGCTCAAGATCGTGGTAATCGACGCCGCTCGGCTCGACGGCTTCCTCAGGATCGCCTCGTTCCTCGGCCTCGGCATCGCGCTGATCGGCATCCACTGGCTCTACAACCGCTTCCTGAGGCCCTTGTCCCGCACCTTCACCCCAACCGATAATGATCCGCCACCCGGTCGAGCGCCAGCGTAAGCACCAGCTTGCCCGCGCGGCTCGGCCAGCCCAGCGCTTTTTCGGCATGCGCCAGCCCCTCGCCGGCGCACACCACGCGCCATAGCACGTCGCCCAGCCCCGGCCCTGCCGCCGCCAGCGCCGCATCGAACCGGCGCTTGGCGGAAATCTGCGCCAGCGTCGAGTCGATCGCCTCGGGCGGCCCCGAGCGCCGCGTGGTCGCGGGCGCAGGGTCCCAGCGCATCGTCACCCGCGGTCCCAGCGACGCGGTCTCGTAATCGCCGCGCAGCCGCTCCCCCGCCTCATATTGCCGCGCATCGACATGCCCGCGCGACTTGAGCCATGACAGCGGCGATTCGGCCAGATTGACCGTGACGCTGCGCCGCCGCGCCGTCCCGCCGACCCGCCCCTCGTCAAACCCCCGCTCGACCAATTCCCGCATATCGCCTCCCTGCACCGCGACGGCAACACATCAGCCGACTCGCACGCTTTTCACTTGCCACATCGGCATGGTTGTAGGAAAAAAATAAAACCATATCGGTTCAGATGACGAGGCCTGCATGATCACCGCCATTCGCGAAGTCCGCCGTGCCAAGGGGATGACGCTCGACGACGTCGCCCGCGCCTGTGTGCCGCCGACCACCGCGCAGACGATCGGGCGGTTGGAAACCGGCACCCGCACGGTTTCGGTCGGCTGGCTCAACCGCATCGCCGCCGCGCTGGGGGTCGATGCCGCCGATCTGGTGACGTTACCCGATCGCCCCGACATCGCCGTCGCTGCGCAACTCGGTGCCGATGGCGCGCACGCGCTGCGCCAGCCGGCGACGGTGACGGCGCCGCGTGCGAGCGGCGACCTGGTCGCGGTGCAGGTCACCGGCAGCGTCGGCGACTATCGCGCCGGCGACGAACTGTGGTGCGCGCGGCTCGCCCCGGCCGACTTCGCGCGCGCGCTCAACCGCGACGTGCTCGTTCCGCGCCCCGCCGGGCGTTTCACCTTCGGGCGGCTGATCGGGGTGGAGGGCAGCAAGCTGCATCTGCTTCCGCTCGGCCCGGGCCAGCGCCAGCAGGTCGTCTCGGACGCGCCATGGCTCGCAGTCGCGACCCGGCTGATGCGGATATTGTGACGTCGGATTGAGCGACGCCAATCCAGACTGGTGGGCGCTGACGGGCTCGAACCGCCGACCCTCTCGGTGTAAACGAGATGCTCTACCAACTGAGCTAAGCGCCCGCAGCGCTGCCCTTACGCCGGCCCGACCTGCCTAGCAAGCCGTCACACCACCTTGGGCGCCGCTTCCCCCAGCGCCGCGAAATAGGCGGTCATCGCCGCACTTCCGGTCTCGCTCAGCGCGATATAGGCGCGGCGCTTGTCGAACGGATCCTGCCGCCGCTCGAACAGCCCGCGTTCGTGCAGCGTCTGGATCCAGCGCAGCGCCGTGGTCGGCGGCACCGCGGCGGCGATACACAGGCTCGATACCGACACCTGCGCGCCCTCGATCGCGGCGGCATGCAGGTCGAGCAGCATGTCCCACGCCGGGTCGGCGAACAATTCGTTGCCCAGATGCTGGTCGCGCAGCCGCCGCGCGCGCAGGATCGCGCGGATCGCCGCCGCCTTGCCGCCGCCCACGCCCGCCGGTTCCGCGGCATAGCCCAGCGACCGGTCGGCCACGCCCCCGCGCCTGCCTGTCCCTTCCTCGCCGCCGCGCGTCAGCCGCGCCAGAGTCTCGGCGATCCGCGCGACCTCGTCGTTGAGCCGCTGCAACCGCTCGTCCGAAGCGTCGCGGCTGCGTTCGCCCAGCATCGGCCCGCGCCGCGCGACCGCCAGCGCGACCGCGGCGATGCGCTCGCCATCGCCGGGATCGCACAACAGCGCCGCCGCCGAACCGAACAGGTCGCCGACCACGTGCTCGAGCTGCGCCCGCGCGAAGTCGGCGATCACCGCGCTACCGCTGGCCGTGATCGTCGCCACTGCAGCAAGGGCTGCGTCGAGCTGTGCGTCGCCGAGCGACGACAGGTCGAGATAGACCAGCGCCGCGCCGCTCTTCGCAGCGTCCGGCACCGCGTCCGGCTCGACCAGCGCGGCGACGCGCACGCCGCCCTTGGCAATCGTCGCCGCCAGCATATCGCGGCGTGCCATGTCCCCGGTCACCAATATGGCGTCGGGCAAGGTGGCGGTCAGCGCGGGACCGCTTGCGGAGGACGACAAAGCGGGCGGAACGGACATCGGCAATCTCCCTGTTCGATGGCAGCAAGCCTAACGCGCGAACGCCGTTCAGGGGGAGCGGAGTTGCCGCCGCAGCGGACCAACTACGCAAAATACGTAACTCTTTCGCCGGATTGGCACCGAAACGGATCGATCGCTCCGCTAATCGAGGTTCTTGACGATTTCCTCGACCATCTTCTTGGCGTCGGCGAGCAGCATCATCGTGTTGTCGGCGTAGAACACGTCGTTGTCGACGCCGGCATAGCCGACTCCGCCCATCGACCGCTTGATGAACAGCACCGTCTTGGCCTTGCCGACGTCGAACACCGGCATGCCATAGATCGGCGATCCCTTGTCGGTCTTGGCAGCCGGATTGACGACGTCGTTGGCGCCGATGATGAACGCCACGTCGGTCTGGCTGAATTCGCCGTTGATGTCCTCCAGTTCGAACACCTCGTCATAGGGCACATTGGCCTCGGCGAGCAGCACGTTCATGTGCCCCGGCATCCGCCCGGCAACGGGGTGGATCGCGTATTTCACGCGCACGCCGGCTTCCTTGAGCTTGTCGCCCATCTCGCGCAGCGCGTGCTGCGCCTGCGCCACCGCCATGCCGTATCCGGGAATGATGATGACCTGTTCGGCCTGCGCCATCAGGAACGCCGCATCCTCCGCCGACCCGCGCTTCCACGGCCGGTCGCTCGCCGCCGCCGCGCCGCCGCCGCTGTCGGACGCACCGAAGCCGCCCGCGATCACGCTGAGGAAGCTGCGGTTCATCGCCCGGCACATGATGTAGGACAGGATCGCGCCCGAGCTGCCCACCAGCGCGCCGGTGACGATCATCGCGGTGTTGCCCAGCGTGAACCCCATCGCCGCGGCTGCCCAGCCTGAATAGCTGTTGAGCATCGACACCACGACCGGCATGTCTGCGCCGCCGATCGGGATGATGAGCAGGAACCCGATCACGAACGCCAGCACCGTGATCGTCCAGAAGATCCACGGCGACTGGTCCTGCGTGAAATAGGCGACCAGCGCGAGGATGCCGCCAAGCACCGCCAGGTTGAGCACATGCCGCCCCGGCAGCAGGATCGGCTTGCCGCCCATGTTGCCGTTCAGCTTGAGGAACGCGATCACGCTGCCCGAAAAGGTGATCGCACCGATCGCCACGCCCAGCCCCATCTCGACCCGGCTGACCGGATCGATCACCGCGAATGGCTGGCCGATCATCGGGATCACCATCTTGGCGATGCCGAATGCGATCGGGTTGAGGAACGCCGCGCACGCCACTAGCACCGCCGCCAGCCCGACCAGCGAATGGAACGCCGCGACCAGTTGCGGCATCGCCGTCATCGCGATGCGCCGTGCGATCATCCAGCCGACCGCTCCGCCGACCGCGATCGCAGCCAGGATTTCGGGCAGGCTCGCGATCTCGTGCGTGACCAGCGTCGTCACCACCGCGATCGTCATGCCGATCATGCCGAAACGATTGCCCCGGCGGCTGGTCTGCGGCGAAGACAGCCCGCGCAGCGCGAGGATGAACAACACTCCCGCCACCAGATAGGCGAGCGCGACCCAGGGGTTTACGGGCGCTGCGTCGTGCATCGGCTCAGCGCTCCTTCTTCTTGTACATCGCCAGCATGCGTTCAGTGACGGCGAAGCCGCCGAAGATGTTGACGCTGGCCAGCGCGACCGCGACCAGCCCCAGCCACTTCGCCACCGGCGACCCCGCCGCCGCGCTCGCCACCAGCGCCCCGACGATGATGACCGAGGAGATCGCGTTGGTCACCGCCATCAGCGGCGTATGCAGCGCCGGCGTCACCGACCACACGACATAATAGCCGACAAAGCATGCCAGCACGAAGATCGACAGGATGCTGATGAAGTCCATGGCTCGCTCCTATCGCCCCCCGCCCAATATATACCGCGCAAGAACCTGCTGGATCGCGACGATGTTGGCGCCCGCGCTCACCTTGACCTCGATCGGCGCGGCCGTCCCTGAAACCCAGACCTTCAGGTCCGAATCGAGGTCGAACGTCCCCGCGCGCTCGATCGACCAGCGCACGATCGATCGGTACGGCACGCTCTCGATCTCGACCTTGCGCCCGGTGATCCCCTGCACATTGACCAGGACGAAGCGCAGATTGGTCAGGAACACCAGGTCGCGGATCGTCTTGAACGCGGCCAGCACCCGCTCGCCGTCGATCAGTACCGGCGCATAGTCGCGCTCGACAATATCGACCTTGGTCTCGGTGGCGGAGAAAAGCCCCATCAGGCGGACAGCAGCCGCGCGTTGACGACCTGCCCGCCACGCGTCAGCCGCACCGCGTCGCCGATCTCGTCGCCATCGGCCAGCACCGGGCGCCCGGAATCCTTATCCCAGAATGCCGACAGGAAATTGAACAGGTTGCGCGCGAACAGTGCGGAAGCGTCCGCCGCCAGCCGCGAGGCCACGTTGCGATGCCCGACGATCCGTACCCCGCCGACCTCGACCACTTCGCCCGCGACCGCGCCCTCGACATTGCCGCCCGCCTCGACCGCAAGATCGACGATCACGCTGCCCGGCTTCATGCTCGCCACCTGCGCGGCGGAGATCAGCCGCGGGGCCGGTCGCCCGGGGATCAGCGCCGTCGTGATGACGATATCCTGCTTGGCAATGTGCGACGATACCAGTTCGGCCTGCGCCGCCTTGTATTCGTCCGACATCTCGGTGGCATAGCCGCCACTGCCCTCGCCCTCGATGCCTGCGACATTCTCGACGAAGATCGGCTTGGCGCCCAGCGACAGGATCTGCTCCTTCGTCGCCGCGCGCACGTCGGTCGCCGACACCTGCGCGCCCAGCCGCCGCGCCGTCGCGATCGCCTGCAGCCCCGCCACGCCGACCCCCATTACGAACAATCGCGCCGCGCTCACCGTGCCGGCGGCGGTCATCATCATCGGAAAGGCGCGGCCATATTCGGCGGCCGCGTCGAGCACAGCCTTGTATCCAGCCAGGTTGGACTGCGACGACAATATGTCCATCGACTGCGCGCGCGTGATGCGCGGCATGAACTCCATCGCCATCGCCTCGGCGCCCAGCGCGGCATAGGCGTCGACCCGCGCGCGCTCCCCGAAGGGATTGAGCCCGGCGACGAGCCAGGCGCCCTGCTTGATCCCTGCGAGCGACGCCGGGTCGGGCCCCTGCACGCCCAACAGGATATCGGCATTGGCGACCACGCTGGCGCGGTCGCCGACGGCGGCACCCGCCTCGGCATAGCTCTGATCTGGCACCGATGCCGCGATTCCCGCCCCGGCTTCGACCGCCACGGTCGCGCCCAGTCCGACGAACTTCTTCACCGTCTCCGGAACCGCCGCGACCCGGCGCTCTCCGGGGGCCTGCTCCTTGAGGACGGCGATCTTCACGTCAGCTGGCGATCAGGAAGATGACGAACATGGTGACGATGACGGTGACGATCGTGCCGGTCTTCATCAATCCGGTGAACCAGCTGTAGGTCGCTTCGTGCGGCTGCACTTCGTGGACGGGGTGGGCATCGCCGGTTTCGGCCATCGACAAATCCTTGGGTGTCACTGGGTTCGTCCAATCCATAGCCACGCCACGCCCCTCGCTTCAAGGGGGATCGCGCCCCGACCGCTTAAGCCCGCCTTTACCCGCCTGCGCTATTCAACTGCCTCGAACCGGGACAGTGGGGACACATATGACACGCAACGGCCAGCGGGTGCTGATGCTGATCGACGACGAACCGGCACAGCGCCGCTTGGTCGCGGCGATCGCGATGCGCAGGGGATGGCGCACCGTATTCGCGGGCGACCACGATACCGCGGTGGCGATGCTGGGGACGCAGGACGGGATGGCACTCGACGCCATCCTGCTCGATCACTGGGCACCCGATCTCGACGCCACCGCGCTGATCGCCGAACTGCGCCTCAACCGGCCGCAGCTGCCGATCCTGCTGCTGACCGCGAATGGTTCGGTCGCAAGCGCAGTAGGCGCGATGCGCTCGGGCGCCACCGACTTCCTGGTCAAGCCGATCGCCCCCGAACGCCTGCTCGCCGCACTCGACACCGCGATCGGCGCCGAGAGCAAGGGCGAGCTGCGCCCGCTCACCGAGAAACTGTCGATGCCGCTGGCGTTCGACGAGATCGTCGGCTCCGCCCCGCAATTCCGCGCTGCGCTCGCCATCGCCGCCAAGGCGGCGCGCGCCCGCGTGCCGGTGCTGGTCGAGGGCGAGAGCGGCGTCGGCAAGGAAGTCGTCGCCGAGGCGATCCATGCCGCGTCCCCGCGCGGCAAGAAGCCGATGATCGCGGTCAATTGCGGCGCGATCCCCGCCAATCTCGTCGAAAGCGAGCTGTTCGGCCACGAAAAGGGCGCCTTCACGGGCGCGTTCGAACGCAAGATCGGCCGCTTCCAGGAAGCCGATGGCGGAACGCTGTTCCTCGACGAGGTCGGCGAGATGCCGCTGGAAGCCCAGGTCAAACTGCTGCGCGTGCTGCAATCGGGCGAAATCCAGTCGCTCGGCGCGCGCCACACCCGCGAAGTCGATGTCCGCGTCATCGCCGCCACCAACAAGACGCTGATCGAGGAAGTCGAGGCGGGTCGCTTCCGCGAGGACCTCTATTACCGCCTCAACGTCGTCCAGGTGACGATCCCGCCGCTTCGCGAACGCCCCGGCGACATTTCCGCCCTCGCGCGGCACCTGCTTGGCCGCATCGCGCAGCAACCGGGCCTGCGTCCACTCGGCATCACCGATGACGCGCTTGCCCTGCTCGGCACCTATGACTGGCCCGGCAATGTCCGCCAGCTCCACAACGCGCTGTTCCGTGCCGCGGTGCTGTGCGACGGCGACGCGCTGACCCGCGGCGATTTTCCCCAGATCGCGCAGCTCGCGCTGCCGCGCGCCAATGGCAGCGCGCCCGGCGGCCTTTCGGCCAATGGCGGCGTCACGCTGTTCAAGCATGACGGCAACCTGCGCGCGCTCGAGGAGATCGAGGCCGACGTCATCCGCCTCGCGATCGGCCATTATCGCGGCCGCATGACCGAAGTCGCACGCCGCCTCGGCATCGGTCGCTCGACCCTCTATCGCAAGCTCGGCGAACTCGGGATCGACCAGAGCGCGGCGTGATCCGCGTTGTGCAGGCGATCGGGGTTCCTATCTGAAGGCCGTGTTGCCACCCCCCGACCTGCTCTTGCCCGCCCGCGCCGGGCTGCCCGACAGCATCGCCTATCTGCGCGCTCGCTATCCACAATCCGGCTGGCGCAGTCATGCCCGCTTCGGACAGCTCGCCGACTTCTGGCTGCATGTTCACGCCGCGCTTCGCGCCGAGGCAGCCGCACTGGGTGAGCTCAACGCGCGGGCACGCGGCGACGGTCTCGATCCCGCTGCGCTGCCCGCACATTTCGTGCCGCCGTTCAATGCGTTTCTCGGGCATCTCGATGCGCATCACCGGATCGAGGATGCGGCGTACTTCCCCAAATTCAGGGCGCTCGACCCGCGTATGGCGGCGGCCTTCGACCTGCTGGAGAACGACCACCACAGGATCGACGCGGCGTTGCATGCGGCGCTCGAAACCGCGCGGGCGATGGTGGACAGCGCGCGTGGCCCGACTGCTGCCGCGCGATCCGCAATCGATCGCCATGCGGATGCATTCACGGACCTTACGACTTTGCTCGACCGGCATCTGGCCGACGAGGAAGAGATCGTCATTCCCGCCATGCTCGAACATGGCGAGCGCAGCGTGAGTTGAGCGCTGTCGGCGTCTGGCGGAAAAATGGTGCCCGAGGGCGGATTCGAACCACCGACACCACGATTTTCAGTCGTGTGCTCTACCAACTGAGCTACTCGGGCACACCGCCATCGGGCGGGAAGCGCGGTCCTTAGTCGCGGTCCGGGTCGCTGTCCAGCCCGCTTTGCGCGTTCGCGGCATCGTCGGGGTCGATCGCCGCGCCCGGCAGGCGATAGCCTTCGCCGAGCCATTGCAACAGGTCGCGGTCCTTGCAGCCGCGGCTGCAGAACGGCTTTTGCTCGGGGGAGGGTGCAGCGCCGCAGATCGGGCAGCCGGAAATCCTTGCCATCATCGTTCCTGTTCGGGCTCGATCACCGGCACCGCGCCCATTCGCCGCGCCAGTTCGTCCAGCCAGTCCGGCCGCGCCGCGATCCGCAGCGCCACCGCTCGCGGTACGATATGGGGGCGAAGGTAGGGCGGCGAAACCCGCTCGATCGCGCGCAGCGCCGCGCGGGCCGCCGCTCCCACCGCATCGCCCTGAATCAGTTCGGCAAGCGACGCCCGCGATCGCCGCCGGATCACTTGCATAAAGCCGAACCCGTTCATCGCGGTCCGCTCGAACGGCAGCGGCAGCGCGGCGTCGATCGCTTCGGCCACCGCCGCGCGCGCCGCCTTGCCGCTCAGCGTCGGGAAATCGATGCCGATCGACCCGCCGATATCAAGCCGCACGATCGCACGTGCCACCGCGCCCGCCGCCGCGACCGCCAGCGGTTCGAGCGGTGGCGGGCCGTCGACGTCGAACAGGGTCATCGCCGGGGTCACGCTCATCCTGAGCGCCCCGCCGCCAAAGCCGATCTCGCCAGTGCGGGCTTCCTCGATCACTTCGGACCACCCCGCCGCCTCCAGCGCATCGGGCTGGTGTGCAAGGCAGGTTCGCACGGGAATGCCGGTTGCCGCGATCCGCGCCAGCAGGTCGGGGCCGTCGCCCACCGCATCGTCGCTCACCATCACCCGCGGCGGGCGCATCGCCCCGCGCTCGGCGATCGCCTCGCGCACCACCCGCACCCGCACCCACGCGCCCTGCGTCAGGCTGCGCGGCAGCGGCTGCAGCAGCGCGACCTCGCCGCCTTCCAGCGTCACCCGCCCGATCGCACCGGGGGTCACCACCTCGGTCAGTCGCGCCTCGGCGACCGTCCCTTCGCGCAACCCGGGCAGTTCGATCCTCGCCTGTGCGATCGTGCCGTCCTCGACCAGCGCGGCGCGCACCTCGCCGATCCCGGTCTCGACCAGCCATTCAGCCAAGCGGATAGCCCGCCGCCACAAGCAACGCGCGCGTCTCGAACAGCGGCAGCCCGATCACGCCCGAATGCGATCCCGACAGAAAGCGCACGAACGCCTCGGCGCGCCCCTGGATGGCATAGCCTCCGGCCTTGCCGAGCCCCTCGCCGCACGCGATGTAGCTATCGATCTCCCGCGCGGTCAGCCGCTTGAACGCGACGATGGTGTCGGCGATCCGCAGCCGCGCCTTGCCGCCCGCGTCGATCACGCACACCGCCGACAGACAATGGTGGCGCCGCCCCGACAACAGCCCCAACAAGGTGCGCTGGACATCCTCACTCTCGGCAGGCGGAAGGATGCGGCGGCCGACCGCGATCGTGGTATCGCCCGCCAGCACGATCTCGCCTGCGCCGCACGGCACCGCACGCGCCTTGGTCTCGGCCAGCCGCAACGCGTATGGGCGCGGCAGCTCGGCCTTCAGGGGGCTTTCGTCGATGTCGGGCGCGTCGACCCGATCGGGCACGACGCCAATCCGCGCAAGCAGGTCGCGGCGGCGGGGCGAGGAGGACGCAAGCACGAGCCGCATCGGCCCGGTCGCCTTATTTGAAGCGATAGGTGATGCGACCCTTGGTCAGGTCGTACGGGGTCAGTTCGACGAGCACCTCGTCGCCGACCAGCACGCGGATGCGGTTCTTGCGCATCTTGCCGGCGGTATGCCCCAATATCTCATGATCGTTCTCGAGCTTGACGCGGAACATGGCGTTGGGGAGGAGTTCCACCACCCTGCCGCGCATCTCAAGCAGTTCTTCCTTGGCCAAAAAGCCCCCATCGGTTCGCAAAAGTGCCGCTGCCCTTACTCCGGGCCGCGGCAAAAGGAAAGCGGCGCGCGATCAACGCCCTTGCGCCGCAGCGCGTGCCGCGCAAGGACGGCGCGATGATCGGTCGCCGCACCCTGATCGCCAGCGGGCTCGCCGCAGCCACGCTGCGCCCCGCGCGCGCGCGCCAACCCAGCCCGCGGCTGCGCGCGATGAGCTTCAATGTCCGGCTGCCGATCGCATCCGACGGCGACGACTATTGGCCGAACCGCGCGCGGCTGTTCTTCGACACGGTGCGCGCCGCCGACCCCGATATCGTCGGCACGCAGGAATTGTTCAAGCTGCAGGGCGACGCCTGGATCGCCGCGCTGCCCGGCTGGGCCTGGTTCGGCATCGATCGCCGCGGCGGGCATGCCGACGAGCATATGGGGGTGTTCTATCGCCACGACCGGCTGCGCGTGATCGATCTGGGCAATTTCTGGCTGTCGGAAACGCCCGACGTGCTCGCGAGCATCAGTTGGGGCCATCCGCTGCCCCGCATGGCGACGTGGGGCCTGTTCGAGCGCATCGCGGACGGCCGCCGCTTCCACCTGTTCAATACCCACTTCCCCTACCGCGCGGAGGATGAGGCGGCGCGCACCAGATGCGCGGGCGTGATCGCCGATCGCATCGCCGCGATCGCAGGCCCGGGGCCGGTGGTGCTGACCGGAGATTTCAACACCGGGCCGGACAGCGAAGCGCATGCGGTGCTGACCCGCGACCTGGCGGATGCCCGTGGCGCGGCGCAGACGGTCGAGGGGCCGGAAGGGACGTTCCACGGGTTCGAGGGCACGCCGGGCAAGCGCATCGACTGGCTGCTCACCCGCGGGTTCGCGGTCGAACGGTTCGCGACCATCGATGCGAACACCGATGGCCGCTACCCGTCGGATCATTTCCCCGTGCTAGCCGACTTGCGGTTCAACGGCTGATCCGACAGAGCGCAAGCTCATCCCCCCGCCAGTATCGCCAGCAGCAGCAGCGCTACGATATTGGTGATCTTGATCATCGGATTGACTGCAGGGCCTGCAGTGTCCTTGTACGGATCGCCCACGGTATCCCCGGTCACCGCCGCCTTGTGCGCTTCGGACCCCTTGCCGCCGTGATTGCCGTCCTCGATGAACTTCTTGGCATTGTCCCACGCGCCGCCGCCGCTGGTCATCGAGATCGCGACGAACAGCCCCGACACGATCACGCCGAGCAGCATCGCCCCCAGCGCCGCAAAACCCTGTTCGCGCCCCGCGACCGCCTGGATGACGAAGAACACCGCGACCGGCGACAGCACCGGCAGCAGCGACGGCACGATCATCTCCTTGATCGCGGCGCGGGTGACGATGTCGACCGTGCGCCCGTAATTGGGACGGCTGGTGCCGGCCATGATGCCGGGATTGTCGCGGAACTGGTCGCGAACGTCCTTGACCACCGCGCCCGCCGCACGGCCGACCGCGGTCATCCCGAACGCACCGAACAGATAGGGGAGCAGCGCGCCGAGCAGCAGCCCGACGATGATGTACGGATTGCTCAGCGAGAAATCGACGACGCCGATGCCGAGCTCCGCCGAATACCGCTCGAGATCGGTGGTGTAGGCGCCGAACAGCACCAGCGCCGCCAGCGCCGCCGATCCGATGGCATAGCCCTTGGTCACCGCCTTGGTGGTGTTGCCCACGGCATCGAGCGCGTCGGTGCGCTCGCGCACGTCATCGGGCAACCCTGCCATCTCGGCGATACCGCCGGCATTGTCGGTGACCGGCCCGTAGGCGTCGAGCGCCACGACCATTCCGGCCAGCGCCAGCAGGGCGGTCGCCGCGAACGCCACGCCGATGATCCCGGCCAGCTGATACGCCGCGATCACCGCGATCACGATCACCAGCGTCGGCATCGCCGTCGATTCAAGGCTGATCGCCAGCCCCTGGATGACGTTGGTACCGTGGCCGGTTTCCGACGCCTTGGCGATCGATCGCACCGGGCGGTAATTGGTGCCGGTATAATATTCGGTGATCCACACCAGCGCGCCGGTGACGCCGAGCCCGATCATCATGCACCAGAACAGGTCCATGCCGGTGAAGCTCGCCCCCGCGGTCGCCGCCGAACCCAGCGCCGCCTCGGTGGTGAGCGCGTCGCTCGCCGGATCGAGGAACCCCGCGCCGCCGATCACCGCGTTCATGTCGCCGAGCACATAGGCGCACGCGAAATAGATCGCAGGAACCGACAGGATCGCAGTGGTCCAGAACCCCTTGTAGAGTGCGCCCATGATGCTGCCCTTGCCGAGCCGGACCATGTAGGTGCCGATGATCGAGGTGACGATGCACACCCCGCCGACCAGCAGCGGCAGCGCCATCAGGTTGAGCAGCTCGGCCGAAGACGCCTGCACCAGCAATGCGATCGACACCATCGTCAGCCCGAGCGTGACGACGTAGGTTTCGAACAGGTCGGCGGCCATGCCCGCACAGTCGCCCACGTTATCGCCCACATTGTCGGCGATCACCGCGGGGTTGCGGGGGTCGTCCTCGGGAATCCCCGCCTCGACCTTGCCGACCAGATCGGCGCCGACGTCCGCCGCCTTGGTAAAGATGCCGCCGCCCAATCGCGCGAAGATCGAGATCAGCGACGCGCCGAACGCCAATGCGGTCAGCGTGTCGATCACCTCGCGGTCGTTGGGGGCGACGCCGGTGACGGCGACCAGATACCAAAAGATGCCGCAGATCGAGAGCAGGCCAAGCCCGGCGACCAGCATTCCCGTGATCGCACCCGACCGGAACGCCAGCGTCAGGCCGCCCTGGAGCGACGTCCGCGCCGCTTCCGCCGTGCGTACGTTGGCGCGTACCGAGATGTTCATGCCGACATAGCCCGCGACGCCCGACAGCACCGCGCCGATCAGGAAGCCGACCGTCGATTCGAGCCCGAGCGTCAGCGCGATCACCACCGCAACGACGACACCGACGATGGCGATGGCGGTATACTGGCGGCCCAGATACGCCTTGGCGCCTTCCTGGATGGCGGCGGCGATGTCCTGCATCCGGGCGTCGCCCGGCGACGCGCGCAGCACCTGGCTGCTGGTGAAGGCGCCGTAGAGCACGGCGACGATGCCGCAGACGATGGCGATGTACACGATCGACATTCCGGGTATTCCCCTCTTCCTGTATCGCCCGGCCCCGGTCTCAAGCCGGGTGCGCGTTCGCGAATCGTGCAAGGTATGGAGGGACGATCGAATCCGCGCAAGCTGGCTTGGCGCTCAGGCGGAATGTTCGAATCCCAGTCGCTTGGGCAAAGGGACGGGTTCGCCACGGTGGGTAAGCGTCAGGCCCGGCCCGGCGGCGAACATGCCGATCCGCGTCGCTGGAACAGGCGGCTGGAGGCCGGGGGCGAGGGCGAACAGCAATTCGTAATCGTCGCCTGCGGTGACGGCGGCGAGCACGGTGCCCAACTCCGATAATCCCTCCCCCCTTCCGTTCGTTTCGAGCGAAGTCGAGAAACCTGATTGAGCGCTGTGCGGCGATTTCTCGACTGCGCTCGAAACGAACGTCGGGGAAGGCATTGATCTGAGGGCATCCGACAGCGGCACGTCGCCAAGCTCGATCGCCACGCCGCACCCGCTGGCCGCCGCCATCCGGCTGGCGTCGATCAGCAACCCGTCCGACACGTCCATCATCGCCGACACCAGCGGCGCCAGCGCCAGGCCTTCGGCCAACCGAGGCACCGGCCGGCGATAGCGGGCCAGCAGCTCGCCCGGCCCGTCGGCTCCCTGCGCGATTGCCAAGCCCGCCCCGGCATCGCCGATGGTGCCCGTCACCCACAAGGCATCCCCCATCCGCGCCCCGCTTCGCGCCGGAGCGACCGAAGCCTCGCCGATCGCGGTCAGCGACAGCATGCGCGGCGCGCCCTTGGGCAGCACGACGGTATCCCCGCCCAGCAGCGGACAGGCAAACGCCGTCAGCGTCTCCGCCAACCCCGCCAGAAACGCCCGGTCCCACGCATCGTCGCCGGCAAGGCCGTAGCCCATCAGCACGCCCGTCGGCACCGCTCCCTTGGCGGCAAGGTCGGACAGGTTGACCGCCACCAGCTTCCACGCGACGTCGCCAGCCGGATCGGTGGGCAGGAAATGCACCCCCTCGACCAGCATGTCGTGGGTGAGGACTTGGGTGCCGAGCACGGCGGCATCGTCCGCCAGCCCCCGCGCGCCGGGGTGAAGCGGCAGTGCGCGCAGGGCAGTCAGGAAAGCGGCTTCGTTCACGCGCCCACCGATACATGCGGAGCGACACTATGTCTGCTCTTGCGGCCCGTCGAAGTTGACAGCGCGATGGCTGCTGCCCAATGCTCTGCGTCCCGGGCCAACGCGGACGCCCGTTCAGACGTCTTCCCGTCCAAGTCCGCTCCATTCCACCGCGCTTGCGGTGAAGGGAGCGTTGGGATGACCGAAGATGAAGCCCGGGCCGAGCCGCCGCAGATCAGCCTGATCGCCCTGTTCCTGAAATTCCTGCGGTTCGGCGCGCTCGCATTCGGCGGACCCGTGGCACAGATCGCCATGATCCGCGAAACGCTGGTCGAACAGGAACGCTGGATCGATCGCGCGCGGTTCAACCGGTTGCTTGCGATATTGCAGGTCTTGCCCGGACCCGAAGCACACGAGCTCTGCGTCCATTTCGGCATGATGGCACGCGGCCGGCTGGGGGGATTGCTTGCGGGGCTCGGCTTCATGCTGCCCGGTTTCGCGCTGATGCTGGTCGCGGCATGGCTGTACATGACGTTGATCGCGGGCAATCCGGGCTTTTCGGGCGTCCTGCTTGGCGTACAGATCGCGGTTCTGGCGATTATCCTGCGCGCGGTGATCCGCATCGGCGAACATGCGATCGAAGACCGGCTGCTGGCCTTGATCGCGCTGGCGGCCCTGGTCGCGACGCTGGCCGGTGTGCCGTTCTGGATCGCGCTTGTCGCCGCCGGGCTCACCTATGCGTTTTCGCAGCGCCCGCTTCTGATCGCGGTGTTCCTCATCGCCGCAATCGCCGCTGCCTTTGGAAATGCGGCCATGACCTTGCCCCCTGCCTGCGGATTGCCGATCGACGGTGCGCCGGTCACGCTGGGCGCCTTGTTCGTGGCAGGCCTGAAGGGCGGCCTGCTCACGTTCGGCGGTGCCTATACGGCGATCCCCTATGTGCGCGCCGATACGGTCGGACGCGGATGGATTTCCGATTCCACGTTCCTCGATGGCATCGCGCTCGCCGGTCTGCTGCCGGCGCCGCTCGTCATCTTCGCGACCTTTGTCGGCTATGTAATCGGCGGGCTTAGCGGGGGTCTGGCGATAACGGCGGGTATGTTCCTGCCGGCCTTCGCCTTTTCCATGATCCTGTTCGAACGGATGGAGGCGGTGGTCGAAAATCCGCGGGCACATCGCATCTTGGCGGGTGTGGCCGCGGCCGTCATCGGAATTATCGCAGCGACCTTCCTTCAACTTGTCCGGACCACCGCCGAGCGCGTGTCCGATCCGCTGGTCGCAACCGCCGTCTTCGCGGCAGCATTGGTCGCGGTCTGGCGCGTCAAGGGCGTTTGGGTCACGCCGGCCATCGTCGCCGGCGGCTGCATCGCCGGCTGGCTCCTGACGCCATAGATCGCCGCGACCTGGGGCGATGCGGGATACGGCCCTACCCCCGCACATCCTTTGCGACCGCGTCGAGCAGGCCGTTGACGAACCCCTTCTCGCGCTTGTCGTAGAACGCATCCGTCACGTCGAGATACTCGGAAATCACCGCACCGGTCGGCACATCGGGCCGCGCCAGCAATTCGTACGTGCCTGCGCGCAGGATCTGACGCATCGGCTTGTCGAGCCGGTCGAGGGTCCAGCCCGACGACAGCCGCGCCGCGATCGCCGCATCGATGTCGGCCAGCCGGGTCGTCGTGCCCGTTACCAGATCGTCGAAGAACAGCACGTCGGCATCGGCATATTCGACATCCTCGATCGTCGCGCCCAGCCGGTGCTGATGAAATTCGTGGAGCAAGGCCGGGATGGCCGTGCCCTCCATCTCGCGCTGGTACAGCGCCTGGACGGCGGCGAGCCGCGCGGCGGCGCGGGCTTGCGTTCGGGTACGGGAAGTCTTGCTGGGCATGTTCTAACTCTGTGACCCGCTCTGGGTGGAAAGGCGCATCGCCACCGAACGCGCATGCGCCGGCAAGCCTTCGGCATCGGCGAGCGCCACCGCCGCCGGGCCGATCGCCGCCAGCCCTTCGTCGGACAGCGACAGGAAGCTGGTGCGCTTCATGAAATCGAGGACCGACAGCCCGCTGGCGAAGCGCGCGCGGCGGCCGGTCGGCAGTACGTGGTTGGGTCCGGCGACGTAATCGCCGACCGCCTCGGGCGTGTTGCGGCCAAGGAACACCGACCCGGCGTGACGGACCAGGTCGAACAGCGGCTCGGGATCGGCGACGGCGAGTTCGAGGTGCTCGGGCGCCAAACGGTTGACCAGCGGCATCGCCTCTTCGAGCGTCGGGACCACGATGATCGCCCCGTTCGCATCCCACGCCGCGCGTGCGACGTCTCTCGTCGCCAGCGTGCCGATCTGGGCATCGACCTCGGCTGTGACGGCATCGGCGAACCCGGCATCGCTGGTCAGCAGGATCGACTGGCTGGTCGGGTCGTGCTCGGACTGGCTGAGCAGATCGGCGGCGATCCATGCCGGATCGTTGGCGCCGTCGGCGACCACCACGATCTCGCTCGGCCCGGCGACCATGTCGATGCCGACGACGCCGTAGAGCTGACGCTTGGCTTCCGCCACCCACGCGTTGCCGGGGCCGCAGATCATGTCGACCGGCGCGATGCGGTCCGTGCCGAATGCGAGCGCGGCGATCGCCTGCGCTCCGCCGATCCGCCACACCTCGTCGACCCCTGCCAGTTCGGCGGCGGCGAGCACCAGGGCGTTGACCTTGCCGTCCGGGGTGGGCGTGACCATCACCAGCCGCTCGACGCCCGCGACCTTGGCCGGAACCGCGTTCATCAATACCGATGACGGATAGGCGGCGCGCCCGCCCGGCACGTACATTCCCGCCGCATCGACCCCGCGCCAGCGCGCGCCGAGCCGCACCCCGGCGTCGTCGATGGCGTCGCTGTCGGCCGGGCGCTGCTTCTCGTGATAGGCACGGATGCGGTCGCGCGCGAGCGTCAGCGCCCCGCGCAACTCGTCGGACAGTCCGCCCAGCGCCGCGACCAGATCAGATTTCTCGATCCGCCAGCCGCTTTGGTCCAGCTCATGCCGATCGAACTTGGACGTGAACGCGGCCAGCGCGGCATCGCCCTGGTCGCGCACGCTGGCGATGATCGTCGCGACATCGCGCGCGACATCGGCATCGGCTTCGCGCCGCGCGTTGACGAGGTCTGCGAATGCGCGGTCGAAGCCTGCGTCGCTGGCGTCGAGGCGGATCATGCCGCCACCGCCTGGCGAAACCGATCGACCAGCGGCACGACCTGCCCTCGGGTCTTGAACGCGGCGCGGTTGACGATCAGCCGCGACGTCACCTGCGCGATCACCTCGACCTCGACCAGTCCGTTCTCCTGCAAGGTCCGTCCCGACGACACCAGATCGACGATGCGGGGGGCGAGGCCGAGCACCGGCGCCAGCTCCATCGCACCGTTCAGCTTGACGCATTCGGCCTGTACGCCGCGGCCTTCGAAATGTCGGCGGGTGACGTGCGGATATTTGGTGGCGATGCGGACATGGCTCCATCCGCGGGGGTCGTCCTTTGCCGCCATGTCGGCAGGCTCGGCAACCGACAGGCGGCAATGGCCGATGCCGAGATCAACCGGTGCATAGAGTTCGGAATAGTCGAACTCGGCGAGCACGTCGGACCCCACGATGCCCATCTGCGCCGCGCCATGCGCCACGAAGGTAGCGACGTCGAACGCGCGCACCCGGATCAGGTCGATGTCCGGCTGGTTGGTCCTGAACCGCAGCGCGCGGCTGGAATCGTCGGCAAACGCCGCTTCGGGGACGATCCCGGCGCGTGCGAGCAGCGGCAATGCTTCGCCCAGGATACGGCCCTTCGGCACGGCGAGGATGATCGGGTCGGACATGGATCGCGGGGCTTTACTTGCGGGGCGGGTGCAGCGCAACAAGCGGCAGAGCGGAGGAAGGCGATATGACGGGCGACGGCGGCGAATTCCTGCGACAGGCCGCGATCTGCCGGGCGATGGCGTCGCCGTTCACGGCACGCGTGCTGGAAGCGGGGCCGGACATCCTCCATCGCGGTCCACTGACCCTTGCCAGGATCGCCGGCTGGCCGGGCGATCGAGGCGACGCCGCGGTCGGCCTGCGTTTCGCAAGCGCGTTCCACGCCCTTGCGCGCCGCCATGCCGATGCGGCGCTGGTCCGTCTGTACAAGGAACGCGACGGCGATTTCGCCAAGGTGCTCGGCGACGCACTCGAAGCGCAGGACGGTTTCGTCGCCGACTGGATCGGCAGCGCCCCGCAAACCAACGAGGTGGGGCGCGCGGCGGCGATCATGGCCGCGTTGATGGTCGCGGCGACGGCATTCCCCGGCGCCTCGTTCGAATTGCTCGAACTCGGGTCGAGCGCGGGACTGAACCTCAATCTGGGGCGATACGGCTATGACCTGGGCGGCGTCTTTGCCGGTAGCCCGGCCGCCATGCTTCGCCTCCATCCCGAATGGCGCGGCCCGCCGCCGCCCGACGCTTCCGTCCGCATCACGTCCGCGCGCGGCGTCGATATCGCGCCGCTCGACGTCGCCGACCCGGCTGTGTGCGACCGCCTGCGCGCCTATTGCTGGCCGGATCAGGACGCCCGCGCCGCCCGCCTCGATGCAGCGATCGCGCTTGCGCAAGTATATCCGCCGCAGATCGATCGCGGCGATGCGGCGGCCTGGCTGGAACAGCGGCTGGCCGAGCCGCAGGATGCGGGAACGATCCGAGCCATATTCCATTCGATCGTGCTGCAATATTTGCCGCCCCAAGCTCGCGCACGCGTCCTCGCCCTGATCGCCGACGCGGGCAAGCATGCCACGACCGAACGGCCGCTGGCGCATGTCAGCTTCGAATGGGACGATATCCGCAAGCTCGTCCAGCTTGAGCTGACCTTGTGGCCGGGCGGCACGCGGACGACGCTCGCGACCGTCAACGCGCACGGCGCGTGGGTGGAGTGGGCGGGATAAGGCGGCGGGCGGAACGACGGCGGCCGCTTCCAGACCGCCCACGCCGCATCGCGCATCCCGGTGATCGCTCCCTGCTTGGCGATGTCGAGCACGGACACCTTCGCACCGCTGGTGATGACCCAATGCATGGCTGCTGGAGGCAAGACCCTCCGATCGGGCTCGCTCAGTCGTGGCTGCGTCCGAAATCCTCGCGGGCATCGTCCTGCCCCTGCTCGACGATCGAGCGGCGGATCGCGCGGGTCGCGGTAAAGCGATCGAACAGCGCGTCGCCCTCGCCCCAGCGGATCGCCCTTTGCAGCGCGGACAAGTCCTCGGAAAAGCGCTGCAGCATCTCCAGCACGGCCTCGCGATTGGCAAGGAACACGTCGCGCCACATCACCGGGTCCGAAGCGGCAATGCGCGTGAAGTCGCGAAATCCGCCCGCCGAGAATTTGATGACCTCGGACTGGGTGATCTCCTCGAGGTCCGACGCGGTGCCGACGATGGTATAGGCGATCAGATGCGGCAGATGGCTGGTGACCGCGAGTACGCGATCGTGATGGTCGGGCGCCATGATCTCGACATCCGATCCCAGCGCACGCCACAAGGCAGCGACGCGATCGACCGCGGCAGGGTCGGTGCCCTCGGGCGGGGTAAGGATGCACCAGCGCTGGCGAAACAAGGTCGCGAACCCCGCCTCGGGACCGCTGCGCTCGGTGCCCGCGACGGGATGCGCCGGAACGATGACCGCGCCGGGAAGCGCGGCCTGCAGCGCATCGACCACGCTCGCCTTGCACGAACCGACGTCGCTGACGATCGCGGCGGGATCGAGGTCGGCGGCGATCTCCGCCGCGACTGAACCCATCGCACCGACCGGCACGCACAGGATCACTCCGTCGCAGCCGCGCACCGCCTCGCCCGGCAGGTCGGCGATGGTGTCGGCAAGGCCGATCCGCCGCGCCGTCGCACGGACCGCCGGGTCGGCATCATATCCGACCAGCGTCACGCCGGGCAGCGCTGCGCGCACACCGCGCGCCAGCGACGAGCCGATCAGTCCCAGCCCGATGATCGCCAGCCGGTCGAACGGCGCGCTCATGCTGCGATGATGCTGCGCAGCAATTGCGCGATGCCGCGCATCTGCTGCTCGGTGCCGATGGTGATACGCAGCCCGTGCGGCAGCCCCTGTCCGGGCAGCCAGCGCACGATAAAGCCGTGTGCCAGCAGCGCGTGATACGCCGCCTCGGCCGTCACCGGCCCTTCGAACAGCACCAGCGAGAAATTGGCTTTGGACGGGACGCAGCGCAGCCCGGCATTGCCGAGCGCGGCGATCTGATCCTCGAACCACGCCAGCCACTGCGCATTGTGCACGCGGCTGCGCTCCACGAACGCAGCGTCGCCAAGTGCGGCGATCGCCGCCGCCTGTCCTGCCGTGGTAACGTTGAACGGCGCGCGAATACGGTGCAGCGCGTCGATCACCTCGGCCGAGCCATAGCCCCAGCCGATCCGCTCGGCGGCCAGCCCGTAAATCTTGGAGAAGGTGCGCGTGACCAGCACGTTGCCCGCCTCGCGCGCTAGTGCCAGCGCGCCGTCGTCGTCCTCAGGTGCCAGATATTCGGCATAGGCCTGGTCGATCACCAGCAGCACGTCGCGCGGCAGCGCCGCGTGGAGCCGCGCGATCTCGCCGCCTGCGACATAGGCACCGGTCGGGTTGTTGGGATTGGCGACGAATACCACCCGCGTGTTGGGCGTGATACAGGCGAGGATCGCATCGACGTCGGTGGCATAGTCGCGGTCGGGCGCGATCACCGGGGTCGCGCCGACACGCCGCGCGGCGATCTCGTAGACGGCAAAGCCATAGCGCACGAACACAACCTCGTCGCCGACCCCGGCAAAGGCACCGGCAGCAAGATGCAGCACTTCGTCCGACCCGGTGCCATAGATGATCCGCGCCGGATCGAGATCGTGGGCCTGTGCGATCGCCTCGCGCAGCGCGGTCGCCGCGGGATCGGGATAGCGCTCGAGCGAGCCCAGCGCCGCGTCGAATGCCGCCCGCGCGGCCGGCGGAGTGCCCAGCGGATTCTCGTTGGACGACAATTTGGCGACCACGGTACCGCCGTCGATGGTCGATCGGCCGGGAACATACGGAGCGATGCCCAGGATCCACGGCTTGGGGACGGGTGCGTTCATGGCGGCTGCCACTGGCGCAGTTGCACCGTCAAGGCAAGGTCGCGGCTTGAACGCAGCGGCGACGGGCGATACCGCGCACGCCATGCCGGACGACGCACGCTTTGGGCTCAGGCGCCATGTCACGCTTGCCGGGCCGCTGCGGCTCGACGGCGGCATGCTGCTGTCGCCGGTGGAGATCGCCTACGAGACCTATGGCACGCTCGACCCGGATGGATCGAACGCCGTGCTGATCTGCCACGCACTGACCGGCGACCACTATGTCGCGTCGGAGCATCCCGTGACCGGCAAGCCCGGCTGGTGGACGCGGCTGATCGGTCCCGGACTGCCGGTCGATCCGGCGCGGCATTTCGTGATCTGCGCCAACGTGCTGGGCAGTTGCATGGGTTCGTCGGGACCGGCCAGCGAAAATCCCGCGACCGGCCAGCCCTGGGGCATGGCGTTCCCCGTCATCACCATTCGCGACATGGTGCGTGCACAGGCGATGCTGCTCGATCATCTCGGGGTGGCGCGGCTGCGCGCGGTAATCGGCGGCTCGATGGGGGGGATGCAGGCCTTGTCCTGGGCCAGCACCTTTCCCGATCGCGTCGCCGCCGCGGTCGTCATCGCCTCGACCGCGCGGCATTCGGCGCAGAACATCGCCTTTCACGAAGTCGGGCGGCAGGCGATCATGGCCGATCCCAACTGGCGCGGGGGAGCCTATTATGGCGATGGCGCCCCGCCGACCGCCGGGCTGGCGGTGGCGCGCATGGCGGCGCACATCACCTATCTGTCCGAAGCCGGGCTGACCGAGAAATTCGGCCGCCGACTGCAACACAGTCCCGAGCGTCCGAACGGGGCCAAGAGCTTCGGCTTCGACGCGGATTTCCAGGTCGAGAGCTATTTGCGGCACCAGGGGATCAGCTTCGTCGATCGCTTCGACGCGAATTCCTATCTCTACATCACCCGCGCGCTGGATTATTTCGACTTGGCCGAGGAGCATGGCGGGCTGCTCGCCAACGCCTTTCGCCACACCACGGCGCGCTTTGCGGTAATCAGTTTCGACACCGACTGGCTGTATCCGACCAGCGACAGCCGCGCGATCGTCCACGCGCTCAACGCCGCCGGCGCGCGCGCCAGCTTCGTCGAACTGTCCTCTCCGTTCGGACACGACGCCTTCCTGCTCGACGCGCCCGAGATGAACCGAGTGATCGACGGGTTCCTGAGGGCCGGGGAAAGATGACCGCGCTGCGCCCCGACCTGGCGATCATCGCTGCCAAGGTGCCACCCGGCAGCCGCGTGCTCGACATCGGTTGCGGCGACGGCGCGCTGATGGCGGCGCTGCGCGATCGCAGCGGCATCGATGCGCGCGGGCTGGAGATCGATGCCGCCAACGTCGCGGCGGCGGTCGCGCGCGGCCTGTCGGTGGTCCAGGGCGACGCCGACGCCGACCTTGGCGATTATCCCGACGCCGCGTTCGACTATGCCATCCTCAGCCAGACGCTCCAGACCGCGCGGCGGCCGCATATCGTGCTCGACCATCTCGTCCGGATCGGCACCCGCGCATTCGTGTCATTCCCTAATTTCGCGCACTGGCAAGTGCGCGCGTCGCTGCTGTGGGGCGGACGCATGCCGGTGACGCGTCTGCTGCCCGAACGCTGGTACGACACGCCCAACATCCATCACGTCACCATCGACGACTTTCGCGCGATGGTCGCCGAGCGGGGCATCACCGTAGAGGATGCGTGGTTCCTGAGCGGCGACAAGCGCACCCGCTCCGCTGCCGCCAATCTGTTCGCAGAGCATGCCGTATTCCTGCTGCGGCGGTGAATCCTGTTCCGATCCGAAGCTCCCGTACTCCGGCGAAAGCCGGAGCCTTGGCGACCGAAGCCTTGCGACCGCCAGCGCCGGAGTACAGCCCGGCTACTGGTTTCGATCAGCGCGGCTTGTCGAACGGCGTGAACGGGCCGAAGCGGCAATAGGGACCAGGGATGCTGCTGCCCGGATCGATCGTGCGAAACCGGTCGTTGCGGCACAGATTGCTGCCGTAGATATCGACGATCAATGTCGATGTCGCGCGCAGCGACGGGCAACCCTCAGCGGTGCTGACCCAGATGCGCGACGCATTTTCGCGATAGATCACCGTTTTCGGCGCCACCACCTGCGGCCCGTCGATCAGCGACGGATCGATGCAGTCCTGCGCCGTGCCTGGCACGCGGTCGCCGATCGCGCTCGCCAGCCGCGCATCGGCGCGCGCGTCGGTCGCCGCCTGCTGCTCGGGGCTGGGCGTGCAGCCCGTGAGCAGCAGGCCACAGGTCGCCACTGCCAGGGCCCGGATCATGTCTCGTTCCCTTCAGGGCGCTTGTAGAGCGTGAACTCGCCCGCCGCGCACGACCCCACCAGCATGCCGCCGCTGCGATCGACCGAGCGGATGATGTCGCCCCGGCACAACTGCCCCGCGAAGGACCGGGTGACCAGAACCGGATCGCGCCCGCCCGCCGAACAGTCGCCGCTGGTTCGCGTCACCCAGATGCGCGCGCGCGATTCGCGGTAGAGGATATTCGGGCCGACGACGTCGGTGGCAAAGCTGCGCGTCTGGGTGTCGAGGCAATTGCGCGTGTCGCTCGCAACCAGTCCGTCGAGCTGATCCGCCAGTTCTGCGGCGTCGCGGGCGCTGCGCTGTTCCTGCTGTGCGGTCCGTTCGGCGCTCGTGGCGCATCCCGCCAGAATCAGCAGCATCGGTACAGCAATCCGGATCATCGCAACCTCCATGATCCCCCCCGGGCCTTCCTATAACGCAGACGCGCGCGCCTGACCGCATCCTATGTTGTCACAAGGCATCCTTTGCCGCGCGGCGCTCGGCAAGCTGCGCCGCGTCGCGTGCGCGCAGGAACGGATTGGTCGCGCGTTCCTCGCCGATCGTGGTCGGAACGGTCGCCTCGCCCGCAGCCCGCAGCGCCTCGACCGCCGCCAGCCGCCCGGCGATATCGGCATCGTCCGGCTCGGCCACCGCCGCATAGCGCGCGTTCGACAGCGTATATTCGTGCGCGCAATAGACCGTGGTGGCGTCTGGCAACGCCGAAAAGCGCCGCATCGCCGCGAACATCTGGTCGGCAGTACCCTCGAACAGCCTGCCGCAGCCCATCGCGAACAGGGTATCGCCGGGGAAGAGGAGCGCGTCGCCTGTGAAGTGAAAGCTGACATGGCCGGCGGTATGTGCGGGTGTTTCGAGCACGATGGCGCGATGATGACCGATCGTGACCGTATCGCCTTCGCTCACCAGCTGGTCGGCGGTCGGGATTTTGGCGGCTTCGGCGGCCGGGGCGATCACCGTGGCGCCGGTCGCCGCCTTGATCGCAGCGTTGCCACCGGTGTGGTCGGGATGCCAGTGCGTGTTCCAGATCGCGCCGATCGTCCAACCGCGCTCCGCCGCGGCCACGAGCACCGGATCGGCGGCACCGGGATCGACGACGACGGTCTCGCCGCTGGCATCGTCATGCACCAGGAAAATATAGTTGTCGGCGAGCGCGGGGATGCGCACGATCTCCAGCGGCATCACCAGCTGCCCGTATTCGGCATCGAGGCCCACGGCTCGGCCGGCTCCAGCCGCTCGGCGCTCAGCAGTTCGACCGAAATGCCGTCGGGCGACTTGACGAACGCCATATACCCGTCGCGCGGCGGGCGATTGATCGTCACCCCGCCATCCATCAGCCGCTGGCAGGCGTCGTAGACATTGTCGACCTGATAGGCGAGGTGCCCGAAATTGCGCCCGCTGCCATATTCCTCGGGGTCCCAGTTGTAGGTCAACTCGACCTCGGCATCGGCGCGCTCGCCCGGGCCGTTCATCGCATCGGGAGTGGCGAGGAAGATCAGCGTGAAGCGTCCCGCTTCGTTCTCGATGCGCCGCACTTCCTCCAGTCCCAGCAAATTGAAGAAGGCGATGGTGGCGTCTGGGTCGGTTACGCGGATCATCGTGTGCAGATATTTGGTCATGGCCAATCGGCTCCGTTCATCGTAATACAGCAACGGTTCATCGGCGGATGCGCAGAACCGGCCAACCGCATATGGTGGGGGAATATCCGATGCAAAGCCGCTTGTTCGACAATCGTGCGCTGGCGCTGCTGATCGCGGCGGGCGTCCTGGCGATCGGTATGATCGTCGGCGGCTATCTGCTCGGAAACGGGCTGGTGCGGGCGCGGCTCGCCGATCGCTCGGTAACGGTGCGCGGGCTGGCCGAGCGCGACGTCACCGCCGACCTCGCGGTGTGGACGCTCAACTATTCCAAGCAGGGCGAGGATCTCGGACAAGTCCAGGCGAGCATCGACCGCGATACCGCTACGATCGAGGCATTTTTTCGCGCACTGGGCTTCCCCGCCGATGCGCTCAGCCCGGCGGGTGCCGGCGTGTCGCAGGGCTATAACAATCTGGGCCAGGCCAACGTCACGATCAGCCAGCGGCTGCAACTGCGCACGACCGAAATCGCCAAGGCCCGCGCCGCCGTCGCGCGCCAGTTCGAACTCGTCCGCCGCGGCGTCGTGCTGCAGGAAGGGTCGGGCATGGTCTACAGCTTTACCCGGCTCAACGACGTCAAGCCGGCGATGGTCGCCGAGGCGACCAAGGACGCGCGCGCGTCGGCCGAGCAGTTTGCCAACGACAGCGGCACCAGCGTCGGCGGGATCAAGTCGGCAACGCAGGGCTATTTCTCGATCGAAGCACGCGACGGCGAACAGCCCGGCTACGGCGTCGCCGATTCGCCGTTCAAGAAGGTGCGCGTGGTGACGACGGTGGACTTCTATTTGAAGTGACCCGCACTCCCCCGTTCGTTTAGAGCGTAGTCGAGAAACGGGGCTGGGCACCATTTGGCGGTTTCTCGACTTCGCTCGAAACCAACCGAGTGGGGAAGCACATCGGGGGAAATCACTCCACCGGCAGCCCCTGCAGCGCCGCCTCCGCCGACTTTGCCTGTGGGCTGCCCGGCGCCAGCCGCTGCACCTCTTCCCACGCCGTTCGCGCCGCGGCGACATCGTTGCCGAACACCGCGATGTTGCCGGCCTCGAGCTGCACCGATGCGTCGTCGGGCGATCGCTTCAGCGCCTGCGCGATGTCGGTACGAGCACGCGGCAGGTCGCCCTGGCGCCGCGCCAGCGTCGCCGACAGCAGCCAGGCGAGCGGATCGGCCGGTGCGAATTGCAGCGCCCGGTCGAGATCGGTGCGCGCGGTCCCGGGATCGCCCGCTGCGACCAGCGTGCGCGCACGGTCGAGATGCGCTTCGCCGAGCGCGAATTCCGCCAATTGTCCCGACCCGATCGCGGTATCCAGCGCCGCGCGTGCCCTTGCGGTGTCGCCGCCCGCCAGCCAGGCATTGCCTGCCTGTGCCCAGAAGGTCCCGGCACGGCGGTCGCCTGCGCGCTCGGCGGTGCGCGCGGCGTCCTCGAACGCCACCGCCGCCGCCGGCCATTTCGCCTGGGTGGCAAAGGCAACGCCCAGACATTGCCGCGCCAGCGCGCCACCGCCCGCCAGCTGCCACTCGGTCGTCTCGGCCAGCGCCGCGGCGGGGTTGGAGATCGCAAGGTCGACGCACGCCTGATGGCGCTTCGATTCGTCCGAAACCGGCGTCGCCAGCGTCTGGAGCAGGATCAGCGGCAGGATCATGGGCGGGGCGTCACTTCCTCGATGGCGCGCAGGATCATCGCGATGTCGCGGTCGCGAGACAGGCGGTGGTCGCCGTCCTTGACCAGCCACGCCTGCACGTCGGCTGAACCGAGCAGTTGCGCCAGCCGGGTGCTGCGCTCCCATGGCACTTCGGGGTCGGCCATGCCCTGGACGATGCGCACCGGGCACCCGATCGGCAAGGAGCCGAACAGCAGCCGGTTCGATTCGCCGGAAGTCCAGAAGGCACGTGTCGTCACCGTCGGTTCGGGACCATAAAGCGAGGCCTTTTCCAGTCGCCCCTCGCTCAGCAACACCATCTTGTCCTCTGGCGAAAATCCCCAGTCGGTGAAATCGGGCGCGGGCGCGATGCCGACCATGCCGATGACGCGATCCGGGCGCGCCCTGGCGACCAGCAGCATGATCCACCCGCCCATCGACGACCCGACCAGCACCACCGGCCCTTCGACCAGCCGATCGACGATCATCAACGCGTCGTCGCGCCAGTCGGCGAGCGTGAAGTCTTCGAAGCTTCCTTCGCTGGCGCCGCAGCCGCGATAGTCGAAGCGCACGAATGCGCGGCCCTCAGCCTTCGCCCAGGCCTCGATCGCCAGCGCCTTGGTGCCCTGCATGTCGGATGCATAGCCCGGCAGGAACACGATCGTCGGCCCGGTGCCGGGGCTGTGGTGATAGGCGATGCGCGCCTCGGGGGTGTCGGTCATGCGCCCGGAGATAGGGGGACGGCGCCGCTTTGGAAACCGCACCGCCCCCAAGCACCGCCCGCTGCGGCAGCGGGCTAATCCGCCAGAAACGTCGCCACTTCGCGCGCGAAGCGCTCCGGCTGGTCGAGCATGATGAAATGATAGCTGTCGGGGACGGCGACCAGCGTTGCCGGGGAGCCATTATATTCGCGCTCCCAGATTGCCGTCGCCATCGGCCCCGCCCCGGTCGCATAGAGGACGGTGAAGGGCTTGGCGGTGATGCGTCCCAGATCGGGGCGCAGGTCGGTCACCATGTCCTCGTACATCGCCTGCGCCACCACCTTGGGATCGGCCATACGCGACCAGTTGGCGACCTGGATGCGTCCCGCCGGCGTGTTCGACCAGATGCCGCCGGGATCGCTGGTGACTGCAGTGCTCGCCTTGGCATCGGGACCCTGCGCGATCTGCGCCTGCATCGCCCGTGCCTGCGACTCGACCGAGGCGGCGGTCGCGTTCGGATCGAACAGCGCACCGAAGAATGGCAGCGCGTCGACCACCATCAGCCGGTCGACCAGTTCGGGATGGCGCGCCGCCAGCATCATCCCGATCAGCCCGCCCATCGAATGGCCGATAACCGCGACCTTTTCGCCGCCGCGCTTGCGAAGATACTCGGCCAGATCGGCGACGATACCATCCAGCATGCCCGGTTCGACGTTGCCGCCGGGATCGCCGCCGGCAAAGCCGCGTACCTCCGGCAAAATCACTTGGTGGTTTCTGGCGAGGTCGGTTCGAACGCCGTTCCACACCGTGCGCGGGCTGGCGAGGCCGGGGATCAGCAGTACCGGCGGCCCCTCCCCCATCGTCGTCATGATCGTCAGATGGTCGGTCTGGCTCGCGACAGGCGCGAGCGCGGTGCGCGTCCCTTCGGCGGAGGGCGTGGTCTGCGCGGCGGCGGGTACGGCAGCCAGCGCCATGGAGATCGAAAGGGCGAGGCGGATCATGCGGACGGCTCCTGCGATGGATTGACGAAGATGGCTTCGATCGGAAGCGCGAACAGGTCGGCGATCTTGAACGCCAGCGGCAGCGAGGGATCGTAGCGCCCGGTCTCGATCGCATTGACGCTTTGCCGCGACACCTCGAGCAGGTCGGCGAGCGCCTGCTGGCTCCACCCTCGCTCGGCGCGCAGGCTGCGCAGATGATTGTTCATTCGCCGGTTCCGGCGGCGCGTTCCTGCATCCAGATGAAGCACTGACCCAGGAACATGCCAGCGCACCACAATGGAAAGGCAAGATGGATCGGCTTGGGCGGCACGACCCCGGCGTCCTCCAAGAAACTCCACACGGTGGTGACAGCCAGCAATATGGCGGTGCCGATCAGCATCGATTTGACGAGCTTCAGGCGGATATACTCGTCGGGTTGCTCGATCACCGCCATCCCGAGCGCCCAGATCACCGCCAGAATTGGAAGCGCCGGGAGAATGGCAAGCGCAAACAGCGCCGCGCCGGTCGGCTGATACCAATGCTGGATCCGGTTCGATCCCAGCAGCAACACCACATAGACGCCCATGCTCGGAAAGAAGCGGCGAAGGTAGCGGCGATTTGCTTCTTTGGGCGACACGGATCGGCTCCTTGCAATGACAAGTTTGCTTTACGACAAGCCTACTTTCCATGTCAAGGCTGCTTTCCAGGCCTATCTGCCCAGCATCTCCATCATTTCGCGCGCCAGCAGTCCCAGTGTATCGTCGCGCGCGCCCATCACCACGATGCGGTCGCCGGGCGCGGCGGCGCTCACCAGATGCGCGGCGGCGGCGGTGCGGTCGGGGACGTGGCGCGCGGGGGCGCCTTGTGCGGTCAGGTCGGCGACGATGTCGGCGCTGGTCACCGAGCGGTCGGTGGTGCCGCCCTGATAGACCGGATCGGGCAGGACGAGCAGGTCGCCCTCGCGCAGCCGCCGCGCGAACATCGCCACCAGCTCGCGCCGCATCACCTTCAACGGCCCATATCCGTGCGGCTGGAACAGCAGCAGCAGACGCCCGGGAAACGCCTGCAACGTGTCGATCGTTGCCGCGATCTTTTCGGGGTTATGCCCGAAATCGTCGATCACCGACACGCCGCGCGCGCTGCCGACCAGTTCGAATCGGCGCTTGAGCCCGGTGAACCCCTCGATCGCCGCCGCCGCTTGCGCCAGCGGCACTCCTGCCGCGCGCGCCGCCGCGATTGCCGCCAGCGCATTCGCGACATTGTGCCGCCCCGGCACCGCCAGCCGCACGGCGTTTCGCTCGTCCCCCGCGACCAGAGTAAAGCCGATCGCGAACGGTTCGGGCTCGAGGTCGCACGCCATCAGATCGGCATCGCCCTCGACCGCAACCGTCACCAACCGCACCGGATCGAGCGATGCCGCCAGCGCCGCCGCTTCGGGATCGCCGATATTGACGATCGTGGTCTGCGCCTTGGCCGAGAAATCGCCGAACAGCTGCCGCAGCTCGGCGAGCGACTTGTGGTCGAGGCTGACATTGTTGAGCACCGCGATGTGCGGACGATACAGCACAATCGATCCGTCGCTTTCGTCGACCTCACTGACGAAATCGTCGCCGCCGCCGACCAGCGCGCTGGCGAACGGTGCATCGGCATGCGCAAAATTGGTCATCACCGCGCCGTTCATCACCGTCGGGTCGCGTCGGGCAGCATGCAATATCCACCCGATCATGCCGGTCACGGTCGATTTGCCCGACGTGCCCGCGACGCCGATCGGGCGCGGCGACTGGTTGAACAGGCTGCTGAGCAATTCGGCGCGCGTCGTGCGCACCGCGCCGACCCGCTCGGCAGCGATCATGTCGGGCACGCTCGCCTCGATCGCCGCCGACGCGACGACGATCTGGTCGGGCGACGTGATCCCGCTGCCGTCCTGCGCGAACAGCTCCACGCCGCGGGCCGCCAGGTCGTCGAACTTGGCGGGAAGCCTCGCCTGATCGAGCGCGCGGTCGGACCCGGCGACGGTCGCGCCGCGTCCGGCAAGGATCATCGCCAGCGGCATCATGCCCGACCCACCGATGCCGACGAAGAAGTAGGATTTGCCGTGCTGCATCGCCTCGCGCTATCGGGCGGGGAGAGTTGGGGCAAGGCTTTGGAATGGGATGGCAGCAGTGAAGATCGGCATCGTCGCCCCCGCCCGCCCGATCACGCAGGTCCAGGCCGATCGCGTCCAGGCGCTGGCGGCGCTGTTTACGCCCGAGGTCGAGATCGCGGTCCATCGGCAATGCTTCGCTAGCGAAGGCCATTTCGCCGGCTCGGACGCGGTACGCGCCGAAGCATTCCTCAACTATGCCAACGATCCCGGTATCGACGCGATCTGGTTCGCGCGTGGCGGCTATGGCTCGAACCGCATCCTCGATCGCGTGATGCCGCAGCTCGGCCCCGCCGCCCGCACCAAGACCTATCTCGGCTATTCGGACATGGGCTTCCTGCTCGGCGCGCTTTATGCCCGCCGCATCGGGCACACGGTGCACGGTCCGATGCCGCTCGAGATCGGCCGCGCCGATCAGGGCGCGTCGATCGGGCGCGCGCTCGCCTGGCTGGTGAACAAGGACTGCCGCGTGCTCGAACCCAGCCTCGACGCCGGGGGCGAGCGGCGCCCGGCGGCGGCGTTCAACCTGGCGATCCTGACCAGCATGATCGGCACGCCCTGGCTGCCCGACCTGACCGACCATGTGCTGATGATCGAGGACGTGTCCGAACCGCTCTATCGCATCGACCGGATGCTGTTCCAGCTCGGTAACGCGACGCAGCTTAAGGGGATTGCCGGAGTCCGGCTCGGCATGGTCAGCGATGTCGTCGAGAATGATCCCCCGTTCGGCGAGACGCCCGAATTCATCGTGCGGCGCTGGTGCGACGCGCTCGGCGTGCCGTATCTGGGCCGTGCGGCGATCGGGCACGGCGCGGGCAACATGGTGGTGCCGTTCGGCATCGCCTGACCCGGCTCAGCCGCCCCCGAGATCGCCGAGCACGAAGGCCAGTACCAGCCCGAGCGCGGTGGCGATCCCCGCCATCTGGTGGTCGTCCTTGTACGCCTTGGGAAACACCTCGATCGCCAGGCTCGCCACCACCGCACCCGCTGCAAAGCAGCGGATCGCCGCCAGCCAGTGTTCGGACACGCCCGCCAGCAGCAGATTGCCCAGGATCGCCGCTGCCGACAGCAGCGCCGCGGTGGCGCCCCACAGCGCGAACACCTTGCCCTTGCCTCTGCCGTCCCTGGCCATGTCGCGCGCGCCGCCTGCCGCTTCGGGCAGATTGGACAGCAGGATCGATCCGGCCAGCGCCGCGATTTGCGGCATGCCCGCGCCGATCAACGCGACCCCCAGCGCGAGGTTCTCGGGAATTCCGTCGAGCGTGATCGCCGCGAGCAGCCCGCCGCCAGACTCGCTGCCCCAGCTGCGCTCGATCCAGCTGTCGAGCAGGGTGAACACGACCGCCCCGCCCGCGATGCCCGCCATGGCGACGCCGAGCGACGAGCGCTCGATCGACGGTTCGACCAGCTCGGTGACCAGCGATGCGATCAGCGACCCGCCGGCGAGCGCTACCAGAAACCCCTCGGTTCGGGTCGAGAGCGATCCATACAGCCCCCATGCCGCCCCCGCGAGCAATGCGCCCGACACGACCGCCACCACGATCACGGTCATCATCATCGCCCGTTCCCCCGCAACGACTTGCCTAGCCGCGCCGTGTGACGGCATAAGCCGCGCCTCGCGCATCCGCAACGAAAGGCGATTTCCCGTGTCCGCACTGTTCCGAATCACGCTGCCCGACGGCTCCGTCCGCGAGGTAGCGCCGGGAACTACGCCCGCGGACGTCGCCGCGGCGATCGGTCCCGGCCTTGCCAAGGCGGCGATCGCGGCGCGGGTCGACGGCGAAGTCCGCGACCTGACGCGCGCGTTCGACGGCGATGCACGGCTCGCGCTGATCACCGCGCGCGACGAAGCGGACGCGCTCGAGCTGGTGCGCCACGATCTCGCACACGTCATGGCCGAAGCGGTCCAGCACCTTTTCCCGGGTACGCAGATCACCTTCGGCCCAGCGACCGAAGACGGCTTCTACTACGACTTCGCGCCAAAAGACCGGCCGTTCACCGAGGACGACCTGCCCGCGATCGAGGAGGAGATGCGCCGCATCATCGCGCGCGACGAGCCGTTCCAGCGCGAGGTCTGGAGCCGCCAGCAGCTCATCGAGCGCTGGAATGCACAGGGCGAGACGTTCAAGGCGGAATGGGCCGCCGAACTTTCCGCCAAGGAGGATAGCGGCGAGGAACTGACCATCTACCGCCAGGGCGAATGGCTCGACATGTGCCGCGGGCCGCACATGCCCTCGACCGGGCGGCTCGATCCGGCAGCGTTCAAGCTGACGCGCGTGTCGGGCGCCTATTGGCGTGGCGACCAGAACAACGCGATGCTCAGCCGCATCTACGGCACCGGCTGGCTCAACAAGAAGCAGCTCGACGCGCATCTGATGCGGCTCGAGGAAGCGGCCAAGCGCGATCATCGCAAGCTCGGGCAGGAAATGGACCTGTTCCACCTCCAGGCCGAGGCGCATGGCAGCGTCTTCTGGCACCCCAATGGCTACATCATCTGGCGCGAGCTGGAGGCGTATATGCGCCGCGCGATCGATGGTGCCGGCTATCGCGAGGTCAAGACGCCGCAGCTGATGGACGCGCGCCAGTGGGAGCAGTCGGGGCATTGGGGCAAGTATCGCGAAAACATGTTCGTCATCCCCGACGAGGTTCCCAATACCGAGGACGAAGGTCCGATCGTCAGCGACGACGCCGACTGGATGGCATTGAAGCCGATGAACTGCCCGGCGCACGTCCTGATCTTTCGCCAGGGGATCAAGTCGTATCGCGACTTGCCGCTCCGCCTCTATGAAAATGGCTGCTGCCATCGCAACGAGCCGCACGGTGCGCTGCACGGTTTGATGCGCGTGCGCCAGTTCACCCAGGACGACGCCCATATCTTTTGCCGCGAGGACCAGATCGTCGAGGAAGTGCGCAATTTCTGCGCGCTCGCCGACCGCATCTACAAGGATTTCGGCTTCACCTACGCGATCAAGCTCGCGCTGCGCCCCGACAAGCGCTTCGGCAGCGAGGAGATGTGGGATCTGTCCGAGAACGAGCTGCGCGACGCCGTGGTCGCGGCGGGGCTCGCTACCGAGGAGTATGGTTGGGAAGAGCTGCCCGGCGAAGGGGCCTTTTATGCACCCAAGCTCGAATGGCATCTGACTGACGCGATCGGACGCACGTGGCAGGTCGGCACCATCCAGTCGGACCGAGTGCTGCCCGACCGCCTCGACGCCAGCTATGTCGGCGAGGATGGCGAACGCCACCGCCCGATCATGCTCCACCGCGCGATCTTTGGCAGCTACGAGCGCTTCATCGGCATCCTGATCGAGCATTTCGCCGGCAAGCTGCCGGTCTGGCTGGCGCCGGTGCAGGCGGTGGTGGCGACGATCGTGTCCGACGCCGACGGCTATGCGGGCGAAGCGGTCGACAAGCTCAAGGCCGCGGGCATCCGCGTCGAGCCCGACCTGCGCAACGAGAAGATCAACTACAAGGTGCGCGAGCACAGCCTCGCCAAGGTCCCGTATCTGCTCGTGATCGGCAAGCGCGAGGCCGAGGAGGCCACCGTCGCGATCCGCACCCTGGGCAGCCAGGGGCAGCAGGTGATGCCGCTCGACGACGCGATCGCGATGCTGACCAAGGAGGCGACGCCGCCGGATCTGTGCTAGGGCATCCGCGGACGAGACTGATACTACCGAACGCGGCACACGACACGGTCGCGCCGCTGCTGCTTCCCGATCTTTCGATCCGGCTCGACACGCTCCATTGAGCGAAAGCGCGCCGGGCGCGCTTCGCGCCTTTCAAGATGACGCATTTGCCCCTATGTTGACGTGTCAACGTTCCTAGGAGATAGCACTATACGACCCCCGATGCGGCGCCCGCAGGCGCCACCGCCGATGAACGGCCCCCGCTTCAACGAGTTCATCCAGTCGCCCAAGGTCCGCGTGATCGATCACGAGGGCGAGAATCTGGGCGTCATGTTCACGCGCGAGGCGATCGAGCAGGCTGCCGAGGTCGGGCTCGACCTGGTCGAGGTGTCGCCGAACGCCGACCCCCCCGTCGCCAAGTTCCTCGATGTCGGCAAGTTCAAATACGAGGCCCAGAAAAAGGCCAATATCGCCCGCAAGAGCCAGAAGACGCAGGAGATCAAGGAGATCAAGATGCGTCCGAACATCGACGATCATGACTATGATACGAAGATGAAGAAGGTTCACGACTTTCTGGGCGAAGGCGACAAGGTCAAGATCACGCTGCGCTTCCGCGGCCGCGAGTTGAGCCACGGCCAGCTTGGCATGGCTTTGCTCCAGCGGGTCCAGGCCGACACTGCCGAGGACGGCAAGGTTGAGGCCTATCCTCGCATGGAGGGCCGCCAGATGCTGATGGTATTGGCACCCAAACAGCAATGACCGGCGGGCGTCGGTGAACGCGCCGCATCGGAGCGCGCTGGTGCTCCCCGCCCTGGCCCTCGCGCTCCTGGTCGCCCCGGCCGCGGTGCAGGCCCAGGATACGGTGCCCGACGAACCACTGCGCTGGCGCGTCGGATTGGGTCCGCAGCTGGTACCGAGCTATCCCGGCGCATCGGGCGTTTCGCTGCGCCCGTTCATCGACGTATCACGGGCGCGCGGCGACGACGTGTTCGCGTTCGAGGCGCCCGATGAAAGTGCCGGCTTCCCGGTGTGGAACCGCGGCGGTTTCGCAGTCGGCCCGGCGATCGGCTTCGAAGGCGAACGCAGCACCGGCGAGATCGACGTCGCCGTGCCCGAGGTCGGCTTCACCGTCGAAGTCGGCGGCTTTGCCCAATATCAGTTGCTTCCGGCGCTGCGCCTGCGCGGCGAGGTCCGCAAGGGGCTTGGCGGGCATAAGGGATGGATCGCCAATATCGGCGCCGACTATATCCTGCGCGATGGCGACAAATGGCTGGTCGCGGCGGGGCCGCGGCTGACGCTCACCGATCGGCGCTATCAGCGCGCCTATTTCGGCGTCACGCCCGATGTCGCCACGGCCACCGGCGTCGCCGCCTATGATCCGGACGGCGGCGTTCAGGCGGTTGGCGCCAATATCGGCGTGCTGCGCCAGCTGACCCCGCGCTGGGGCGTCTCCGGCTATGCCAAGTATGACCGGCTCATCGCCGATGCCGGCCGCTCGCCGCTGGTGCGCGACTATGGCAGCCGCGACCAGCTTTCGGGCGGGGTGGCGCTTACCTACAGCTTTGGCGGCCGGTGATCGCACTCGCCTAGCTTATTGCGGCGGCATCTCCCACAATTCGATGGCGTTGCCTTCGGGATCGTGGATGCGCGCGAAGCGACCGGTTTCGGGTGAATCCCATTCGTCGCGCGTCTCGATCGCGATGCCACTCGCGTTCAACTGCTCGAGCATCCCGTCCAAATCGTCGACGCGCAGGTTGAGCATATAGGCCTTGTCGGCGGCGAAATAGTCGCTGTCCGCCTTGAACGGCGCGAATACCACCGGGCCGCCCTGCACCTTCCAGAACCATTCGCTGGGATCGCCGGTCCCCTCGGCATTGCAGCCCGCGCCGACGCCCAGATGCTCGCGATACCATGCCGAAAGCGCGTCGGGATCGGCTGCGCGAAAGAAAATCCCCCCGATACCCAATACCGCCATGCTAGTGCCTTTCACCATGTCGCCGAGCCACCCTACACCATCCGCCGGACTTACCGAATGATCGACTCGCTGCTCGTCAAATTCGCGCTGATCGGCATCCTTGGCATCGGCGCGCAGTGGCTGGCGTGGCGCACCGGCCGCCCGGCGATCGCGCTGATGCTGATCGCGGGTATCCTCGCCGGGCCGGTGACCGGAATCATCGTCCCCGATCGCGACCTGGGCGTTCTGCAGGAACCGATCATCAAGCTGGCGGTCGCGGTGATCCTGTTCGAAGGCGGCCTCAGCCTCAATTTCCGCGAGCTGCGCCATGCCGGATGGCCGGTGCTGCGGCTGGTCGTGCTGGGCGTGCCAATCGGCTGGGCCTTGGGCACGCTTGCCGCCTATTACGGCGCCGGGCTGTCGTGGGACGTCGCGTTGCTGCTCGGCGGAGTACTCGTCGTCACCGGCCCGACCGTGATCGGGCCGATGCTGCGCACGCTGCGCGTCCCGCGCCGGGTGTCGGACACGCTCAAATGGGAAGGGATCGTCAACGACCCGATCGGCGCGCTGCTCGCGGTCGGCATCCTCAGCTATGTCACCTATGAAGGCAGCTCGGTCGATGTCGGTGCGATCGCCGCCGAAGTCGGCGCGGCGTCGGCGCTCGCCGCGCTGATCGGGGTCGCGCTCGGCTACGCGATCACCTGGCTGTTCCCGCGCGGCTTGGTCCCTGAGTATCTCAAGGCACCGGTACTGCTGGTCACGGTGATCGCCGGCTTCGTGCTGGCCGACCTCATCAAGCATGAAACCGGCCTTATCACCGTCACGATCATGGGCGTGGTGATGGCCAACAAGCCGATCCACACCAGCCGCGCGCTACACCGTTTTAAGGAGGACCTTGCCGTCCTGCTCGTGTCGGGGGTGTTCATCATTCTGTCGGCGACGCTCGACTGGGAAACGATTAGCGCGTTCCGGATTGAATTCGTCCTGTTTCTGCTGCTCCTGCTGTTCGTGGTGCGCCCGCTGACCGTACTTTCCAGCCTGTTGTTCACCGCGATGCCGTGGCGCGAGCGGCTGTTCATCGCCTGGATCGCGCCGCGCGGCATCGTCGCGATCGCGATCCTCGGCCTGTTCGCGTTCCGCCTGACCGAAGCGGGCTTTGCCGAAGCCGGCGCGCTCGTCCCCTTGAGCTTCGCCGTGGTCGCGGTGACGATCTTCGCGCACGGCTTTTCCGCTGGCTGGGTCGCGCGGCGGCTCGGCATCGATCTCGGCAAGGGCGAAGGCGTGCTGATCGTCGGCGCCAACGACTGGACCACCGCGTTCGGCGCCTATCTCAAGCATCTCGGTTATCCAGTGACGATTGCCGACACCTCGACCTTCGCGTTGCGCGCGGCGCGGCGCGCGGACCTGACCACCTATCGCGGCGAAGTGCTCGACGAAGTCACCGCCGACGATCTTGACCTTGGCCAGTTCCAGCTGCTGCTCGCCGCCAGCGACAATGATTCCTACAACGCCCTGGTCTGCGCCGATCTCGGCCCCGAAATGGGCTATGAGAAGATGGCGCAGACCGCGCCGGCCCAGCGCGGAGGAGGGCGCGCGCCGATCCTGCTCGAAAGCGCGGCGACGGTCGACGATCTGCAGCGCCGAATCGCCGACGGCTGGGGATTCGGGCGCACCCGCCTCACCGACCAGTTCGGCTTTGCCGACTATCGCGCGCGGCTTCCCGACGGCGGCGAGCCGATCGCGGTCAAGCGCGCCGGCGGCGGGCTCGATCTCTTCACCGACGCCAACAAGCCGACGCCTGCGGAGAATGACGAGATCATCAGCTTCGTGCCGCCGCAACCCCCGAAGATCCGTTCCGAATAGCGCGCGCTTCACGCCGCCGCGGTTTCTTCCTCATCCCAGGTCGCCGCATCGAGCAGCCGCCGCTCGAGCGCCTTCATGCGCAGCGCCCCCTCGATCTTGTCGCCGATCAGGTCGGTGACGTAGAACGTATCGACCGCACGCTCGCCATAGGTCGCGACATGCGCGGAGTGGATCGTCACCTTCGACTGGAACAGCGCCTGTGCCAGGTCGAACAGCAGCGCCGGGCGATCGCGGGCATTGACCTCGATCACGCTGAAGCGATTCGACGCCTTGTTGTCAATCAGCACCGCCGGCTCGATCCGGAACGCGTCCGCGCGCAGCCGCGGGAGCGGTTTGGCGCCGAGCCGCTCGCTCAGGCGCGCGCGGTTGGCGAGCGCGTCGGCAATCCCGGTCTTCAGCCGTTCGAGCTGGCCGAAATCGTCGAACGGCCGCCCGAACGGGTCCTGAACCAGAAAGTTGTCGAGCGCCATGCCGTCGCGCGAGGTATGGATGCGCGCGTCGATGATGTTGCCGCCGGCGGCGTGGATCGCGCCGGCGATGCGATAGAAGATGCCGGGATGGTCGGCGGCGTAGATCGTCACCAGCGTCGCGCCGCGATCGGCATCGACGGCGGTCTCGATCGACAATTGCGTATCCCCGGCGCGTTCGACCAGACGGACGTTGGCGATCAGCACATCGAGCGGCTCGGCCACCCAATAGCTTTCGGGCAGCCGCTTGCGCAGACCCGCCATCTTGCGCTCCGAATAGCCCGCCGCGGCAGCGACATCGGCCTGTTTCGCCGCGACCCGCTCGGCGCGGCCTTTCTGCTTGTGGCCGAGCCGCAGCACTTCCTCGGCCGATTCGTACAGGGTGGCGAGCAGCTGCCGCTTCCACCCGTTCCACGTTCCCGGACCCACCGCACGGATATCGACGACGGTCAGCGCGAGCAGCATCATCAGCCGCTGCGGGGACTGCACCTTGTCGGCGAAATCGAGGATCGTCTTGAAGTCGGACAGGTCGCGCTTGAACGCGGTCGCCGACATCAGCAGGTGCCAGCGCACGAGCCACGCCACCGTCTCGGTCTCGGCGGGCGTGAGCCCCAGCCGTGGGCACAATCGCTCCGCCACCCGCGCACCCAGCACCGAATGATCGCCGCCGCGCCCCTTGGCGATGTCGTGGAGCAGCACCGCGACATACAGCGCGCGCTTCGAAACGATCTGGTCGAACAGCGCGGTGGCGATCGGATGCTCGTCGGCGAGTTCGCCGCGCTCGATCCGGCTCATCAGTCCAACCGCGCGGATGGTGTGCTCGTCGACGGTGTAATGATGATACATGTCGAACTGCATCTGCGCGACGACACGGCCGAAATCGGGCACGAAGCGGCCGAACACCCCGGCTTCGTTCATCCAGCGCAGCACCAGTTCGGGGCGGCGCGCGCCGCTCAATATGTCGAGGAACAAGGCGTTGGCACGGCGGTCGTCGCGAACCTCGTCGGCCAGCTTGGCATCGCGCGCCGCCGCGCGCATCGCCAGCGGATGGATTTCCAGGCCGTGCAGGTCGGCCAGCTGAAAAATCTCCACCAGCCGCACTGGATCCTCGCGAAAGAACTGGTCGTGCGGCAACGCCAGTCGCCCGCGATCCAGCACGAAGCCCTTGAGCTTGCGCGGGGACCGGCGGATGATGGGCAATCCGAACCGCCGTCCCCGCGCGGCATATTTCTCGTCGAGATGCGCCAGGAATACTCCCGACAGGTCACCGACCGTCTTGGCCTGCAGGAAATAGAATTGCATGAAGCGTTCGACCGCGGATTTTCCGGGGCGGTCGGAATAGCGCATGCGCTCGGCGATCTCGCGCTGCATGTCGAAGGTCAGCCGGTCCTCGGCGCGGTCGGCGATGGCGTGCAGGTGGCAGCGCACCGCCCACAGGAAATTGTCGGCGCGGTGAAAGCGGCGATATTCGTGCGCGCTCAACAATCCCGCATCGACCAGTTCGGCGCCGCGCTGGACGTTGTAGGCATATTTGCCAATCCAGAACAGCGTCTGAAGATCGCGCAAGCCCCCCTTGCCCTCCTTGACATTGGGTTCGACGACATAGCGGCTGTCGCCCATCTTGACGTGGCGGACATCGCGCTCGGCGAGCTTTTCGGCGATGAAGGTGCGCGCGGTATCGGCTTGCACCTCCGCCTTGAAGCGGCGCGACGCTTCCTCGTACAGTTCGGTATCGCCGCACACATAGCGCGCCTCGAGCAGCGCGGTGCGCACCGTCACGTCGCTCTTCGCCATCTTGAGCATCTCGTCGATCGACCGCGACGAATGCCCGACCTTGAGCCCCAGATCCCACAGCGAATACAGCATCGATTCGATGACCTGCTCGCTCCACCCGGTGCATTTCCACGGCGTGAGAAAGCCGATATCGACATCCGAATGCGGCGCCATCTCGCCGCGACCATAGCCGCCGACCGCGATCAGCGTCATCCGCTCGGACGCGGTCGGGTTGGTGATGGGATAGAGGCGCTGGGTCGTGAAATCCCACAGCGCGCGCAGCAACTGGTCGATCAGGAAGGCGCCGGCGCCCGCGGCTTCCAGCCCGCGCGAGGGATGCTCGGCGAGCCGCCGCGCGATCTCGTCGCGGCCCCGGGCGAGGGCGTCGGCAAGCAGCGCCGTGGCGGCATGGCGCAGCATCTGCGCATCGCGCCCCTCGAGCGCCGCCAGCGCATCGGCGAGGGCGCGCCGGTCGGCAATCGCACGGCGGTTGGGCAGGGCATCAAAGCGGGACGTCATGCCGCCCTGATAGGGCGATACCGCAACCGGGTCACCTCAATCCTCCGCCGCTTCACGGAAGGATCAGTTCGCGTCCGGCGCCTTCGCCACCCCGACCAGCGCAGGCCGCAGCAACCGGTCGCGGATCATGTAGCCCGACTGGATTTCCTGAACGACGGTTCCCGGCGCGGCGTCCGCGGTCGGCACCTCGAACATCGCCTGATGGCGGTTGGGGTCGAGCGTCTCGCCCTTGGTCTCGATCTTCGTAATGCCGTGACGACCAAAGACGCTCTCGATCTCGCGACCGGTCGCCTCGAGGCCGGTGACCAGCCCCTTGAACTTGTCGTCGCCGCGCAGGTCTTCGGGAATCGCGGCCAGCGCGCGCGTCAGATTGTCTGCCACCGAAAGAATGTCGCGCGCAAATGCGGTCGCGGCATAGGTGCGCGCGTCGGCGGCTTCCTTCTCGGCTCGGCGGCGGACATTCTGCGTCTCGGCCTGCGCATAGAGCACTGCCTGACGGGCTTCCTCCAGCTCGTTTTCCAGCTTGGCGACGCGCTCGTCGTCGAAAGCGGGGACCGCATTGGCGGTGGCCATGTCGATCGTTCCGTCTTCGGGCGCGTCAGAATTACGTTCGTCGGTCATCGAATCCCTGTGTTTGGCCAAAGTTCAAGCAAGCAGGCGCGCGATCGTCGCCGCGGTGAAGTCCACCATGGGCACGACCCGCGCATAGTTCAACCGAGTCGGCCCGATCACGCCGACCACCCCGACCACGCGGCCGTCGAGCGCGCGCACCGGCTTGGCGATGACCGACGATCCCGACAGCGCGAACAGCTTGTTCTCCGACCCGATGAAGATGCGCGCGGCATCGCCTTCGCGCGCGCTGCCCAGCAATTCGGCGATCGCCTGCTTGCCTTCGAGTTCGTCGAGCAACTGGCGGACGCGATCGAGGTCGTCGGCATCTCCGGTGTCGATCAGCCGCGCCTGGCCGCGCACGATCAGCACCGGGCGCGCGCCGCCATCCTCGCTCCAGATCGCCAGCCCGCGTTCGACCAGCGCGCGCGCAGCGGCGTCGAGTTCGGCGCGGCCGCGGGCGATCTCCTGCCCCAGCCGCAACTGGGCTTGCGCCAGCGTCAGCCCGGCCAGCGTTGCCGACAGATAATTGGCGGCTTCATTGAGCGCCGACGGACCCATCCCCGGCGGCAGCTCGACCACGCGATTCTCGACCGATCCGTCGTCGCCGACCAGCACCGCCAGCGCCTTGTCGTCGGACAGCGGCACGAATCCGAACTGCTTGAGCACCGGTTCGCGCTTGGGCACCAGCACCAGCCCGGCGCACGCCGACAGCCCCGACAAGACCGACGTCGTCGCAGCGAGCGCATCCTCGATCGGGCCGGCCTCGCCCGCGCGCGCCTCGATCGCGGCGCGCTCCTCCTGCGTCGGCTCGTGGCTCTGCATCATCCCGTCGACGAACAGCCGCAGCCCGCTTTCGGTCGGCATGCGCCCGGCGCTGGTGTGCGGCGCGGCGAGCAGGCCGTATTCCTCCAAATCCTGCATGACGTTGCGGATCGACGCCGGCGACAGGTTCAGCCCCGACAGCCGCGAGATCGTCCGCGATCCCACCGGCGCTCCCGATTCGAGATAGCTCTCGACGACGACGCGAAACACATCGCGGGCGCGGTCGGTCAGCTCGGTGATCGGCGGGGTCATGCACGCGATGTAGGAACGAGTGGATCGGTTGGCGAGGCTGGCGCTGATCGCGCGATCGCTCTAGGCACATCGCAAATCCGAGGAGACACCACCAATGCGCCCATCCGGCCGCGCCCCCGATCAGATGCGCGCGATCACGATCGAACCCAATTTCACCCGCCATGCCGAAGGATCGGTGCTGATCGGGTTCGGCGACACCCGCGTACTGGTGACCGCCAGCGTCGAGGAGCGGCTGCCGCCCTGGCTGCGCGGCAAGGGCGAGGGCTGGGTGACGGCCGAATACGGCATGCTGCCCCGCGCCACCCACACCCGCGGCAATCGCGAGGCTGCCAAGGGCAAGCAGTCGGGGCGCACGCAGGAAATCCAGCGCCTGATCGGCCGCAGCTTGCGCGCCGTCACCGATCTCAAGCTGCTCGGCGAGCGCCAGATCACGCTCGACTGCGACGTGATCCAGGCCGATGGCGGTACGCGCACCGCTTCGATCTCGGGCGCATGGGTCGCGCTGCGCATGGCGATCGACGGGCTGATCAACGATGGCAAGCTGACCGCCGACCCGATCCGGCACCAGGTCGCCGCGGTCAGTTGCGGCATCTATAACGGTACGCCGGTGCTCGACCTCGATTATCCCGAGGATTCTGCTGCCGATGCCGACGCAAATTTCGTGCTGCTCGACAATGGCACCATCGCCGAGGCGCAGGCGACGGCCGAGGGCGCCTGCTATGACGAGGAAGGCCTGTTGCGCCTGCTGCGCCTCGCGCGCATCGGCTGCACCGACATCTTCGCCGCGCAGAAACAGGCGATCGGCAAATGAGCGGAGAGGGCAAGGAGCCGCAGGCGATCCGCAAGCTCGCTCCGGGCAAGCTCGTCATCGCCAGCCATAATCCCGGCAAGGTCCGCGAGATCACCGCGCTGCTCAGCCCCTATGGCGTCGAACCGATCTCAGCCGCCGAGCTCGACCTGCCCGAACCCGAGGAAACCGGCACGACCTTCGTCGCCAATGCCGAGCTGAAAGCGATGCAGGCCGCCGATCTGTCGGGCCTTCCCGCGCTCGCCGATGACAGCGGATTGTGTGTCGAGGCACTGGGCGGCGATCCCGGCATCTTTTCGGCGCGCTGGGCCGGGGAAACCAAGGACTTCGCCGTGGCGATGCAGCGCGTCGAGGATGCCGTGCGGGCGAAGGGGCCGCTTGCCGGCCGCGACGCGCATTTCGTCTGCGCGCTGGCGCTCGCCTGGCCCGACGGCCATGTCGAATGGTTCGAGGGCCGTGTCGACGGAACGCTGGTCTGGCCACCGCGCGGGGAGCGCGGCTTCGGCTATGACGCGATATTCCTGCCCAATGGCGGCGAGCAGACGTTCGGCGAGATGGACCCCGACGCCAAGCACGCGATCAGCCATCGCGCCGACGCGTTCCGGCAACTGGTGGCGGCGGTGTTCTGACGGTCGTCCCGGCTAGGGGAGATCGAGCAGGCTCACTCCCCCTCCCGTGTCCCGGGCTTCCAGGTGAACACCCGGTACACGTACAGTATGACGATCGACCCCATCGCCACCAGCGCGAGCGGGCCGAAATAGCGGTCGAGCTCCTCGAAGCGGTTGCCCAGCCACAGTCCTGCGAGCGCCAGCATCGTGTTCCAGATCAGGCTGCCGCCGGTGGTGAACACCAGGAACTTCCACCACGGCATCTTCACCATGCCGGCGGGAAGCGAGATCATCGTGCGGAAGGTGGGCAGGAAGCGCACCCAGAATACGATCGCACCGCCGTGCTTGAGGAAGAAACTGTACATTTTCTCGACCTCGTTCCAGTCGAGCGTCAGGATGCGGCCGAACCGGTCGATGATCGGCTTGAACCGCTGATAGCCCGTCACCCTGCCGATCACGAACCACACGCAATTGCCAGCGACGGTGCCGGCGGTGCCCGCAACGATCAGCGGCACCAGCTCGAACCGCCCCTGCGCGACGGCGATCCCGCCCAGCCCCAGGATCACTTCCGAAGGGATCGGCGGAAACACGTTTTCGAGAAACATCAGAACGAAGATGCCCAGATAGCCCCAGGCCTCGATCCAATCGAGAATGAATTCGGTCATCGCCGCGCGGTAGTGCGGCGATCAGCGGGCGGCAAGCCGCACATCGATCGCGTCCCAGATCATTCCCGCGGTATCGGTGCCGTTGAACCGGTCGATCGCGACGATTCCGGTCGGCGATGTCACGTTGATCTCGGTCAGCCATTCGCCGCCGATCACGTCGATCCCGACGAAGATCAGCCCGCGCCGTTTCAGCTCCGGCCCCATCGCGGCGCAGATCTCGACTTCGCGATCCGTCAGCGTCGCCGCCTCCGCCGATCCGCCGACCGCCAGGTTCGACCGGATTTCCCCTGCCCCGGGAAGCCGGTTGATCGCGCCCGCGACCACGCCGTCGACCAGCACGATGCGCTTGTCGCCCTTCGCCACGTCGGGAAGGAACGCCTGGATCATGTGCGGCTCGCGCCATGTCAGGTTGAAGATCTCGACCAATGCCGACAGGTTCTGGCCGTCGGCATCGACCTTGAAGATCGCCTTGCCGCCATTGCCGTGCAGCGGCTTGACCACGATCGACCCATGCGCATCCAGGAACCGCCGCGCTTCCGCGAGGCTGCGAGTGATCAGCGTCGGCGGCATGAAGCGCGCATAGTCGAGCACGAACACTTTCTCGGGCGCATTGCGCACGCTGACCGGATCGTTGACCACCAGCGTCCGGTCGGCGATCCGTTCGAGCACGTGCGTCGCAGTGATGTAGCCGAGATCGAACGGCGGATCCTGCCGCATCAATACGACATCCGCGTCATCACCCAGATCGAGATTCACCGGGTCGCCACGTTCGAAATGATCGCCCTCGACGCGCTGCACCGTCACCGGATGCGCGCGTGCCCACACCCGGCCGCTTTCGTAGCTCAGATCCTCGGCGGCATAGTGGAACAATCGGTGTCCGCGCGCCTGCGCTGCCAGCATCAACGCGAACGTCGAATCACCCGCAATGTTAATCGTATCGAGCGGGTCCATCTGGACGGCAACAGTCAGCGGCATCGATTACTCCCTAGGCATCGCAGGTAGGGGCGAGCCGCGGCGATGTCACCCGATCCAGGCATTCTCGATATGCCGCGGCAGCTTGCCCGGCACCAGCAGCAGCACGTCGATGCGGATGTCTTCGCCGCCATCCGCAAAGCGCGGCGCCAGGATTTCCGCTGCCGCCGCCACCCGCGCCAGCCGCCGCCGGTCGATCGCGAAGTCGAGTTCGGCATCGCTCGACCGCGTCTTGACCTCGACGAACGCCACCAACCTGCCCTTGCGCGCCACCAGATCGACCTCCCCCGCCGCGGTGCGCACCCGCTCGGCGAGGATGCGCCAGCCCTTGAGCCGAAGATACCACGCTGCCGCCCGCTCGCCGTCACGCCCGCGCGTTTCGGCAGCGCGGCGGTCGCGAGTCACGCCTTCATCGCCATCGCGCGGGCGTACAGCACCTTGCGGTCGAGCTTGAACTTCCTGGCGACTTCGCCCGCCGCCTTGGCCGGGGAAAGCCGGGTCAGTGCCTCGGCAAGCGCGGCGTCGGCATCTTCGGCGCTGGGCGGCGTCGCTTCGCCCGGTGGGGCGACGACGATGACGATCTCGCCCTTGGGCGGCGCGTCGGCATAGCGCGCGGCGAGCGACGACAGCGTGTCGGTCACGCATTCCTCGAACTTCTTCGTAATTTCGCGCGCCACCCCGGCCTCGCGATCGCCCAGCCCGTGCGCCAGCGCGGCGAGCGTCGCCGCCAGCCGCGGCCCCGATTCGTACAGGACCAGCGTCGCGCGGATGCCTGCAAGCTCAGCGATCGCCTCGGCGCGCGCGCCTTGCTTGGGCGGCAGGAACCCGGCGAACAGGAAGCGGTCGGTGGGCAGCCCCGCCAGCGTCAGCGCCGCCACCGCCGCGCACGGGCCGGGGATCGTCACCACCGCATGCCCCGCCGCGCGCGCATCGCGGACCAGCTTGTACCCCGGATCGGAGATCAGCGGCGTGCCCGCATCCGACACCAAAGCCACCGCCTCGCTCCCCATCCGCGCCACCAGGCCGGGCCGCACGCCTTCGGCGCTGTGATCGTGATAGGGCAGCATCGGGCGCCGGATCCCGGCATGCCTCAGCAATTTGGCCGTCACGCGGCTGTCTTCGACCGCGATTACGTCCGCTTGCGCAAGCACTTGCGCGGCGCGCGGCGACAAATCACCGAGATTGCCGATCGGGGTGGCAACAATGTAGAGGCCGGGGGAGAGTTTGGCGTGCATGAGGGGACGGTCATGGCAGAGGCAGCGGTTAACCTGCAACGGGGGTTCGGCCTGAAACGGCTGATCGTGATCGGCGCGGCGCTGCTCACCAGCGCCTGCGCCACGATCGTCCCGCGCGGCGTGCCCGACGCCGATCGCCCGCCGCCACCCAGGCCCGAGACCACGCGGCCGACCCCGATCGAGCCGGGGCTGCCGCAGGACGACGCGCGCCACCGGGTCGCGCTGCTGGTGCCGATGTCGGGGTCGAACGCCGGGGTCGGTCAGTCGATCGCCAACGCGACGCAGCTCGCGCTGCTCGACACGCGCAGCGAACGCGTGCGGATCACCACCTACGACACCGCCCGCGGAGCGGCGGCAGCGGCGCAGGCCGCGCTGGCAGACGGCAACCGGCTGATCCTGGGGCCACTGCTCGCCGAGGACGTGCGCGCCGTCGCGCCGATCGCACGCCGCGCCAACGTACCGGTGCTCAGCTTCTCGAACGACAGCGCGGTCGCTGGCAACGGCGCCTTCCTGATGGGCTATTCGCCGGCACAGTCGATCGCGCGTGTCGTGGAGCATGCGCGCTCGACCGGCGTCACCCAGTTCGCCGGGCTGGTGCCTGTCGGCATGTACGGCCAGCGCGCCTCCACCGCGTATCTGCGCGCGGTCGAGGATGCCGGCGGACAGGTGGTATCGCTCCAGACCTACGACCGCAGCCGCAACTCGATCAGCGCGGCGGTCGCCAAGCTGGCGCAGACTTCGCCATACCAGGCGGTGCTCATTGCCGACGGCGCGTCGGCGGCGGGCAATGCCGTGCCGATCCTGCGCCGCTCGCCGACCGGCAAGGCGGCGCGGGTGATGGGCACCGAATTGTGGAACACCGATTCGGCGGTCGGATCGAACGCAGCGCTCAGCGGCGCCTGGTATGCCAGCGTGCCCAACAATCTCTATCGCCAGTTCGCCACCAAATACCGCACGCGCTTCGGTGCCGCGCCGTACCGTCTCGCGAGCCTTGGCTATGACGCGGTGCTGCTCACCGTGCGCATCGCGCGCGACTGGCGGATCGGCGATCGCTTCCCCGCCAGCCGCCTGACGTCGAGCGACGGCTATGCAGGGCTCGACGGCCCGTTCCGCTTCGGCCGCGACGGCGTCGCGCAGCGTGCGCTCGAGGTGCAGGAAGTGCGCGGCGGCACGACCGTGACGGTGTCGCCGGCGCCAAAGACGTTCGGGGACTAGGCGACGATCGTCCGCAGGATCGCCTCCAGCACCGGCATTCCCGTCGGCGTTACCGTCAGCCGATCGCCATCGCGCAGGATCAACCCTTCCTGCGCCAGCCGCGCCACCGCCCTCGCATCGACCAGCGCATCGGGGATCGTGCCGCCCAGCCGCGCGATCCGCGCCGTGTCGACCCCCTCTGCCAGCCGCAGCCCCATCACCAGCGCCTCGGCCGTGCGCTGCTGCGGCTCGAGCGGGTCGGACGCCTCGATCCCGTGGCCGTTGCGATCGACCGCGGCCAGCCAGTTCTCGGGCTTCTTGCGCCGCACCGTCGCCAGCCCGCCGCGCCGCCCATGCGCACCGGGCCCGATCCCGGCATAATCGCCATAGCGCCAATAGGTCAGGTTGTGGCGGCTCTGCGCCCCGGCGCGCGCATGGTTCGACACTTCGTAAGGCGGCAGCCCCGCCGCAACGGTGATCGCGCGCGTCGCTTCGAACAGGTCGGCGGCCGCATCTTCGCCCGGGATGACCAGATCGCCCCTCGCCGCCAGCGTGGCAAAGCGCGTCCCTGGTTCGATCGTCAGCTGATAGAGAGAGAGATGCTCGGTCCCGAAGCCGATCGCCCGGTCAAGCTCGGCTTCCCACGCCGCCTGTGCCTGCCCAGGGCGCGCGTAGATCAGATCGAAGCTGACCCGCGCGAAACTGGCTTGCGCGGTATCGAGCGCCGCCAGCCCCTCGCGCACCGAATGCGCCCGGCCAAGGAATGCCAGCGCCGCGTCGTCGAGCGCCTGCAGCCCCAGCGACACGCGATTGACCCCAGCAGCGGCAAGGTCGGCGAATCGCGCCGCCTCGACCGACGACGGGTTCGCCTCAAGCGTGATCTCGACGTCCGGCTCCGCCACCCAGTGCATGGTCGCCGCTTCGATCAAGGCGGCGACGGTCGCCGGCGGCATCAGTGACGGGGTGCCCCCGCCGAAAAAGATCGACCCCAGTCGCCGCCCCGGCAATTCGCGCGCCTCCTGCGCCAGATCGGCAAGCAACGCCGCGCGCCAGCGGTCCTGATCGACCTGCTCGCGGACATGGCTGTTGAAGTCGCAATAGGGGCATTTCGACACGCAGAACGGCCAGTGGATGTAGAGCGCGATCGGGGTGTCGGACATTGCGCAGCGCTTAGGCCCGCAGTGCGACGAACGCAAAATCAGGCCCGCGGATGCGCGCTGCGGTACACGTCCATCAGATGCGCGGCATCGACCGCGGTATAGACCTGCGTCGAACTCAGGCTGGCATGCCCGAGCAGCTCCTGCAGCGCGCGCAGGTCGGCCCCGCGCCCCAGAAGATGCGTCGCGAAACTGTGGCGTAGCGCATGCGGCGTCGTCCGGTCGGACAGTCCCAGCTGCACCCGCGCCGCACGTACCGACCGCCGGATCACCCCGGGCGACAACGGCCCGCCCTTCGCCCCCCGAAACAGCGGCGCATTGCGCGCGGTGCCATAGGGCGACTGCGCGACATAGGCCTCGATGGCGCTGCGCACCTGCGGCAGCAGCGGCACGATCCGGGTCTTGGCGCGCTTGCCGGTGACGCGCAGCGTATCGCCCAGCGGCAGGACCGCTCCCGTCAGCCCCAGCGCCTCGCCAATGCGCAGTCCCGCGCCGTACAGCAGCAACAGCACCGCCCAGTCGCGCGCGCCGATCCACGGCTCGCGCGCGCCGTCCTCGACTTCCTCCGCCAACGCGACCGCTTCGGCTGGCGCGATCGGCCGGGGCAACCCCTTCTTGACGCGCGGCCCGCGGATGCGCGGCGGTGCTGCATCGGGGCCACCTGCAAAGGCGAGGAACGCCCTGACCGCGGAAAGCTCACGCGCCGCCGAGGCATTGCCCAGGCCTTCGCCGCGCCGCTTGGCAAGGAAGGCACGCAGGTCGGCCGGCGTGACGCGTCCAAGCGCCGCCGCATCCACCGCCCCGCCCCAATGCGCCTGGAGGAAAGCGATCAACCGCGCTGCCGTCGCCTGATATGCCCGCACCGTGTGCACCGACCGCCGCCGATCGCGGGCAAGGTGCGCGGCAAAGGACAGGGGCAGTGGATCGGTCACCGATCGGCATTAGCGCATCTGCCGCAGCGCGTCGCGTCCGGCAGCGATCCCCGATGCTCGCCGCCGCAACCGCCTCAGCCGATCGCGTGGTTGCCCCCTTGAGCGGCGGCGGCAAGCATATTGGCGCGTGCCCTGACCAAAGCAGTGGTGGGCGTTTCGTTCTGGCTGACGACCACGCCCGCCGACGCGGTCACGGTACCGATCCACGCCCCGTTCCCGCGCAGCTTGAGGCGGCGGGCGCTGAGCGCGGTCAGCGCGTCTTCCACCAGCAGCCGTGCGGCCGCTGTCGCAAGGTCCGCCGCCACGATGATGAATTCGTTTCCGGTCCAGCGGATCAATTCCTCTTTCGCGAAGACCTGCCGCAACGTCGCTGCGAAGGCGTTGATCACGTTCCCGCCGACATCGTGCCCAAAGCGCTTGTTGATCCCGGCGAGATCGTCGAGGCTGAACATCATCAGCACATAGGGGCGACCATGCTCGGCCAGCGCGTCGAACACCCGCTGGGCGCCGCGCTGGTTCAACGCCTGCGTCAGTTCGTCGCGATCGACGTCGGTGGATTGGCCCGGAGCGCCCACCGCCGTTCGCAACATGCGCAGTTCGTCGCGCAATTCCGCCAGATCGCGCTCCGCATCGGACAGGCGCGCCACCAGATCCTTCGTCCTGTCGATCTCGGCCCCGGGCTGCTGCACGATCGCACCGACGTCGCGGCCCAGAGCTTCGGTCAGGTCATGGGCATCGGACGTGAGCGTGCCCAGTTCCTCCGCCTGACGTGCCACGGTTCGTTCGCGATGATCGAGGACATTGCCACGCCGTTCGGACAGGAAACGCTCGATCAGGCTGTGAACCGCGCCCGACGCCAACCGCAACCCGCCATAGGTTTTCTCGTTCACCTCGTGCGCCATCTCGGACCCGGGGTTCATCACATAATCCAGCGCAAAGGCGTAGTTGTCCGCCGATGGCTCCAGCTTGTGAAGTTCGAGAAAATCGAGCGCCGCGCGCGCTTGCTGGAATAAGGCCATCATGGCGGGGGTCGCTCGCTGCTTTCAAGCTGTGGGGGTAACGACCAGTTCGCGACAATCGTTTGGGTCGATTGCATGGTAGCGTACGAACGCAATCCAACAATAGCCTAAATCATTGAATTGGAGGAAAAGCGGGGATCGTTTCGGTCTGAGCGAAGCTCCTCTGCGCCTTACCCGATGGTCTGCCCGGTCTTCGCCCAATCGGCCATGAACCCCTCGATGCCCTTGTCGGTCAGCGGATGCTTGACGAGCTGGCGGATCACCGATGGCGGTGCGGTCATCACGTCGGCACCCAACCGCGCGCTTTCCAGGACATGGATCGGATGCCGCACGCTGGCGACCAGAATCTCGGTGTCGAACGCGTAATTGTCATAGATCAGGCGGATGTCGCCGATCAGCGCCATGCCGTCGAACCCGTTGTCGTCGTGCCGACCGACGAACGGCGACACGAACGTTGCCCCGGCCTTGGCGGCAAGCAGCGCCTGGTTGGCGGAAAAGCACAAGGTCACGTTGACCATCGTGCCGTCGTCGGTCAGCGCCTTGCAGGTCTTCAATCCGTCGATCGTCAACGGCACCTTGACCGCGACATTGTCGGCGATCTTGCGCAGCACTTCGGCCTCACGCATCATGCCCGCATGGTCGAGCGCGACGACCTCGGCCGACACCGGACCCGGCACGATCCCGCAGATTTCCTCGACCACTTCGAGGAACTTGCGCCCCGATTTGTGGATCAGCGACGGGTTGGTGGTGACGCCGTCGAGTAGCCCGGCGTCGGCAAGATCGCGGATGTCGGCGGTATCGGCGGTGTCGGCGAAGAACTTCATGGCGCGGGCCTCATTTCACTTTGTGACAATCGGGTGACGGCCTGCTAGGCGCGCGTCGCGACCGCCTCTACCGCGTCATGTGGCAAGCGTACAGCCGTGCCAAGAGATGCCATGCCGATCCGCCATTTCCTGATCCCCGCCGCAGCACTCGGCTGCATCGCGCCCGCCAGCGCGCAGGAGCAGGATGCGAAATTGTGGCTGACCGGGGTGGCGATCGTCCCGCTGGAGAAGCGGCTGAGCCTCGACATCGAATCGACCGTGCGCTTCAGCGATGCCGATGGCGGATTGTACGAGACGATCCAGTCGCTGTGGGTCACCCGCACGCTCGACAGCGGGGCGCGGCTTCAGATCGGCTACCAGCGCAACGACAGCGCACGCCGCGATCCCGGCACGATCGAGAATCGCCTGCGCCAGCAGGTGGCGGTCGATCTGGCGAAGATCGCCGGCGGCACGCTCACAGGCCAGCTCCGCTTCGAACAGCGGTTTCGCAACGACGGCGACGATGTGCATTTCCGACTTCGCCCGCAAATCGCTTATGCGCGGCCATTTACCCCGGGTGGCCCGACCTCGTGGGCGCTTCGTCACGAGAGCTTTTTCGGCGGCAAGGCCGACTGGAACAACCAGAGCGGGTTGTTCCGGATCCGCAACCATGCCTCGATCCGGCACAAGCTGAATGGCGCGCTGCAGGTCGAGGCCGGCTATCTCAACGCCGTCGAGTTCGGCCGCAATGGCGCGCGCGATGCGATGGACCATGTCGCGGTGGTCGCGCTTACCTACGCACCCTAGCGGGGTTCCGCTTTCGCCCCCGACACGCGATATGCAGGCCATGCCATCGTCCCGCGCCCGCGTCATCGTCATGAATTCCGCGCTCGGCCCGCTCGACTACCGGGTGCCGCACGGGATTGAAGCCGCGCCGGGATCGATCGTCGTCGCCCCGCTCGGCCCGCGGCAATTGCTGGGGGTCGTCTGGGAAGCCGATCGCCTCGCGACCGAGGAAGTCGGCGACAACCGCCTGCGCAACCTGCTCGGCGTGGTGGACGCGCCACCGATCCCGGAATCGCTGCGCCGCCTGATCGAATGGACCGCCGACTATTATCTCGCCCCGCTGGCCAGCGTGCTGCGTATGGCGCTCGCCTCTACTTCCGCGCTCGAGGGCGCCAGGACCGTCACCGAGTACCGCGCGTCCGGCACGGCGCCGGGCAGGATGACGCCGCAGCGCGAACAGGCGCTGGAACGGATCGGCGATCGTCAGGGCCTGATCCGCGAACTCGCTACGACCGCCGACGTCTCCGACGCGGTGATCCGCGGGCTGGTCAAGGCGGGCGCGCTCGAAGGGATCGAGGTCGATATCGACCATCCCTATCCGCGGCCCGACCCGAACCACGCCCCGCCCGAGCTGTCCGACATCCAGTCCGACGTCGCCAGCATCTTGCGCCAATCCGTCGGCGCAGCGCAGTTTCAGCCGTTCCTGCTCGACGGCGTCACCGGATCGGGCAAGACCGAAGTCTATTTCGAGGCGGTCGCCGCCGCGATCCGCGCGGGCCGCCAGACGCTGGTGCTGCTCCCCGAAATCGCGCTGACCGAACCGTTCCTCAAGCGTTTCCACGCGCGCTTCGGCTGCGAGCCGGTGGCGTGGCATTCGGGCCTGCGCCAGTCGCAGCGCCGCCGCGCGTGGCGCGCGATCGCCAGCGGCGAGGCGCTGGTCACGGTCGGCGCGCGCTCCGCGCTGTTCTTGCCCTACCCCAATCTCGGGCTGATCGTCGTCGACGAAGCGCACGAGACCAGCTTCAAGCAGGAGGACGGCGTCCACTATCATGCCCGCGACGTCGCGGTGATGCGCGGCAAGTTCGAGGAATGCCCGGTGGTGCTCGCCACCGCCACGCCGGCGATCGAAACCCGGCACCAGGTCGAACTCGGCCGCTACGAGGAACTCAAGCTTCCCGCCCGCTTCGGCGAGGCGCAGATGCCGTCGATCGCGGCGATCGACCTGCTCGCCCAGCCCCCCGAACGCGGCCGCTGGATCGCGCCGCCGCTCGTCACCGCGATCGACGCGACGCTCGAGCGCGGTGAACAGGCGCTGCTGTTTCTCAACCGCCGCGGCTATGCTCCGCTGACCCTGTGCCGCCATTGCGGGCATCGCTTCCAATGCCCCAACTGCACCGCATGGATGGTCGAGCACCGGCTGATCAGCCGCCTCGCCTGCCACCATTGCGGGCACATGATCCCGTCCCCGCGCGCTTGCCCCGAATGCGGCGAGGAGGAGAGCCTGGTCGCGTGCGGCCCGGGAGTCGAGCGCATCGCCGATGAGGTCGCGCTGCTATGGCCGCAGGCGCGCACCGCCATCGTCACGTCGGACACGATCTGGTCACCCGCCAAGGCCGCCGAGTTCGTCGGCCGCATGGAAGCGGGCGAGATCGACATCGTCGTCGGCACGCAGCTGGTGACCAAGGGCTATCATTTCCCCAACCTCACCCTGGTCGGCGTGGTCGATGCCGACCTGGGTCTCGCAGGCGGCGACCTGCGCGCGGCCGAGCGGACCTTCCAGCAGATCATGCAGGTGTCGGGTCGCGCGGGGCGCGGCGACAAGCCCGGCCATGTCTATCTCCAGACCACCGCCCCCGACGCCAGCGTCATGCAGGCGCTGATCTCGGGCGATGCCGAGGGCTTTTATGCCGCCGAGACCGAAGCGCGCCGCGATGCCGCCGCGCCTCCCTTCGGCCGCTATGCGGCGATCGTCGTGTCGTCGGAGGACAAGGCCGCAGCCGACGACACCGCCCGCGCGCTGGCCCGCTGTGTCCCCGATATCGACGCGATGCACGTCTACGGCCCCGCCCCCGCCCCGCTGGCGATGCTGCGCGGCCGCCACCGCTTTCGCCTGCTTGTCCACGCGCGCCGCGCGCTCGATGTCCAGGACGTGATCCGCGACTGGTTGAACCGGGTCGAATGGCCGGCAAGGGTGCGCGTGATCGTGGATGTCGATCCGTATAATTTCCTGTGAATGCTTGCGCCATTTCGCGATTTCCCCGAAACGCGATCTGCTGAACTCGGGGGCGCTTGAATGATCCGTTGGCTCGGACTGCTGCTGGCGTGTCTGACGCTAGCCACACCGGCGCGCGCCGATGATATTTCCGCCGCCGGGCGCGGCGTCGTGCGGATCGTCACGATTGCGGTGGTCGATGACGAAGTCGTCGGCTTCGGGCACGGGTCGGGCTTTGCGATCGCCCCCAACCGCATCGTCACCAATGCGCATGTCGTCGAACTCGCGGCGCGCTATCCCGGCAACGTCCTGATCGGCGTGGTGCCATCCGAAGGCGACAAGAGCTACCAGGGCAGCCTGATCGCGGTGGATGTCGATCGCGATCTCGCGCTGGTCGAGTTCACCGGCGTGCGGCTGCCGCCGCTCACCCTGTTCAACGGCGTGCTGACCGATGGCGACCCGGTGATCGCGCTCGGCTATCCCGGCAATGTCGATATCGCCACTGCGCAGTCGGCCGCGGATTTCATTACCCCCTTGTCGCCGGTGCGCTCGTCGGGGCTATTCTCGGGCGCGCGTAACCTGGTCGGCACGGCGGTGCTCCTCCATTCGGCCAACATCGCGCGCGGCAATTCCGGCGGCCCGTTGCTCGATCCGTGCGGGCGCGTGGTCGGGGTCAATTCGGCGATCACCCGCGGAGACGACGGCGACGGCACCTTTGCGTTCGCCATCGCCAATGCCGAGCTCGCCGCCTTCCTGCGCGGCGCGTCGCAGGAAGCGCAGGTCGTCGCTGCGCCCTGCACCAGCATTCAGGAGCGGCTCGAACAGGATCGCGACGCCGAAGCCGCCGCCAGGGCCGAAGCGGCATTGCGCGAGCGCGAGGCCGCGACCGATGCGCGCATCGCCCGCGAACGTGCGATCGCGGCGGCGCGCGCCGACAACGAAACCACGCGCGAGAATGTCATGGCGCTTGCCGCACTGCTGCTCGTGCTCGGCGCGCTTGGGCTGGGCGGCGGCGGGCTGCTGGCATCGCGCGGGCAGAAGCGCGCCGCGATCTGGGCCGCGTCGATCGGCGGCGTGCTGATGGTCGCCGCCGTCGCCGCCTTCTTCCTGCGCCCAGACTTTGATGCGGATGCCGCGGTCGAGGCCGGGGCCGACACGGCCGGAAAGACCACCGCCGACCGCACCGCGGCGCTTGGCCCGCTGGTCTGCACGCTGCTCCCCGACCGCAGCCGGGTGACGGTGTCGTCGGCCGCGCCGGTGCGGATCGAGTGGGGCGCCGACGGCTGCGTCAACGGCCGCACCCAATATGCCGAGGACACCGGCGGCTGGGAACGCATCCTGGTGCCGGAAGAGGAGCAGACGGTGTCGGTGCTCGAGTTCGATCCAGCGACGCTGACCTATTCGAACACCCGCTATCTCCTCTCGGCCGCGGCGATGACGCGCGCCCGCGAACTGCGCAGCGGTGTCCAGCTCAAGGCGTGCTCGGGCGAATCGGCGCCGCGCGCCAACCTCGCCACCCAGCAATCGGCGATCCGCAACGCGCTGCCGTCGCTGCCCAACGAAAAGCTGGTCTATCGCTGTCGCAAGGCGGGGTAGTCAGCGGCGATCGACGCGCGCAGCGAAGCAGCCGCGTCGGGCATTGTGGACGTGGATGTAGGCAACCTCCGGCGCGTTGAAGAGCCGGGCGATCTCGTCCTGCAAACCGCTGCCTTCCAGCACTTCGGCGTCGATCATCATGTCCGATCGGCCGAACGCGCGTACCGACAGCAGCCGGATCGCCAGCTGCTCTGGAACCGTGTCGGTGAACGTCGCCGCGCGCTGCGCTCCCTCGCGCACGAAGATGGCATGGCGCGAGCGATAGGGATTGGCGACGGCAAGATGCTCGTGGTTGAGCAGCAACACCGCTTCTCCCGGTTCGGCATCCTCCAGCGTCACGCGGCACGGGAATCCGGGTTTGGCATCGGCGCGCATCCGCACGACCTGACGCTCGGCGAGCGCCGCGTCGCTCAGTCCGTAGAGCGGCGCGAACGGCGCGGGATCGAGCCCGGCGATGACGAACCCGGTCACTGCGCTCCCTCGCGTTTGCGCAGCGCCACCTTGCGGTCGAGGCCATAGGCATAGCCGCCCAGCGAGCCGTCGCTGCGCAGCGCACGGTGGCAGGGGATCACCACCGCCACCTGGTTGGCGCCGCATGCCGTCCCGGTCGCACGCACCGCGCCGGAATTGCCGGCAGCCGCAGCGAGCTGCGCGTAGCTCAGGCTTTCCCCCGGCGGGATCGCGCGCAATGCTTGCCACACCGCTTCCTGGAATGCGGTGCCCTGCACGTCGAGCGGCAGGTCATGGTCGCGCCCCGGCGTCTCGACCTCGGCCACCACGCGCGCTGCCAGTCCCGCCAGCACCGCGCCGCCCCGAATGATCTCCGCTGCGGGGAAGCGCAGCGCGAGCGCCGCCTCGTCCTCGTCGAACGCGACCCGGCACAGCCCCTTGTCGGTCGCCGCGATCAGCAATGGGCCCAGGCTGGTCTCGGCGCGCGTCCAGCGGATCGTCACGCCCGCGCCGCCGCGCTTCCACGCCGATGGCGTCATGCCCAACCGGTCTGCGGCGGTCTCGTAAAAGCGGCTCGGCGCGGAATAGCCGGCTTCGTAGATCGCTTCGGTAACGCTGCCGTCCCCCTGCAGCGCCTCCGCGGCGCGGCGGGCGCGCAAGCTGCGCGCATATGCCGCGGGCGTCACTCCGGTCGCGCGTTTGAACAGGCGGTGGAAATGATGCGGCGCATAGCCGACCTGCCCGGCAAGCTGCTCCAGCCCGATCGCCTCCTCCGCCGCCTCGATCGCCGCGACCGCCTGGGCCACCGCGACGCGGTCGCGGCCGACCGCGTCGGGCTTGCAGCGCAGGCACGCGCGAAACCCCGCCGCGCGCGCCTCGTCCGCGTCACGATAGAACACGACATGTTCGCGCAAGGGGCGCCGCGCGGGGCAGCTCGGCTTGCAGTAGATGCCGGTGGTGGTGACCGCACCGATCACGCGCCCGTCATAGGCGCGGTCGCGGGCTTCGAACGCCGCCCAGGCGACCGCGTCGGTGATGTGAAAGCGGGTGTTCATGCCTCCGATATAGCGGCGATGCCCGCCTGCGGCATCCTGCCGCTTGCGTTCAAAGTGCGGCGCGTTGCGCCAGGTCGGCGCGCATCGCCATGGTCGCGGCTATCCGGTCGAGCGCCTCGCGGATGTCGCCGGCGCGCGGCTCGATCGCCTGCGCGCGGCGATAGGCCGCTTCCGCCGCCGCCAGGTCGCCCGCCGCTTCCGCGCACAGCGCCAGGTTGAACGCGGTCGAGGGGTGGCCGGGCATTGCCGCCTCGATCGCGCGGAACTCGCCGCATGCGCCCGGCAGGTCGCGCTGCGTGAGGCGGATCGCCTGCTTGAACCGTTCGCCCTCACTCTTGCCCATGCCCTTGCGCCCTTCGCGAAAGCGCACGTTGACCTGCGATTCGCGCGGCACCAGATCGGCGTGGATCTGCGCAGCGATCGTCTCGATCATCGCCGACACCAACTGCTCGGTAGGCGCGGGCCGGTCATCGCCGGGGCACCAGCTCGACTCGCGGCGCTGCGGCTTGGCCTCGGAATAGAGTACGCGCCCTTCCTCGCCGGTCGCCACGCGGACGTCGGCGCGCACGTCGATGATCCGGCGCCGACAATCGAGCTCGACATCCTCGCGCTTGGCGCACTTGCCGTCCTGCTCGTCGATGCAGCGGTTGCGCGTCAGCTTGACGCGGCCCTCGTCGACGCCGGTGGTGACGACCCCTTCGAGGATGACGTCGGCGCTGTCGGCACCGCGCCGGCCGGCGAGCAGATCGAAATAGGGCTGCCCGTTGGCGCCAGGCTGCGCCAGCAGGCGTTCGAGCGCGAGCGACAGCTGCATTCCGTCGGTGCCCCCGATCCGATCGATCGCGATCGAGTGCGTCATCGCCACCTCGCGCGCGGGCGCCGGAGCGCCGGCGGTGACCGCCGCGCTTTCGGCATGCGCAAACCCTCCAGTGCACAGCAGCGCCGCCGCGATCGTAACCGACCACGGCTTGACAGCCTTCCCGATCATTCGCCTTCCCCCCTTCGATCGAATCCCCGCAGCGAGGATAAAGCGCCCGCCCCGCCGCCTGCAAGACCGAAGCGCGCTCGGCTTGCGCGATGCGTGCACCGATGCTAGCAGCCCGCCAACCCATCGGGGACGCCATGCGTGCGCCCCCCTTTTCGTATGGGGCCAATATTTGTGCCCGAATGAGGAATTCGATCGCGTGGAGACATCCGGCGGTACTTTGAGCGGCAATCCCGCAACCGGCGGGATCCAGGCGAGCCTGAGCGGCCGCTATGCGACGGCGTTGTTCGATCTGGCGCGCGACGCCCGCTCGATCGAGGCGGTCGAGGCGAGCCTCGGCACCGTGCGCGAGGCGCTTGCCGAATCGGACGATTTTGCCCGGCTGACCAGCAGCCCGCTCGTCGCGCGTGGCGATGCGGTAAAGGCGGTCGACGCGGTCGCACAGGCGCTGTCGCTCGATCCGACGACCCGCAAATTTCTCGGCGTGCTCGCACAGAATCGCCGCTTGCGCGACCTGCCTGCGATCATCCGCTCGTACCGCGAGCTGGCGGCGCGCCATCGCGGTGAGATGACTGCAGAGGTCGTCTCGGCGCATCCGCTCAGCGACGATCAGATCGCCGAGCTTCGCCAGGCGCTGCGCCAGCGCGTCGGCCGCGACGTCGCGGTCGATCTCTCGGTCGATCGCTCGCTGCTCGGCGGGCTGGTCGTCAAGATCGGCAGCCAGCGCATCGACAGCTCGATCAAGACCCGTTTGAACACCCTCGCCCACGCGATGAAAGGCTGAAGGCTAGAATCATGGATATCCGCGCCGCAGAAATTTCCAAGGTCATCAAGGACCAGATCGCCAATTTCGGCACCGAGGCCGAAGTCAGCGAAACCGGCCAGGTGCTGAGCGTCGGCGACGGCATCGCGCGCATCCACGGCCTCGACAACGTCCAGGCGGGCGAGATGGTCGAGTTCTCCAACGGCGTGCAGGGCATGGCGCTCAACCTCGAAGCCGACAATGTCGGCGTCGTGATCTTCGGCAGTGATTCGCAGATCAAGGAAGGCGATGTCGTCAAGCGCACCGGCACGATCGTCGATGTGCCCGTCGGCCGCGGGCTGCTCGGCCGCGTCGTCGATGGCCTCGGCAACCCGATCGACGGCAAGGGCCCGATCGCCTCCGACCAGCGCAGCCGCGTCGAGGTCAAGGCACCCGGCATCATTCCGCGCCAGTCGGTCAGCGAGCCGATGCAGTCTGGCCTCAAGGCGATCGACGCGCTCGTCCCCGTCGGCCGCGGCCAGCGCGAGCTGATCATCGGCGATCGCCAGACCGGCAAGTCCGCCGTCGCGATCGACACCTTCATCAACCAGAAGGCCGCGCATCAGGGCGACGACGAGAGCAAGAAGCTCTACTGCGTCTATGTCGCGGTCGGCCAGAAGCGCTCGACGGTCGCACAGCTGGTCAAGACGCTCGAAGAAAACGGCGCGATGGAATATTCGATCGTGGTCGCCGCGACCGCGTCGGAGCCCGCACCGCTCCAGTTCCTCGCGCCCTATACCGGCGCCGCGATGGGCGAGTATTTCCGTGACAACGGCATGCATGCGCTGATCGTGTTCGACGATCTGTCGAAGCAGGCCGTGGCATACCGCCAAATGTCGCTGCTGCTGCGCCGTCCTCCCGGCCGCGAAGCCTATCCCGGCGACGTCTTCTATCTCCATAGCCGCCTGCTTGAGCGTGCGGCCAAGATGTCGGACGCGATGGGCGGCGGTTCGCTGACTGCGCTGCCGATCATCGAGACGCAGGCGGGCGACGTTTCGGCATACATTCCGACCAACGTGATCTCGATCACCGACGGCCAGATCTTCCTCGAGACCGATCTGTTCTTCGCGGGCATCCGCCCGGCGATCAACGTCGGCCTGTCGGTGTCGCGCGTCGGCTCGGCCGCGCAGACCAAGGCGATGAAGAAGGTCGCGGGCTCGATCAAGCTGGAGCTGGCGCAGTATCGCGAAATGGCGGCGTTCGCGCAGTTCGGATCGGACCTCGACGCCTCGACGCAGAAACTGCTCAACCGTGGCGCGCGGCTGACCGAATTGCTCAAGCAGGCTCAGTTCAGCCCGATGCCGTTCGAGGAGCAGGTCGTGTCGATCTTTGCCGGCACGCAAGGCTATCTCGATGCGGTCGCGGCAAGCGACGTCGTGCGCTACGAACAGGCGATGCTCGCCGACATGCGATCGAACCACGCCGACGTGCTGGCCGCGATCCGCGACAGCAAGGACCTGAAGGACGACGTGCGCGATCGCCTGAAGGACGCGCTGGCGGCGTTCGCGAAGACGTTTGCGTAAGGCTGCGGGCTGACAACACACGGTCGTCACCCTGAACTTGTTTCGGGGTCCACCGTGCAACCGTCCCCGCCGTTGCTTGGGGATGGGTGGATGCTGAAACAAGTTCAGCATGATGGCTAGGGACATGGTGAAACAGGAATGGCCTCTCTCAAGGCGCTGAAAATCCGGATCGGGTCGGTCAAGTCGACCCAGAAGATCACCAAGGCGATGAAGATGGTCGCCGCCGCGAAGCTGCGACGCGCGCAGGAGGCGGCGGAGGCCGGGCGTCCCTATGCCCAGCGGCTCGAGGCGGTGATGGCGCGGCTGGCGTCGCGCGTGGTGCTGAGCGATCAGTCGTCGAAGCTAATCGCCGGTACCGGTCGCGATCAGGTCCACCTGTTCGTCGTCGCGACGTCCGACAAGGGGCTGGCGGGCGCGTTCAACACCAACATCGCGCGCCTCGCCCGCCGCCGTGCGCAGGAACTGATCGCGCAGGGCAAGACGGTCAAATTCTACACCATCGGCCGCAAGGGCCGCGCGGTGCTCGCGCGCCTGTATCGCGACCAGATGCTGCATTCGGTCGAGCCGGGCGATCTCGGCAAATTGAAGTTCGACGATGCGCGCGGCTATGCCGACGATCTCGTCGCCCGCTACGAGGCGGGTGAATTCGATGTCGCGCACCTGTTCTACGCGTCGTTCAAGACGGTCCTGACGCAGGAGCCGACCGAGCAGCAGTTGATCCCGGTCGCGGTGCCGAAGGTCGAGCCCGGCGCGCTGGCTGCGGCCAATGACGGCGCCGTCGTCACCTACGAACCCGACGAGGAGACGATCCTCGCCGACCTGCTGCCGCGCAACATCGCCGTCCAGCTCTACCGCGCGATGCGGGAGAATGCGGCGTCGGAGCAGGGGTCGAAGATGACCGCGATGGACAATGCCACGCGCAACGCCGGCGATCTGATCAACCGCCTGACGATCGAATATAACCGCACCCGCCAGGCTGCGATCACCACCGAACTGGTCGAAATCATCTCGGGAGCCGAGGCGCTCTGATGCGGTTCGGCATCGCCCTGCCACTGCTTTGCCTTGCGCTTGCGGCCTGCGGTTCGCCGGAACCGACGGTGATCGAGAACGAGGCCGATCGCGCTGCGGCGGTCGCCGACCTCAAGGGTTGGGACCGATTGTTCGGCGTGCCCGAGGAAGCGGTCGGCCACGCCAACCAGTTCGGCTTTCGCGCCGGCGACTATGCGCAGGACGGCAGTAGCTGGCTGACCACCGGCAGCCCGGTGACCGTATCGCAATCCGACGCGACCATGCCCAACACCGCCACGTTCGAAGGTGCGGGCATATCGGCGAACGCGCTCGACCGCATCGTCTTTACGCTGGCGATCACCGATCCCGCCAATGCCGACACCGCCAAGACGCGCTTTGCCGACATCGTCCGGCAATTCCTGTCGCAATATGCGATCAAGGACGGCGGCGCGCTCGACGCGATCGCTGCCGAGGAGAGCGCCGACGGCGTGATCGACGCCGTTCCGGTCAGCATCGCGGTCGCCCCCGGCGACGGCGAGAACCGTACCATCACCGTGACATTCACCCGCCCGGCCGCTAGCACGCCGGGCAACCCGCAAGCCCAAGGATAGACGCATGGCAACCGCCGCAGACACCCTCGCCCCGCCGCAGGCGACCACCAACAATGTCGGACGCATCAGCCAGGTGATCGGCGCCGTCGTCGACGTGACGTTCGACGACGCGCTGCCCGCGATCCTCTCGGCGCTCGAAACCGACAATAACGGCAACCGCCTGGTGCTCGAAGTCGCGCAGCATCTCGGCGAGAACACGGTCCGCACGATCGCGATGGACGCGACCGAGGGTCTGACCCGCGGCCAGCGTGTCACCGACACCGGATCGCAGATCCGCGTCCCCGTCGGCCCCAAGACGCTGGGCCGCATCCTCAACGTCATCGGCGAGCCGATCGACGAGCGCGGTCCGGTCGGCCACGCCGACACGATGCCGATTCACGCGCCGGCGCCGTTGTTCGTCGACCAGTCGACCGAGAGCGCGATCCTCGTCACCGGCATCAAGGTGATCGACCTGCTCGCGCCGTACGCAAAGGGCGGCAAGATCGGGCTGTTCGGGGGCGCCGGCGTCGGCAAGACCGTGCTGATCCAGGAACTGATCAACAACATCGCCAAGGGCCATGGCGGCACGTCGGTATTTGCCGGCGTCGGCGAGCGTACGCGTGAGGGCAACGACCTCTATCACGAATTCCTCGACGCAGGCGTCATCGCCAAGGACGCCGACGGAAATCCGGTCAGCGAGGGATCCAAGGTCGCGCTGGTCTATGGCCAGATGAACGAGCCTCCCGGCGCGCGCGCGCGTGTCGCGCTGTCGGGCCTGACGATCGCCGAATATTTCCGCGACGTCGAAGGCCAGGACGTGCTGTTCTTCGTCGACAACATCTTCCGCTTTACCCAGGCGGGTTCGGAAGTGTCGGCACTGCTCGGCCGCATTCCCTCGGCGGTGGGCTATCAGCCGACGCTGTCGACCGACATGGGCGCGCTGCAGGAGCGCATCACCTCGACCAACAAGGGGTCGATCACCTCGGTCCAGGCGATCTACGTGCCTGCCGACGATCTTACCGATCCGGCCCCGGCGACGTCGTTCGCGCATCTCGACGCAACCACCGTGCTCAACCGAGCGATTTCGGAACTCGGCATCTATCCGGCGGTCGATCCGCTCGATTCGACCAGCCGCGTGCTCGAACCGCGCATCGTCGGGCAGGAACATTACGATACCGCCCGCGCAGTCCAGTCGATCCTTCAGAAGTACAAGTCGCTGCAGGACATCATCGCCATTCTCGGCATGGACGAGCTGTCGGAAGAGGATAAGCTGACGGTCGCGCGCGCGCGCAAGATCCAGCGCTTCCTCAGCCAGCCCTTCCACGTCGCCGAGGTCTTCACCGGCATTTCGGGTAAGTTCGTCGCGCTCGAGGATACGGTCAAGTCGTTCAAGGCAGTCGTCGACGGCGAGTATGATCATCTTCCCGAAAGCGCCTTCTACATGGTCGGCGGCATCGAGGAAGCGGTCGCCAAGGCCAAGAAGATGGCCGACGAGGCGTAATTTTTCGCAGCCCCTCTCCTGGTGGGGAGGAGTTGAAGGATTGAACCATGCTGCATTTCGAACTCGTCACGCCTGAAAAGCTCGTCCGCTCCGAGGACGTCCACATGGTCGTCGTCCCCGGCACGGAGGGCGATTTCGGCGTTCTCGAAGGGCATGCCCCGCTGATGTCGATGATCCGCGACGGCGCGATCGCGGTACACCGCACCGAAAAGGGCGAGCCCGAACTGATTCGGGTCGAAGGCGGCTTTGCCGAGGTCAACGCCCGCGGACTGACGGTCCTGGCCGAACACGCGGAGTAAGCCGCGCGGTCCGGGCTGCTCGCTCGACCGTTCGCGACTGGTAGCTGGCGGCTCGCTACTGCCCCAGCTTCTCGACCTTGTCCTGCAGCTTGGCGAGTTCGGCGCGCAGCGCGGCGATTTCGTCATCCTTGCTCGCGGCGGGCACGTCGCCTGCCGCCCCGGCCATGCCCGGTGCCTTGAACGCAGAGGTTGCCGCGTCGAACATCGCCATGTTGCGCTTGGCGATCTCCGCGAACGGCGAATGCGCGAATGCGCCTTCGACCGCGGTCTTGAATTGTTCCTGATTGCGCCGGAAACTGTCCATCGACGCCTCGAGATAACCCGGCACCATCGCCTGCATCGAATCGCCGTAGAGGGCGATCAATTGGCGCAGGAAACTGACCGGAAGCAGCGTCTGGCCGCGCGCTTCCTCTTCCATGATGATCTGAGTCAGCACATTGTGGGTGATGTCGTCGTCGCTGCGCGCATCGACGACCTTGAAATCGCGGCCTTCGCGCGTCATCGCGGCGAGATGGTCGAGCGTTATGTAGGACGAGGTCTCGGTATTATAGAGTCGGCGATTCGCGTATTTCTTGATGATGACCGGACCGTCGTTCGGCGTCTTCTTCATGGCGACCTCGCAAATGGCTGATGCGAAGGCTACACGCTTTGATACTGCACCGCAACAAGGCCCGCGGCCGCTGCCGTTGTTCCTCGATATGTTGCAGCGCGAGACCGCAAATGCGCCTCATCGCCGCGCTGCAGCGCTGGCGGGGCTTCACGCGTATCAGAGCGCATCGCGGATGCCGCATGCTGCGCCTGCCGAGATTGCGGCACGGCACGGCCGCGCCCGGGTGATCGACTATGGCGGGTCGGGACGACCAACCTTGGTCGTTCCGTCGCTGATCAACCCGCCGATCGTTCTCGATCTCGCTCCCGAGACGTCGCTGCTGCGCTGGTTGGCGAAGCGCGGCGTACGGCCGCTGCTGCTCGACTGGGGCATTCCCGAGCCTGCCGATGCGGCCATGACGATGGCTGACCATGTCGGCGACCTGTTGCTGCCGTTGCTGCGCAGCATCGGTTCCGGCGCACTGCTGGCGGGCTATTGCCTGGGCGGAACCCTCGCACTTGCCGCCGCGCAGCATGTCCCGGTGGCAGGATTGGCGCTGATCGCGACGCCGTGGCGCTTCTCCGGGTTCGGCCGCGCTGCGCGCGCAGACATCGCCGCGCTGTGGGCAACCGCACGCCCTGCGTGCGAAGCGATCGGCGCGGTTCCGGTCGAGGTACTGCAATCGGGCTTCTGGCGGCTCGACCCGGCGCGCACGATCGGCAAGTATGAGCGCTTCGCCGCGTTAGATCCGGCCAGTGCCGAGGCGCGGGCATTCGTGGCGCTAGAGGATTGGGCCAATGGCGGCGCGCCGCTGACGCTGGCGGCAGGCCGCGACCTGTTCGAACGCTTCGTCGCCGACGACGCACCGGGATCGGGCGGCTGGCGCGTCGGCGGCATTGCCATCGATCCTGCGTCGCTTTCCTGCCCGATCCGGCAGTTCGTGTCGGCGCACGACCGCATCGTCCCCGCCGCGACCGCCGCGCCCGTCGGCGACACCACGACCCTGTCGGCCGGGCATGTCGGCATGATCGTCGGCAGCCGCGCCCGCACGCAATTGTGGGAACCGCTGGCGCGCTGGTGCGATCCGCTTGCAGCCCCTAGATCAACCCCATCTTGTGCAGGAGAGACACTTCCATGACCGACATCGTCATCACCGCCGCCAAGCGCACCCCGGTCGGCAGCTTCCTGGGCGCCTTTGCCGCGACCCCGGCCCATGAACTCGGCCGCGTCGCGATCGAGGCCGCGCTCGCGCAGGCAGGCGTCAGCGGCGACGAGGTGTCGGAAGTGATCATGGGACAGGTGCTGACCGCGGCGCAGGGCCAGAACCCCGCCCGCCAGGCGTCGATGGCGGCAGGCGTGCCCAAGGAGGTTCCGGCCTGGGGCGTCAACCAGGTCTGCGGGTCCGGCCTGCGGGCGGTGGCGCTGGCAGCGCAGGCGGTGGCGACCGGCGATGCCGCGATCGTCGTCGCAGGCGGTCAGGAGTCGATGTCGATGTCGGCGCATGCCCAGTCGCTGCGCCCTGGCACCAAGATGGGTGACGTCAGCCTGGTCGATACCATGGTCAAGGATGGCCTGACCGACGTGTTCAACGGCTATCACATGGGCATCACCGCCGAGAATCTCGCCGAGCAATATCAAGTGACGCGCGGCGACCAGGACGCGTTCGCGGTCCGCTCGCAGAACCGCGCCGAAGAAGCGCGCGGCTCGGGCCGGTTCAAGGACGAGATCGCGCCCGTGACGATCAAGGGACGCAAGGGCGATACCACCGTGTCCGACGACGAATATATCCGCGCCGGCGCGACGGTCGACAGCGTGTCGGGACTGCGGCCCGCGTTCAAGAAGGACGGCAGCGTCACCGCCGCGAATGCCTCGGGCCTCAACGACGGCGCCGCCGCGCTCGTCATCATGTCGCGCGAGGAAGCCGAGAAGCGCGGCGCACCGATCCTGGCACGCATCGCCAGCTGGGCATCGGCAGGTGTCGATCCGTCGATCATGGGCATCGGCCCCGTCCCCGCCAGCCGCCGCGCGCTCGAAAAGGCAGGCTGGACGGTCGCCGACCTCGACCTGATCGAGGCCAACGAGGCGTTCGCCGCGCAGGCGCTTGCGGTCGGCAAGGACATGGGCTGGGATGCGGAAAAGGTGAACGTCAACGGCGGCGCGATCGCGATCGGCCATCCGATCGGCGCATCGGGAGCGCGTGTCCTTACGACATTGCTCTACGAGATGGAAAAGCGCGACGCCAAAAAGGGTCTGGCGACGCTCTGCATCGGCGGCGGCATGGGCATCGCCATGTGCGTCGAGCGGGGATGACGCCCGGCCGATGCGTGCGGCGGGATCGAGGTGGGCGAAGCGGCGTGAAACCGCTTGCCCGTCGCCCGTGCGAGCCCGCATAGCCGCGCCATGGCCACCAGCTTCGCTCCCGTCCTGTCCACCGTTGCCGAGACCATCCAGATCTCGATCGCGCCGGTGTTCCTGCTTGCCGGGATCGGCGGCATCCTCAACGTTATGACCGGGCGGCTGGCGCGGGTGATCGACCGGGCGCGCAGCATCGAGGCGCTGCACCCGCGCTCGACCGGGCCGGAGCATGATCGCCACGTCTGGGAGCTGCGCCGCATCGACAAGCGCATCACCATCATCAACGCCGCGATCACGCTGGTGACAGCGAGTGCAGTAGCAATCTGCGTGGTGGTCGCGCTGCTGTTCATCGCCGAGCTCTCCGCGCTGCAGATCGGCACCGTCGTCGCGGTCGCGTTCATCCTGTCGATGCTGCTGCTGACCAGCGGGCTCGCCTGTTTCCTGATCGAGGTGCGGCTGTCGCTCAAGGCATCGCACATCCGCGCCGAACTGCTCGAGCGCGACCGGCCGTGACCGAGAAGCGCTGGCTCCAGCTCGCCGTCGCTGCCGCCTGCTTCGTGCCGCTGTCGGCGTCGATTCTCAGCCTGATCCGCGGCCCGGCATGGATCGGCGGCGTCACCGACGTGCCGACCGATCTCGACAGCCATTTCCGCTATCTGTCGGGCATTTTCCTGGCGATGGGCATCGGCTTCGTCACCTGCATCCCCGGTATCGAGGACAAGACCGGTCGCTTCCGGCTGCTCGCGGCGATGGTCGTGACGGGCGGGCTGGCGCGGCTGGCGTCACTGCTAATCGTCGGCGCGCCGTCGCAGGGGCATCTGATCGGGCTCGGGATCGAGCTGGGCGTGGTCCCGCTTCTGACGCTGTGGCAGGCGCGGGTGGCGCGGCGGACCCGCTAAACGCAGCAATGCTCCCGAGCAGGAGCGCAAGAGATCCCTTCGGTACCTCGGCTGCCTATTGGGCGATGCCCTCCATCCCCGCTCCCGCATCCGCAGTCGCGGCATAGCCCGGCTTCACGCGCAACTTGCCCGCCGCCTCGAACGCGTAGCCCGCGTTCAGCAACATCGCGTCCGAATAGGCCGTGCCGATGAACGACAGCCCGACCGGCAAGCCGTCGACCAGTCCCATCGGCACGGTCAGATGCGGATATCCCGAAATTGCCGGGAGCGCGCTTGCCGATGGGCCGGAGAACTGGTCGCCATGCACCGGATCGGACAGCCACGGCGCGCCGTAGGTCGGCTCGACCAGCAGCTCGACCTTTCCTGCCTTCAGCATCGCGTCGATCCCCTCGACCCCCGCCAGCCGCAGCGATTTGGCGCGAGCCTGCTTGTATTTGGGGTCGTCTACGCCGCCGGTCTTCTCAGCCATCACGAAGATTTCCTGCCCGAAATAGGGCATCTCGGCGGCTCGGTTGGCATCGTTGAAGGCGATGACATCGGCCAGCGTGCGCGTCTTCACGCTGGCCGGTGTGGTCGCCAGATACGCGTTCAGGTCGCTCTTCAATTCCATCTTGAGCACGTCGAACTCGGCATCGCCCATGCCTTCGAGCTCGGGCTGCTCGACCTCGACCAGCACGGCGCCCGCGGCCTTGAGCACCGCCAGCGCGGCGTCGAACCGGGTGGTCAGGTCGGACGACATGTCGGGCCGCACCACGCCGACGCGCTTGCCGCGCAGCGCGTCGGCCGACAGGCCCGCCGCATAGTCCTTGCGATACGCGTCCGCCTTTGCGGTCGCCGCATCGGCCGGATCGCTTCCGACCATGCCGGAGAACAGCAGAGCGGTGTCGCGCACGCTGCGCGCCATCGGGCCGGCGGTATCCTGGCTGTGGCTGATCGGCACGATATGCGTGCGGCTGACCAGACCGATGGTGGGCTTCAGCCCCACCAGCCCGTTCATCGACGACGGGCACACCACCGAGCCGTCAGTCTCGGTGCCAATCCCGGCCGCGGCGAAGCTTGCCGCGATCGCCGCCCCGGTACCGCTCGACGATCCGCACACCGAGCGGTCGAGCGCATAGGGATTGCGCACCAGCCCGCCGACCGCGCTCCACCCGCTCATCGAGGCGGTCGAGCGGATATTGGCCCATTCGGACAGGTTGGTCTTGCCCAGGATCACCGCGCCTGCCGCGCGCAGTCGCGCGATCACCGGCGCGTCGCGGCCAGTGGCGTTGTCCTTGAGCGCGAGGCTGCCCGCCGTCGTCGGCAGCTCGCGCGTCTCAACATTGTCCTTGACCAGGATCGGCACGCCGTGGAGCGGCCCGCGCACCTGTCCCGCCTTGCGCTCGGCATCGAGCGCGCGCGCCTGTTCCAGCGCCTGCGGATTGAGCGCGATCACGCTGCGCAGTGTCGGCCCGGCGCGATCCATCGCCGCGATCCGCGCCAGATAGCCCTGCGTCGCCGCCTCGCTCGACACCCGCCCCGCCGCCATGTCGGCGGCCAGTTGCGCCAGCGACACTTCCTCGACCGCGGCTGGCGCGCCGCCTGCCTCCTGCGCGGCGGCGGGCGTGACGACAGCCGCGCTCAGGGCGGTAAAAGCAGATAGCAGGCGCTGGTGCATGGTCGTCCCCCCGGATGATCGATGCGCGACGCTATGCGGCCCGGGCGCTTTGCTCAAGCGGATTGGCGATGCGGGCAGAATGGCACCGCCGGCGAGTCGTCCCCGCCATTCTTTCGCCCGTTCGATTTCTGTTCCCTTGCGTTTCGCAAGAGGCGCGGCGATCCACGCGTCGTGCCCGATCTGGCATCGGCGGCGCCCGGCGAAGTGACTCGTTTTATCGACGAACCGAGTCCCTAAAGCGTCATTTACCGACTTGTGCCGTGGGGCGATTGAGCACAATCTATAGTGGTACGGTCGGGGGGCTGACCCCAAGCGCTGGTAGGGACCATCGATCGATGCTATATCGATCGACCCGCTGCCGCCTGGGAGCAAACGGGGTGCGATCACTTTTTGTTCTCGCACTCGGCGCTCCAGCGCGTACCATCGGGACGCTGCTCCCGAGTCGGATGAATTGAGGAACGGGGCGAGTCATGGATTTCAGGGAAGATGCGCGTATGAACGACACCGTCGAGACGATCGACGCCGCCGCCACGGCGAGCGAGACGCGGGCGCCGCGCGATTCGAAGACCGTCGATGCGCAGCTCTACGCAGTCGAGGTCGATCATTCGCGCGACGCGCTGCTGACCGATTTCGGCAAGGAAACCCTGAAGGACCGCTACCTTCTGCCGGGCGAATCCTATCAGGACCTGTTCGTCCGCGTCGCGTCTGCCTATGCCGATGACGCAGGCCATGCGCAGCGGCTGTACGACTATATCTCAAAGCTGTGGTTCATGCCGGCCACGCCCGTTCTCTCGAACGGCGGCACCGGGCGCGGCCTGCCGATCTCATGCTATCTCAACTCGGTGCCCGACAGCCTCGAAGGCATCGTCGAGACGTGGAACGAGAATGTCTGGCTCGCCTCGCGCGGCGGCGGGATCGGCACCTATTGGGGCAATGTCCGCGGCATCGGCGAGCCGGTCGGCCTCAATGGCAAGACCAGCGGCATCATCCCGTTCGTCCGCGTCATGGATTCACTGACGCTGGCGATCAGCCAGGGCTCGCTGCGGCGTGGGTCGGCCGCCTGCTATCTCGACGTGTCGCATCCCGAGATCGAGGAGTTCCTCGAAATCCGCAAACCTTCGGGCGATTTCAACCGCAAGGCGCTCAATCTCCACCACGGCGTGCTGATCCCCGACGCGTTCATGGAAGCGGTGCGCGACGGCGGCGAATGGCAATTGAAATCGCCCAAGGACGGCTCGGTCCGAGGCACCGTCGATGCGCGCGCGCTGTTCCAGAAGCTGGTCGAGACGCGGCTGGCGACCGGAGAGCCGTACATCGTCTTTTCCGATCACGTGAATTCGGCGATGCCCAAGCATCACCGCGATCTGGGCCTCAAGGTATCGACGTCGAACCTGTGCAGCGAGATCACGCTGCCGACCGGGCGCGACCATCTCGGCAATGATCGCACCGCAGTGTGCTGCCTGTCGTCGCTCAACATCGAGACGTGGGACCAGTGGAACGGCGACAAGCGCTTCATCGAGGACGTGATGCGCTTCCTCGACAACGTCCTTCAGGACTATATCGACCGCGCCGAACCCGGCATGGAGCGTGCCGCCTATTCGGCGGCACGCGAGCGCTCGGTCGGGCTCGGCGTGATGGGCTTCCACTCGTTCCTGCAGGCGCGCGGGCTGGCGTTCGAAGGCGCGATGGCGAAGTCGTGGAACCTCAAGATCTTCCGCCACGTCTCGACCCAGGTCAACGAAGCGTCGATGCAGCTCGCGGTCGAGCGCGGGCCATGCCCCGACGCGGCCGACATGGGCGTGATGGAACGGTTCTCGTGCAAGATGGCGATCGCGCCGACCGCGTCGATCTCGATCATCTGCGGCGGGACGTCGGCGTGCATCGAGCCGATCCCGGGCAACGTCTATACCCACAAGACGCTGTCGGGCAGCTTTTCGGTGCGCAATCCGTATCTGGAAAAGCTGCTGATCGCCAAGTCGAAGAATTCCGAAGCGGTGTGGAACTCGATCCTCGAAAAGACCGGCAGCGTCCAGCATCTCGATTTCCTGACGCAGGAAGAAAAGGACTGCTACAAGACCAGCTTCGAGATCGACCAGCGCTGGCTGCTCGAACTCGCCGGCGACCGCACGCCGTATATCGACCAGGCACAGTCGCTCAATCTGTTCATTCCCGCCGATGTCGAGAAGTGGGACCTGCTGATGCTCCATTTCCGCGCTTGGGAACTCGGCATCAAGTCGCTCTATTATCTGCGTTCGAAATCGGTGCAGCGCGCAGGCTTCGCGGGTGGGGTGGAGGCCGACAACACTTCCGAGCTCGCCAAGTTCGATATGGGCGAATCGACCGATTACGACGAATGCCTGGCGTGTCAGTGAACAGCGCCGCGCCCGGATTCGCGTCCGGGCGCGGGCCGCGCGGTTCAGGCCGCCTCGCCGCCTTCTTCCTCTTCCATCGCCACCGCGACGTCGGCGTTGGCGGACAGTCGCACTGTGTCGCCCTCGACCTCGGCGACCAAGCCGCCGGCGATGAAGTGGTGATGCCCGCTATGCTTGCCCGCGGCACCTTCGATATCCGCGCCGCTGTCCTTCTTGGTCAGCTTGATGCGGTCTCCCTCGATGCGGTCGACGGTGCCGACATGGACGCCGTCGGCGCCGATGACCTCCATATGCTCGCGGATGTTGCTCAGATCGGCCATGTGCGTTCTCCTTGGATGGTTCCGCTCGCTCAACGCATGCCGCGCGGGTTGGTCGCATGACGCTCGCGGTCGCCATCATGTACGCCGTCGCCGCACTCGCCGCCGCGACGGGAGCGTGGCTGTTGCTGCGCCTGCGCGGCCGCGCCACTCCGCAGGCACGCTATGCGCACGGCATGGTCGGCACGATGGCGAGCGCGCTGGGCCTCATCCTCGCCATCTTCGCCACCGCGCAATGGTCATGGGCGTCGCCGCCCTGACCGTCTTGCGCTCCGCCTTTTCCCCGATCCAGTCTAACCCGGAGTAATCCCATGTCGCTCACCCAAGCCCGCAAGCAGTACAAGCCGTTCGAATACCCCTGGGCGTTCGATTTCTGGAAGCGCCAGCAACAGCTCCATTGGCTGCCCGAGGAAGTGCCGCTGGGCGAGGATTGCCGCGACTGGGCGCAGAAGCTGTCCGACCACGAACGCAACCTGCTCACCCAGATCTTCCGCTTCTTCACCCAGGCCGATGTCGAGGTGCAGGACTGCTATCACGACAAGTACGGCAGCGTGTTCAAGCCGACCGAGATCAAGATGATGCTGACCGCGTTCAGCAACATGGAAACGGTCCACATCGCCGCCTACAGCCACCTGCTCGACACGATCGGCATGCCCGAAAGCGAATATGGCGCCTTCCTCGAATATGGCGAGATGAAGGACAAGCATGATTTCATGCAGCAGTTCGGCGTCGACAATGACGAGGATATTGCCCGCACGCTGGCGATGTTCGGCGGCTTCACCGAAGGCGTGCAGTTGTTCGCATCCTTCGCGATGCTGATGAACTTCCCGCGCTTCAACAAGATGAAGGGCATGGGCCAGATCGTCACCTGGTCGATCCGCGACGAGAGCCTGCACTGCGAAGGCATCATCAAGCTGTTCCACGCCTTCACCCAAGAACGCGGCTGTCTGACCAAGGCGGTCAAGGACGACATCGCCGACGTGTGCCAGACGACGATCCGGCTGGAGGACGCGTTCATCGACCTCGCCTTCGAAATGGGCCCGGTGAACGGCATGACCGCCAAGGAGATCAAGAAGTATATCCGCTACATCGCCGACTGGCGGATGAACCAGCTGGGGCTGAAGCCGATCTACATGATCGACGAACACCCGCTCCCCTGGCTCGCGCCGATGCTCAACGGGGTAGAGCACGCCAACTTCTTCGAAACCCGCGCGACCGAATATTCGAAGGGCGCCACGAAAGGCAACTGGAACGACGTGTGGGGCAGCTTCGACAAGCGGCAGAGCGCGAAGAAGGGGACGCCGGCGGCGAACGAGGATGCGGGCGAGGGACGGGATATGTTCTCGGCGGCTGGGGTAGCGGCGGAGTGAGTTGTGTGGCGGATTGGCGAGAGCTGATCCGCACCCAGCGGTCCGCTTGGCTGACGGCAGCTTTGCGCCTCATAATCGGTCATCGAGCAACGTGACTACGCTACCCAAAAGCCGCCGCTAGCTCGTGCTTCGATTAGATGAAGGATATTGCGCCAGTCTGATGAATCGTCGCGCTCACCAATAGTGATCATCCCTTCGATGATACTGGGATTGGCCCGAAGGCTCGGGCTAGTGGTGCGCTAAGGGGGCAGTTCCCCTTAGCCTGGCGATAGGGATGGTGGCCAGAAGGGACGAGATCCTGGGCAGAGCAGGGAACTCGGCGCGCAGGCTTCAACCGCCGCGCTGCGGATTGCCACCGAATTCGGGATCACTGACTTGTAGAGACGCTCATGCTAATGGCGAGCCATGATAACCGAGAGCTACTGCTGGAAAAAACCGCTTCTGACCGGCGCGAAAGTCATCCGAAAATATATGGATGCTGAGAATACAACCGACGCGCAATTTGCCCAGATTGAGCGCGAGATATTCATCGGCTTCTACTCGATCCGAAAATTGTTAGAGGCGACAGCAAAGGTGAGCGCGGAAACGCGCGACATGAAAATTGCCTTGAAATGGTACCCTAAGCGGCTCGGTCAACCTATTGTCGATTGGTACAATCGCAATGAATTTTGGGAGCTTTACGACCTTGAGCAGCCAGTTAAAGAGACACGTGACCTCCTCTATGTGGCGCATCGCATGGTCCATAGCTTCATCTTTACCCTATCGGGTGACGGCGACGGGCACGGAGCGTTCTTCACGAGCGAGCGCGACAAAGAATCTCGACTCAATTTCCTGAACACGGAGGAGATAATCCATGTCTTCGAGGTCGTTGGGAATGACTATCCGTCGGGATTCAAGTTATGGCGCGATCCACATACGGGCGAAATGAAATGGAGCGTTCCTCCTAAGCAGGCCGTCGATTGATGGGAACCTCGATCGAACTTACTATCGCCGGTATCTCGTTATCCTATTCCAAGAATAACATGGGACTAGACTTCGGCTTCCTGTTTCAGGACGGCGACGAAGCGCGGCGCAAGCTGGATGGAATTAACTACGAGTACTACGACGAGCATCCTGACAAGAACGCCGATCTCGCCGAGCACGAAGCCGTGTTCGCAAGGCCTCTGGCGCGTGTATTGCCGCGCTTACTTCTCCTGGGATCTACGATTGAGAGTGCGCGTGCTGAGTACGAAGCGATAATAGCCGACGCGCTGGAAATCGGCTCGTATAGCACGCCTCCGGGGGAACCTAACCTTCTGACGTTCGAAGAATTTTGTTCTCTGGCGTGTCGCTATCCGCTGGGGACCCTGGGCGGCGGAACCGAATTTGAAGACAGAGAAAAGGCCAAGGGTAAGCTAGTGTCCGACGAGGATTTCCAACGCCTCCCTTGGACGGATAACTCCAACAGCTTTTGGTCAGAGACGAGCTATTTGGGCGCGAAAGTAGCTATTCTCAGTGCAGAGTCGATGCTTCAGGTTTTCGCCCTCAATTCCGCCAATCTTAATGTCGATGTTGTGTGGGAATTCGGCCCCCTCGTCCATTCAGGTTGGGAACCTCGCGCCCTTTTCCACCCCGGCGCGAGGCGGAAGCAAAAGGTTCTGATCGCTACCGAGGGCGCGTCGGATGCCCGCATCATCAAGCGCGCCCTCGACATCTTGCGCGCCGATGTCACCGACTTCTTCAATTTCGTGGATGTAGACGAGCGGCACCATTTTTGGGGAACGGGCAACCTCGTCAAATTTGCGGAAGGGCTTCTTCGCATCGACATTCACAACAAGGTGCTCTTCGTTCTCGACAACGACGCGGAAGGCGTGGACGCCTATCGGAAGCTCGAAGCTCTGAACCTACCGCCCAACATGAGATCAATGTTGCTGCCCAACCTTGATGAGTTCCGGCGGTTTAGGGCGCGCGGTCCCGAGGGCGTAAGCGTTTCCGACATTAACGGGCGGGCCGCGGCGATCGAGTGCTATCTCGATCTGAACTTGCCCAACTGTCCGCCCGCGCAGGTACTCTGGAGCAACTACAAGAAGGACATCGACGCCTGGCATGGAGCCTTGGAATTCAAGGAATCCTATCACAGACATTTTTACGATCAGCCCCCTGAGACGCTCTGCGAAGGCCTCTACGACGCTTCCAAGCTGCTGAAATTGCTGGATGCCTTGATCAACCAAGCGGCCTTGGTGTTGCCATCCATCTGAGTTCTTGCGAGAAATGCGACATGATCTGCGGCCACTGCTTGGTTTAGAGGACGCGATAACCTCGCCGTCCGCCACCGCGTATCGGCCGCGCCGGAAGTGGTGGCCGCATGGTTTAAAGCGTTCCACCAGCACCCTGCGAGTTGGAGCCGCTTGGCGTCCAACTGTCCGTTATCGCACCCGCTCTGTACAAAAGCGGACTAGCCGCCAGCGGCCCAACAACCGCCACCGGCGTGCCGCGATGTTTGGAAACCGCCGACCAACATTCCGTCACCGAGCTGATCACCTTAACCCCCGCTACCCACCCCCGCCCGCCAACAACTCCTCAAGCTGATCCAACTGCTCCGGCAACCCGGCCGCCGATCCCTGCAACGCTTCCTCCAGCGCCGCCTCTGACGGATAGGCTTCGTGGAAGCGCAGCAGCGTCTTTCCATCCTGCTCCTCGAAGGTCACGGTCGTGATCGCGCCTGCTTCGCCTTCGTCGTTGGTCCACACGATGCGCTCGTTGGGTACCACCTCCAGATACTTGCCGTAGAACGCCATCGTCCCGGCATCGCCCGCGCTGAACTCCAGCCGGTATTTGCCGCCGGTGCGGACATCCATGTCGCATGCGACGAGCGCGACGCCCGAGACCGATCGCGGCATCCACCAGCGCCGGAACAGCTCGGGCTGGCTCCATGCCCGATACACCACGCCCGGCGGAGCATCGAAGGTCCGCGTCACGACGAGTTCGCGATCCCCCTTGCGCTCTACCACCGTGCGATTGCGCGCGCTGCCTGTATCCTTATCCTGCTGATCCATCGCTTCCCTCCTGGTTGATTTCGCTGATGACGGCGTCGAGCGCGGCGTAGCGGTCCTCGAACAGCGTGCGGTGCAGTTCGATCCACTCCGCCTCCGCCCTCAGACCGCGGGGCCCGAGCCGGCAGGTCCGCACCCGCCCCGCCTTGTGCGTGACGACCAGCCCCGCGCGCTCGAGCACGTCGACATGCTTCTTCATGCCGGTCAGCGTCATCTCGAACCGGTCGGCCAGGCTGGTGATCGACGCGTCGGCCTGACCCAGCTGAACGATGATCCCGCGCCGCGTCGCATCCGACAGCGCGGCGAACGAACGATCGAGTCGAGGACTTGAACACTGAACCATATGGTTCAGTGTCTAGTGAAGAGTTGGAATATGCGCAAGCGATGCAATTCGCCGCCGCTCCTCCGCGACGACGACGACTGCTCAGGTGGACGCGCCCAGCATTTCGTCGACCCATTCCGGCACCAGGGTCGCCGCCTTGCCCATCCGGCTGGCGTCGAACCGCGCGCTGCCCTGCGATCGTTCCAGGTTGAGCTCGAGCGTCGCCGCGCCGTGCTGGCGCGCCACCTCGACGAAGCCCGCGGCCGGATAGACCGCGCCCGACGTGCCGATCGACACGACCAGGTCGCACCCCGCCAGCGCCGCGTCGATCGCGTCCATCGCATAGGGCATCTCGCCGAAGAACACGATGTCGGGGCGCAGCGCCGCCGCGCCGCAGCGTGCGCAGACGCTGCCAGGCGGCAGATCGCCGCCACGCGGTTCTCGCGCCCCGCATGCCGCGCACAGCGCCGATTTGAGCTCGCCATGCATGTGCATCAGCCGCCGGGCCCCGGCACGTTCGTGCAGGTCATCGACATTCTGCGTGACGATCAGCAACTCGCCCGGCCATGCGGCGTCGAGCCGGGCGAGCGCGCGGTGCGCGGCGTTGGGCTCGACCCCCGCCAGCGCGACGCGGCGCAGGTCATAGAAGCGGTGGACCAGCGCCGGGTCGCGCGCCAGCGCCTGCGGTGTGCAGACATCCTCGACGCGGTGTCCTTCCCATAGCCCGCCAGGGCCGCGAAAGGTGGCGATGCCGCTCTCGGCCGAGATGCCGGCGCCGGTCAGGACGACGATGCTGCCGATGGTCATGGCCGTGCTTCTAGCGTGGCGGTGGCGCGCTTGGAACCGCTTGCACGCACGCGCGGCCGCGGCATAAGCAGGCCAAGAGAGGATCGAAGCGATGGACCTGCGCCTCAACCCCGGCCCCAATCCCCGCAAGATCACCATCGTCGGCGGCGGCACCGCGGGCTGGATGACCGCGGCGCTGCTGTCGAAGCTGCTGGTGCGCGGCTATGCCATCACCCTGATCGAATCCGACGAAATCGGCATCGTCGGCGTCGGCGAGGCCACGATCCCGGCGATCCGCACCTATTGCCAGCTGGCCGGCATCGACGAAGCCGCGCTGATGAAGGCGACGCAGGCGACCTACAAGCTGGGCATCGAGTTCGTCGACTGGCAGGCCAAGGGCAGCAGCTACATCCACGGCTTCGGCAAGATCGGCCAGGACCTGTGGTGGCTGCACACCCATCAATTGTGGCTCAAGGCACGGACGCGCGGCATTACCCGGCATTTCGACCACTACGCCCTCAATTGCGTAATGGCGCGCACCAATCGCTTTGCGCTGCCCGATCCGCGCCAGCCCGGATCGCCGCTCGCCGATATCGACTATGCCTATCATTTCGACGCCAGCCTGTTCGCGCCGTTCCTGCGCACCCAGGCCGAGGCGCGCGGCGTCGAGCGGATCGAGGGCCGCATCACCGACGTCCGCCTGCGCGGCGAGGACGGCCATGTCGATCGCGTCGTGCTGGCCGATGGCCGCGAGGTTGCGGGCGATGTATTCGTCGATTGCTCCGGAATGCGAGCGCTGCTGATCGGCGAAGCGCTCGGCGTCGGATATGAGGACTGGAGCGAATGGCTGCTATGCGATCGCGCGCTGGCGGTGCCGTGCGAAAGTGCGCCCGAACTGACGCCCTATACCCGCGCCACCGCGCGCGACGCCGGCTGGCAATGGCGCATTCCGCTTCAGCACCGCATCGGCAACGGGCATGTCTATGCCAGTGCGCTGATGTCGGACGAGGCCGCCGCCGATACGCTCCTCGCCAACCTCGACGGCCGACCGCTCGCCGACCCGCGCCCGGTGCGCTTCCGCCCCGGCAAGCGGCATCGCGCGTGGGAAAAGAATGTCGTCGCGATCGGACTGGCGAGCGGTTTTCTCGAACCGCTCGAATCGACCAGCATCCACCTCATCCAGACGGCGATCCTTCGGCTTGTCGCGCTGTTTCCGGGCGACGGTATCCGGACGGCCGACGTCGCGGAATATAACCGCCAGACCGATTTCGAAATGCGCGACATCCGCGATTTCATCATCGCGCACTACAAGGTGACCGATCGCGAGGACACGCCGTTCTGGCGGCACGTCAGGCACATGCCGGTACCCGACAGCCTGGACGAACGGCTCGACCTGTTCCGGTCCTCGGCGCGGTTCTTCCTCCACAACAAGGCCGAGTTGTTCCGCGAGGAAAGCTGGGTTCAGGTGCTGATCGGCCAGGGCCTGCCGATGCGGCACGATCCGATGGTCGACATGCTGAGCGACGACGAACTCGGCGCGTTTCTCGGCGACGTGGAAGAGGTCATCGCCGACGTCGCCAGCGGAATGCTCTCGCATTCCCAATTCATCACCCGGTTTCGTTGCGCAAATGCAACACTCTATCGCGCTGTTTCTGCAAGCTTTTCGGCATAACACGCAAGATTGGATCGCCTTTCACCGGAATCTTGAAATCGTTCTCCGTACACCAGTTGTAACCGGTTCCATGTTTCGGTATTGGATGGAAAGCGACCGTGATCGACACTGCCCCCGCCAAGGAAGGGCAGTGCGAGCCGCGATGTCGGACGGCGCAAGGGGAGGATTGCGATGACGGGATGGAGCGAGCGCAAGTTGACGAACCGCGGGACGAGGCGGTCGCGTTTCAAGGTCGGCGCTTCGTCTCTGGCATGCGCCATCGTGCTGGTCACCAGCGTCCCCGCAATGGCTCAAACGACCGGCACGCTGCAGGGCCGGATCGATGGCGCCCAAGCCGGCACTGCGGTGACGGTGACCGATACCGTCACCGGCCGCAGCACATCGACGACGATCGACGCCAACGGTAATTTCGTCATCGCGGGCCTGCGTCCCTCGACCTATCGCATCGAAGGGGCTGGCCAGACCGAGGAAGTGGTGCTGCCCGTCGGCCAGACGGTGGCGATCGACCTCAGCCCGCAAGCAGACGTGGCGGGCGCCGATGGCGAGATCGTCGTAACCGGCAGGCGCGGGATCGCCGAGGTGCGCACGGCCACGATCGGCGTCAGCGTGTCGCAGGACCAGATCAACAACCTGCCCCAGAACGATCGCAACTTCCTGAACTTCGCGGCGCTTGCGCCCGGCGTCACGGTATCCAGCGATCCGAACAACAAGCGCATCCAGGCGGGCGGCGCGAGCTCGGAGAACGTCAACGTCTATATCGACGGCTCCAGTCAGAAGAATCAGGTCGGCTTCGGCGGCGTCGCCGGGCAGAATTTTTCGCAGGGCAATCCCTTCCCGCAATCGGCGGTGCAGGAATTCCGCGTGGAGACGCAGAACTACAAGGCCGAATATGAACAGGCCGGGTCGGCGATCATCACGGCGATCACCAAGACCGGCGGCGATCGGCTGAGCGGCGGCGCCTTTGTCGAATTCGTCCCCAAGCCCTGGTTCGGCCGCCCGTTCTTCGATCGCGAAGGTGAGGCGAACAACGCCGGCTTTCCATGCCCGGACGACGCCAGCGAGACATGCTACAACGAGAAACCCGACTATAAGCGGTATCAGTTCGGCGCCAATCTTGGCGGGCCGATCATCCCCGGCAAGCTGCACTTCTTCGCCGCGTATGAAGGCACACGACAGACCAACCCGTCGATCGTCGTCAATGTCGACCCGCTGCTGCCCGATCCGATCCGTCAGGCGCAATCCGGCAACTTCGCCGCCGAGTTCAAGCAGGACCTTTATTTCGGCAAGCTCACGCTGTTCGCGACCGACGACGATACCTTCAATGCCAGCTATTTCCTGCGCGAAGAGAGCGATCTGCGCGACTATGGCGGCAATCGCGCATTCGAGAACGGCCGCAACGTCGGTACGCGCAGCGAAAACGTCCAGTTCGAATGGAACCACCGCGACGAAAACTGGCTGAACGAAATGACGCTCAGCTATTTTTCCAGCTTCACCGGCACGCCGACGATCACGGTCGGGCCCGAATATGTCCTGACCAACGGTGCGCCCGGCGTCGATGACGACGGCGACGGCATCATCGACAACGAAGGCGATGGCACCGGCGCAGACCTGTTCTTCTTCGGCGCCAATTCGTTCCAGCAGGCCAACGACCAGTCCGCATATACGTTCAAGAACAACTTCACCTATACCGGCCTGACCGACCACGTGATCAAATACGGGCTGCGGGTATCCCAGACCAAGTTGACGCGCATCGAGGATGCCAACGCCAACGGCTCCTACCGCTATGCCTTCCAGCGCTTTTCGGACGTCGACAACAGCGTGCCGTTCCGCGCGGTCATCTCGTTGCTGCCGGCGACGCCGCTGGAGGCCGACAACACCCAGGTCGGCATGTTCCTGCAGGATGACTGGACGATTGACGATCACTGGACCGTCAACCTCGGCCTGCGGTGGGATTATGAATCGAACAACTTCAACAATAACTATGTAACGCCGACCAAAGTCGCCAATGCGTTGCGCAATTATCAGCCCTGGGAAGCGGCCGGGATCGATCCCGAAGACTATATCACCGACGGTACGAAGCGCGATCCGTTTCTCGGTGCGTTCCAGCCACGTATCGGTGTGTCGTACGACGTCTTCGGGGACCGCGACCTGATCCTGTTCGCGGGCGGCGGCCGCTATTACGACCGCAATATCTTCTACACCGCATCTCTCGAACCGCTGTTCAACAATGTCCGCAGCGATGCGACGATCGACTTCTGCGGAGCGGAAGGCCTGCCGGCATGTGCGGGCGGTGCCAACCAGCTGCAGTGGAACCCCGCCTATCGCGATCCGCAGGCGCTGCGCGACGCGATCGCCCTGGAAGGGTTGAGCGGTGATATCTGGGTCATCAACAATGACGCGAAGGTTCCGTACACCGATCAGTTCAATTTCGGCGTTCGCAAGCGCTTCGGCGAGGTCCAAACCTCGATCGCCCTGGCGCACAACCGATCGCACGACGCATTCATCTTCGTGCGCGGCAACCGCATGCCTGACGGCAACTATACCGAGGGCGGCGACGCATGGATCCGCGACAACTTTCCCGAAGAAGGGCGTCCGACAGGCTATACCGGCCGTCTCAATATCGGATCGAGCAACGGCGAACAGCGCTACACCGCGGTCTATCTGAACGCGGACAAGCCGTATTCGGAAGTATCAGGCTGGGGCGCGACGGCGTCTCTCACCATTTCCGATGCCAAATCCAATCAGGGCATCGGTTTCAACGAAGCGCAGATGTTCAATGCGGGGCGCCAGGATGCCTATGGCTGGCAACGCACGCGCGGGTTGGAAAGTTGGCGGTTCGTGACTACCGGGATCGCCGACATTGCATGGGGTTTCCAAGCATCTGGCACGCTGACGCTCGCGTCGGGGCCCAGTTTCGGCAACGTCGATTCGACGCGGACGCCGCCGCCCAATTGCACCGGTTGTTCCTACTATAATGACGGCGGCGTCTTCACGCCCAAGGATACGATCGCGTACAAGAATCTCGACGTCCGCCTCGCCAAGACGTTCACCTTGCCCTGGGGGCACGAGGTCACCGCCGATTTCGAAGTGTTCAATGTGTTCGACTGGGTCAATCGCAACTATTCGACGTGGGGCGCGGGCAGCGGCCCCAATCCGACACTCGAGGAAAACGCCACGGTTGGCTATGCCCGCACATTCCAGGTCGGTCTGAAATACGACTTCTGATAGCGTGCCGTCGAACCGTCACAGGGGCGGAGTAGGCCGAGGCGGAATGGTATGAAGCCGGAATTGCGCAGGTTCGGACATGGCGAGCATCCTCTCGTCCTGGTCGACGACATGACCGGCGACGTCGGCGCGATCATCGATATCGCCGACGCCATGCAGCCTTATCCGCCGGCGCAGAAGACGCTGTATCCCGGATTGCGCCGGGTGATCGGCAAGGAGGACGCTGCCGCCAGCGGGTATGTCGATCGGCTGCTCCAGGCGCTTGCCCCCTATATCGGCGGCGCGTTCGCGACCGACGCATTCGACCTGATCGAGGCCAGCTTCTCGATGGTCACCGCCGATCCTGCGACACTGGCGCCCGCGCAGCGCGCGCCGCATTTCGATTCGACCGATCTCAGGACGATCGCGATCCTGCACTACCTCTCGGTCGCGCCCGGTACCGGCACCTCCTTCTATCGCCACCGCGCTAGCGGAATCGAGCAGCTGACCGACGCCAATCTTGCGCCGTATCTGGCGCGTGCGCGAGCCGAGGCCGAGGCAACCGCGCCCGGCTACATCGCAGGGTCGAACGCCGCCTATGAAGCGATCGCCGCGGTCGAGGCCGTTCCCGACCGGCTCGTCATGTATCGCGGCGCGCTCCTCCATTCAGGGGTCATCCCGGCGGATATGGAGTTGAGCGCCGATCCCCGGCGCGGGCGGCTGACCGCCAATCTGTTCATCCAGGTGCGCTGACGCACCGACCATCGGGAGAAGTCCAGTGTCGTTCCGGATCGGCCTCGCCGCCGCCAGCCTCGTGCTCGCCCCCCCTGCATCGGCACAGGCGGTGAAAACGTACGCCAATCCGATCGATATCGATTACTGCTATAATTTCGAGCAGGAGGATCGCGGCATCTCGTTCCGCACCGGGGCCGACCCGGCGATCGTGCGCTACAAGGACGAATATTACCTCTTCCAGACACTCGCCGACGGCTATTGGCGCTCGGCCGACCTGGTCGACTGGCAGTTCATCAAACCCAGCAAATGGCCGTATGACAGCGTCATTGCGCCCGCCGCATGGGTCGACGGCGACAAGCTCTACCTGATGCCGTCGATGACCGCGCCCGAGCAGGTCTATGTCACCACCGATCCCGCCAGCGGCAATCTGGAATGGTTCGACCGCACGATGCCGCCGCTGCCCGGGGCGGTGCGGCCGTTCGAAGAGGAACTGATCCGATCGGGCGACGGCCGCGTGCCGCCGGGGCCATGGGACCCTGCGCTGTTCAAGGACGATGACGGCAAATGGTACATGTACTGGAATTCGTCGAACGTGTTCCCGCTCTACGGCATCGAGATCGGGATGGACGGGCGCTTCACGTACAAGGGCAAGCCGGTCGAAATGCTCGGCCTGCATCCCGATCGCCACGGATGGGAGCGATTTGGCCAGGATCATGACGGGCTGAACAAGGCCGGTGCCGCAACCACGCCGTTCATGGAAGGCGCGTGGATGACCAAGGTCCGCGGCAGATATTATCTCCAATACGGCGCGCCGGGTACCGAGTTCAACGCCTACGCCAACGGCACCTATGTCTCGGACAAGCCGCTGGGGCCGTTCACCTATGCCCCGTACAATCCGATTGCCTACAAGCCCGGCGGGTTCGTCGAGGGTGCGGGGCATGGTTCGACGGTCGAGGACAAATACGGAAACTGGTGGAACTCGGGAACGCCTTGGATCGGCTATAACTGGGATTTCGAACGCCGCATCAACCTGTTCCCGACGACGTTCACCGACGATGGACAGATGATGGTCTCGTCGCGCTTCGGCGACTTTCCGCACATCATGCCCACCGGGAAAGTCGAGGATATCGACGACCTGTTCACCGGCTGGATGCTGTTGTCGTATCGCAAGCCCGCGACCGCATCGACGACGCTCGGCGAGTTCACGCCCGATCGCGCGACCGACGAGGATCCGCGCAGCTTCTGGGTCGCGACCGACAAGGCGCCGGGCCAGACGCTGACGCTCGATCTGGGAGCGGCCAAGACGGTGCGCGCGGTGCAGGTCAATTTCGCCGACTACAAGGCCGGGCTCTATGGCGACGGTCCCGATGTCTATACCGAGTTCAAGCTGGAATCCTCGCTGGACGGCAAGGCATGGACCCCGCTGGCCGACACCGGGCCGGACCGCCGCGATCGCGCCAACGCCTATCTGCAGCTCCCCGCTCCAGTCACCGCGCGCTATGTCCGCTATGTCCACGGCCATGTCGGCGCGGCGTATCTGGCGATCAGCGACCTGCGCGTGTTCGGCAGTGCGGGCGGCAAGGATCCGGCAACGCCGCAGCGGGTGATGGCGAAGCGCGACAGCGACCCGCGCAACGCGCTGATATCCTGGGCGAAGGTACCCAGTGCGGTCGGCTATAACATCCGCTGGGGTATCCGCCCCGACCGGCTGGCGCTGACCTATCAGCTATGGGCGGACGAGCTGGGCGACGGGCCGGTGCTGAACAAGGAACTGCGCGCGCTCACAGTGGGTCAGGGCTATCACGTCGCGGTCGAGGCGTTCAACGAAAGCGGCGTGTCAGCGCTCAGCAGAACGGTGGCGGTTGAATGACGTCGATCACGCGGGTTCCAGCCTGAAAACCCCGTATGCGCCCTCGTCCTGCGCCGAGGGTGCAATCCAGACGTCGAAATCGCCCGGCTCGACAGTCGCCTCCAGCGTGCGGCCCCGAAACAGCAGGTCGTCGCGGCGCAGCGTGAACCGCACGATTTCCCGTGCGCCCGGAGCCAGCCAGACCTTGCGAAACGCCTTGAGCTTGCGCACCGGCTGGGTGACGCTGGCGGCGCGGTCGCGAATATAGAGCTGGACGAGTTCCTCGCACGACCGCCGGCCTGTGTTGGTCACGGTCGCGGCGACTTCCACCGACCCGTTCCACCCCATCGTCGCCGGGATGGACGGGGCCGAATAGGCGACCTTGCCATAGGTCAGGCCGTGCCCGAACGGCCAAAGCGCCGCGTTCGGCACGGTGCGCCAGTAGGTGCGATAGGATGGACGCTCGGTACTGACCGGCGCGGGACGGCCCGTCGCCTTGCGATCGTAATAATAGGGTTGCTGCCCGCTCTCATACGGGAAGCTGACCGGCAGGCGGCCCGATGGCGCATGGTCGCCGAACAGGATGTCGGCGATGGCATGGCCGGTCTCCGATCCCAGAAACCACGTCACGAGGATCGCCTGCGCGTCGCGCACGGCCCCGTGCAGCGCCATCGCGCGCCCGTTCTTGAGCACGACGACGATCGGCGTGCCGGTCGCGGCGACCGCCTCGGCGAGTGCCTGTTGCGGTTCCGGAATACGGATGTCGGTGCGCGACTGCGCCTCGCCCGCCATCGCCGTTCCTTCCCCGATCGCGAGGACGACGACATCGGCCGCGTTCGCCGCCGCCACCGCCGCGTCGATCCCGCCGGGCAGCGCGTCTTCGATCCCGGTCCCCGGCGTAACCGTCACGCTTGCCCGTTCGCCGATGGCAGCACGCACGCCGGTCGCCAGATCGACGGCATCGGCATTGTCGGCATAGACGCATTGCGGTCCGTTGCAGTCGGCCTTCGATCCCGCGAATGGACCGATCAACGCGATCCGGCCCGTTTTGGCGAGCGGCAGCAGGTTGTCACGATTCTCCAGCAGCACGATCGACTTGCGCGCTGCCTCGCGAGCGACCGCGAGGTTTCTCGGCAATCGCGACCGCTGCGCCTCGCGCGCGACGCTGATCCGCCGGAACGGATCCTCGAACAGCCCCAGCATCGCCTTGACCGTCAGTATCCGGCGCACCGACCGGTCGACCACCGCCATCGGCACCTCGCCGCTCGCCACCAGATCGGGCAGATACGAAGTATAGAGATTGCTCTGCATGCTGAGGTCGACCCCGGCGAGCAGCGCCAGTTTCGCCGCCTCTCGGCGATCGGCGGCAAAGCCATGCGCGACCAATTCCTCGTCGCTCGTGTAATCCGACACGACGATGCCCGCGAACCCGAACTCCTCGCGCAGCACCGTCGTCAATAACCAGTCATTCGCCGTCGACGGGATGCCGGCAATTTCGTTGAAGGACGCCATCGTCGACATCGCGCCCGCGGCATAGGCGGCCTCGAACGGCGGCAGATAGACTTCGCGCAGCGTGCGTTCGGACAGGTCGACGCTGTTGTAATCGAGCCCCGCCTCGGCCGCACCATAGGCCACGAGATGCTTGGGGCACGCCATCATCGTGTCGGGCGACGCCAGATCGTTCCCCTGGAACCCGCGCACGCGCGCGGCAGCGAACAACCGGTTGAGCAGAACGTCTTCCCCCGCCCCCTCGGCGGCGCGGCCCCAGCGCTGGTCGCGCGAAACATCGACCATCGGCGCAAAGGTCCAGTCGATCCCCGCACCTGCCGCCTCGAACGCAGCGATCCGTGCGGTCGCCTCGGCGATGGCAGGCTCAAACGTCGCGGCTTCGGCCACCGGCATCGGGAATACGGTACGATGGCCGTGGATGACATCGGCCGCGAACAGCAGCGGGATCTTCAGCCGCGACCGCTCCATTACGGCGGTCTGCATCGCCAGCGCCATGCGCGCACCGTTGCCGTTGAACACGCCGGTCAGCCTGCCCGCGACCGCGTCCTCGATTTGTTGCGGGAAATCGGAACCGCTCGGCGGATTGAGCGCGGCGGCGTTGCCGCCGCCCCACGCCGCCGACATCAGGCTGAGCTGCCCGGCCTTTTCGGCGATCGTCATGCGCGCGATCAGCGCTTCGACGAAAGCAGGCGCCGTCCGGGTATCGGCGCTGCGCAGCAGCGCGCGCACCGGGCTCGCCGCCCACGCACTGGCGAGTCCGATGCCCAACAGCGCAGCACGGCGCGAAATCGACCCGTCGTGCACTTTTCGAAGTCCCTTCCTTTTCCTGCCCCGCCGCGGCGCAGCGCGCGATCGCTCGACCACTGCTGCGGAACCCCGCGCCCAGCCTTTGTGTAACCGGTTACGCACCGGGGTGCGATCGGAAAACGGGAGCGCTTGTCCTGTTGGCAGAACGCGACCGCTGCCTATTTGTAAGACCTGTTGGAGCGCGGCCCTTTCTGCCATCACTGCATCGATACAATGAGGGGATCGCGATGACGCGGATCGGAATCTACGGCAGTGAAGGGCGGATGGGTCAGGCGATCGTCGCGGCGATGCCCGCGCTCGATGCTGTCCCTGCGGGCGGGTGCGATGTCGGCGATGACCCGAGGCAACTTGCGCAAGCCTGCGACGTGCTGGTCGATTTTTCGGCACCCGCGGCGCTGGAGGCACATCTCGCCGCCGCGCGGGCTGCGCGCACGCCGATCGTCGTCGGGACCACGGGGCTTGGCGCCAGCCATCATGCGCTGATCGACGCCGCGGCCACCGAAATCGCCATTTTGCAGACTGGAAATACCTCGCTGGGCCTGGGCATGCTGCTTGCCCTGGTGCGCGATGCCGCCGCTCGGCTCGGCGCGGACTGGGATATCGAGATCGCAGAGATGCATCACCGCGAAAAGGTCGATGCACCGTCGGGAACCGCGCTGATGCTGGGCGAGGCGGCGGCGTCCGGCCGTGGCTCGACGCTTGCCGAATCGGGCGTGGTTGGCCGTGCCGGGCTGACCGGATCGCGTGCGCGCGGGACGATCGGGTTTGCCAGCATGCGCGGCGGCTCGGTCGTCGGAGATCACCTGGTAGTCTTCGCCGGCGACGGCGAGCGGATCGAGCTCGTACATCGCGCCGAGGATCGCGCGATCTTCGCGCGCGGCGCGGTGCGCGCGGCACAGTGGCTCGCGGGCAAGCCGGCGGGCCGATACACGATGGATCAGGTGCTGGGCCTTTGAAGAAAGCGGACGTCGTCGAATTCTATGCGCGGCTGGCGCAGGACAACCCTCACCCCGAAACCGAGCTTGTATCGGACAATGTCTTCCAGCTGCTGGTGGCGGTAGTGCTTTCGGCGCAATCGACCGACGCCGGCGTCAATCGGGCGACCCGCGCCCTGTTCGCTGAGGTCGGTACGCCAGAGCAGATGGTGGCGCTGGGCGAGGAGGCGCTGCGCCAGCACATCCGCACGATCGGACTGTTCAATACCAAGGCGAAGAACGTCATCGCGCTCAGCGCAGCGCTGATCGCCGACCATGGCGGCACCGTCCCGGCCGACCGCGATGCGCTCGAAGCGCTGCCCGGTGTCGGCCGCAAGACCGCCAACGTCGTGATGAACACCGCGTTCGGCGCAGAGACCTTTGCGGTCGATACCCACATCTTCCGCGTCTGCAACCGCACCGGCCTCGCCCGTGGCAAGACCGTGCTGGCGGTCGAGAAAGCGCTCGACAAGGCGACGCCCCAGCCCTTTCGGCTGCACGCGCATCACTGGCTGATCCTGCATGGCCGCTATGTGTGCAAGGCGCGGACGCCCGAATGCTGGCGATGCAGCGTTGCCGACCTTTGTGTGTTCAAGCCCAAGACCCCGCAGCCCGCGGCCGCCGCCCGGCGGCGATCCGCGACATTGAAGGCATGACGCCATGCGCATCCCGCTGATCGCTTCTATGGTGCTGGCAGCCATGCTGTGCGGCTGTGTTCAGGACGGCGCGACGCCATCGCAATGGGCGGATGCCGCACCGGTGGGGCCGGCAGTAAACTGCATCGAATCCAGCCGCATCCGGGAGACTCAGGTGCGCAGCGATACCATCGTCGATTTCCGCACGCGCGACGGCGTCACCTATCGCAATACGCTGCCCATTGCCTGCTCGATGCTGACCATCAGCCGCAGCTTCACCTATCGCACCGATGGCGGCCAACTCTGCTCGATCGACACCGTACAGGTACGGCCGACGGGCGGCGGCATTCCCGGCCCGACCTGCGGCCTTGGCACGTTCCAGCCGATCGACCTGCCGGCCGGCTAATTCGACTGGCAACCGTGCAGAGGCTCTGCTACCCGATCACTCAGGCACCCGTAGCTCAGCTGGATAGAGCGCTGCCCTCCGAAGGCAGAGGCCACAGGTTCGAATCCTGTCGGGTGCGCCAGCATCGACGTATATCTCCTGAATCCAATCGGCGTCGCGGCGACCGGGCCCGGGGCGCCCTCTCGCCCCGCTGTTCTGCGGCGGATAAATCCTACCCGGTCGCGGGAAGGCCGCTTTTCCTCTTCCGCAGCGATGCGTAGGACGGTCGCGGCGCTTTGCAACAGAGGACCCGCGACCGTGGACGAAGAACCCGATCGCACCTCGTCCACGTATCCCGGCGGGGTCACGATCAACGACATCGCCGCGGCGGCGAACGTATCGATCCGTACGGTGTCCCGGGTGCTCAACCGCTCGCCCAAGGTCAATGCCGAGACGCGGCTGCAGGTTCAGCGCGTCATCGATGCGATGGGGTTCAGCCCGAGCCTGCGGGCGCGCGCGCTTGCCGTCGGGCGGTCGTCGCTGATCGGCATGGTGCACGACGACCCCAATGCGCTCGTGCTCGATACCGTCCAGCGCGGCATCGTCGATGCCTGTGTCGGGCGCGGCTATGAACTCGTGGTCCATCCGGCCGTGCATGACGACGCCGATGTCGTATCGGAAATCCTCACCTTCGTGCGCCGGTCGCGCGTCGACGGACTGGTCGTGCTGCCACCGGTTTCCGAACAGCCGGCGATTCCCAGGGCGCTTGCGGACCTGAAGGTACCGGTGGTCGGCCTCGCCGCGGTGCGCATCCCGTCCTATCCGGCGATGCTGGTGTCCGACGAGCGGCGCGGGGCGCACGCCATCGCCGACCATTTCATCGCATTGGGCCATCGCCGCATCGCCATCATCACCGGCCCGCGCGCGTTCCACTCGGCGACCGAGCGCGAGCAGGGGTTTCGCGCCGCGTTGCAGGCGGCGGCCATCGATCTCACGGCGGCGTATGTCCGCGAAGGCGATTACGGCTTCGATTCCGGCGTGGCGGCGGCGGAGACGCTGCTTGCCCTCGACCGGCGCCCTACCGCCATCTTCGCCAGCAACGACATCATGGCCGCGGGCGTTCTCAAGGTGGCGACCCGCCGGGGCATCGCCGTGCCGGCGGACCTGTCGGTGGCGGGCTTCGACGGCAGCGTCCTTGCGCGGATGGTGTCGCCAGCGCTCACCACCGTCCATCGTCCGCTGCGCACGATGGCCAGCGACGCGACCACCCTGCTGATCGACATGATCGAGGATGCGGCGCGCGGCCCGAGGCCGGACCGGCTGGTCGATCTTGCCATCGAGATCCGCGAATCGACCGGTCCGGCTCCTCGCGAAACGTGACCCGCCTCAGCGCCGGGTCAGCAGCGCAGCGGCCGTCGGCGCGTCGCGCAACGCTGCGAAGGCGCTGCCGACCTCGTCCCGGAAAACGCGGTCGTCGACCAGCGTTCCGAAGACCTCGGGCAGGTCGAGGATCGCCAGCGGGTCGGCGGCGCACGCCAGCAGGCGCCGGGCCAGCGGATCGATCAGTGGCCCGTCGCCGCGCCCCGCGCGCTCGACGAAGCGCAGCCAGGCGGCGACCGGAACGGCGAGGCGCGCGGTCGGACGACCGGCCGCGCGCGCATCGCGCACCGCATCGAGCAAGCGATAGGGCAGCTTTTGCGAACCGTCGCAGGCGATCTGCGACAGCTGATGCTCGATCGCCGGATTGCCGAACCGGGCCAGGATCGAGGTGATATAATCGGTCAGCGACAGGCCGGCCGGGGTCTCCAATGACGGCGCGATATCTTCGCGCATCAGGCGTTCGACAAACGCCGCCAGCCTCGGGTCCGCCATCGCATCCGCCACGGTCGCATGGCCGAGCAGCAGCCCGAGATAAGCGAGCGACGAGTGCGCGCCATTGACGAGGCGCAGCTTGGCCGCCTCGAACGGGCGAACATCGTTTGCAAAGGTCACGCCTGCAGCCTCGAGCGGCGGCCGCTCCCCGGCAAAATCGTCCTCGATCACCCATTGCATGAAGCGTTCGCGCTGCACCGGCCAGGCGTCCTCCTGCCCGATCGCCGCTGCGACGCGGTGGCGCAGGGCGTCGTCGGTCGCCGGCGTGATCGAATCGACCATCGACGACGGAAAGCGGACCATGTCGGTGATCCACTGCGCGGTGGCGGCGTCCTTGCGCATCGCGAACGCATGCACCGCCGCGCCGAGCTTGCGACCGTTCGCGGCAAGATTGTCGCACGACAGCACGGTCAGCGGCCCGCCCCCGCGCCGACGGCGCTCGGCAAGCCCGGCGACGATCCAGCCGACCAGCGACGTCGGCGCGGTATCGTGCGTCAGGTCGCGCGCGATTGCCGGATGGTCCCAGTCGAGCGTGCCGTCGCTCGCCAGGCAATAGCCCTTTTCGGTTACCGTCGCGGTCAGCAGCCGCGTCGAGCGTGCGGCGATGCGATCCAGGATTGCCGCGCGGTCGGCGGCGATGAGCAGTTGCTTGAGCGACCCGATCACCCGCAGATCGGCGCGCCGGTCGAGCGTCGCCAGGGTGTAAAGACCCTGTTGCGGCCGCAGCGCGTCGGCGATGCCGGTCGATGCGAGGCTGACGCCCGAGATCGCCCAGCGCGGATCCTCGGCGAGCACCGCGTCGAACGCCGCCGCCTGATGTGCGCGGTGAAACGCGCCCGGGCCGAAATGGACGACGCCGATCTCGGTCTTCGCGCGATCATAGTCGGGGCGTGCGACCGCGCCGGGAAGCCGATCGAGCGTCGCTTCGGACAGGCGCGGCAATCCGCTCATGCCGCGCTGGCGGTAGACGCAACCGGCGCGGCGGCGTCGATGCGGTATGCGCGCTTGACCAGGCGATAGGTAAGGTCGTGCGCGACCTCGACCGCGGCATCCTCGTCGAGCCGATGTTCCGCGACCAGCCGCGCGAGAAAGCCGCAATCGATGCGGCGCGCCATGTCGTGCCGCGCCGGAATCGACAGGAACGCACGGGTGTCGTCGTTGAACCCGACGGTGTTGTAGAAGCCCGCGGTTTCGGTGGTCATTTCCCGGTAGCGGCGCATGCCCTCAGGGCTGTCGTGGAACCACCATGCCGGACCCAGCTTGAGGCAGGGATAATGCCCGGCCAGCGGCGCCAGCTCGCGCGTGTAGGTCGATTCGTCGAGCGTGAAGAGGATGATGGAAAGATCGCATTGGTTGCCGACGACATCGAGCATCGGCTTTAAGGCATTGACGTAATCGGTGCGCACCGGGATGTCGGCCCCTTTGTCGCGGCCATGGCTGGCAAACAGTCCGGCATTGTGATTGCGCCGCGATCCCGGATGGATCTGCATCACCATCCCGTCGTCGACCGACATCCTGGCCATTTCGGTGAGCATCTGCGCGCGGAAAAGTTCCGCATCGGCCGCATCCCAGCGACCGCCGACGATCCTGGCGAACAGCGCCTCGGCTTCGGCAGATGTCAGGTTCGCGGTCTGTGCGGTGGCATGGCCGTGGTCGGTCGCCGTCGCACCCGCGGCCCGGAAATCGGCCCGGCGCGCGCGATGCGCGGCGAGATAGCCTTGCCACGACTGCACGTCTTCTCGGGTAAGGTCGGCGAACCGGGCAAGGGCTGCGGCGAACCCTTCATGCTCGACGTCGATCACCGCATCGGGGCGATAGGTCGTGACGACGCGCCCGCCCCAGCCCGAGCGGCGGATCGCCGCATGGTGCGCCAGCGGATCGTCGGCGCCCTCGGTCGTCGCGAGCAGTTCGATGCCGAACCGTTCATACAAGGCGCGCGGCCGGAATGCCGGGGTCGCCAGCGCTTCGCCGATCGCGTCGAAGTAGAAATCGGCGGTGTCGCGGTCGAGCGCCACGTCAAACCCGAAGACTTCCGCAAAGACGTGATCGAGCCACAGCCGCGACGGCGTCCCGCGAAACAGATGCTGGTTCGCGGCGAAGACATGCCACGCCGCACGCGGGTCGGTCGCCGGCATACCGCCGCGATGCGGAACGCCCAGATCATCGAGCGCGATACCCTGACTGTAGAGCATCCGGTACAGATAGTGATCGGGCGAGAGCAGCAACTCGGTGGCGTTCGACCAGGCGGCGTCGGTCGCGAACCACGCCGGATCAGTATGTCCGTGGGGGCTTACGATCGGCAGAGCACCGACCTGTGCATACAGCCGCCGCGCGATCGCCCTTGTATCGGCGTCCGCGGGAAACAGACGGTCTGGATGATTCTGCAGCACGGCCATCTCGGACTCCTCGGCAGGGATAGAGCATAGGCTGCCAGCGCTGGCAACCGGCCAACACCCGTGTTTTGCGACGGTTGCGTTTGGGGCCCGGCAAACGCCGGCAATGGAGCCGAGGCAATGTCGCGCAGTCCGGCCATATCGAATGCTGCGCGTTGCTTGCCGCTTTGCACACTATTGTTACACGCGACCCGCGGCGCTAAGCGCGGCGCATGGCATCGCGACCGCTTACGCTTTACGAAAAAATCTGGGCATCGCACGTCGTCGAGCGGCGCGACGACGGCACGTGCCTGATTTATATCGACCGCCATCTCGTCCACGAAGTCACCAGCCCGCAAGCGTTCGAGGGGCTGCGCGTCGCCGGGCGGCGGGTGCGGCGCCCCGACCTTACCCTGGCGGTGCCCGACCATAATCTGCCGACCACGCCGCGGCGCGACGCGGCGGGGCATATGCTGCCGATCGCCGACCCGCAAAGCGCGGCGCAGCTCGACGCGCTCGAGCGCAACACGCGCGAATTCGGCATCGACTATATCGGCGCCACGTCGATCGACCAGGGCATCGTCCATGTCGTCGGCCCCGAACAGGGCTTCACCCTGCCCGGCACCACCTTGGTATGCGGCGACAGCCATACTTCGGCGCACGGCGCGCTCGGTGCGCTCGCATTCGGGATCGGCACCAGCGAAGTCGAGCATGTGCTGGCGACGCAGACACTGCTGCTCCAGCAAAGCAGGACGATGGAGATTCGCGTCGACGGCACCTTGGGCTTCGGCGTGTCGGCCAAGGACGTGATCCTGGCGATCATCGGCCGCATCGGCGCGGCGGGCGGGACCGGGCATGTCGTCGAATATACCGGCGAGGTGATCCGGGCGCTGTCGATCGAAGGGCGGCTGACCGTATCGAACATGTCGATTGAGGGCGGTGCCCGTGCCGGGCTGATCGCGCCGGACGAGACGACCTTTGCTTATCTCGAAGGACGGCCGATGGCGCCCGGCGGCGCGGATTGGCGGCGCGCGGTCGACTATTGGCGCACGCTGCCGAGCGATCCCGGCGCGACGTACGACCGGACGGTCCGGCTCGACGCGACCGATATCGCGCCGTCGCTGACCTGGGGCACCAGCCCCGAGGATGTGGTCGCCATCACGGGATCGGTTCCCGATCCCGACCAGTTCGCCGATCCATCGAAACAGGCCGCGGCGCGCAAGTCGCTTGCCTATATGGGCCTCGTCCCGGGCATGCGGATGCAGGACATCGCCGTCGAGCACATCTTCATCGGATCGTGCACCAACAGCCGGATCGAGGATCTGCGCGCCGCGGCGGCGGTGGTGCGCGGACGCCATGTCGCGGGCGGCATCCGCCAGGCGCTGATCGTGCCGGGGTCGGGGCTGGTCAAGCGCCAGGCCGAAGCGGAGGGGCTCGACCGCGTCTTTGTCGAGGCTGGCTTCGAATGGCGCGAACCGGGCTGTTCGATGTGTCTGGCGATGAATCCGGACAAGGTGCCGCCCGGCGAACGCTGCGCTTCCACTTCGAATCGAAATTTCGTAGGGAGGCAGGGCCCGGGTGCGCGGACGCATCTGGTGTCACCGGCGATGGCTGCAGCCGCTGCGGTGACGGGACGGCTCACCGACGTCAGGGACCTGATGGGCGCGGGCTGATTGGGGGTTGGTTGGTATGAAGCGTGCTATGATGATGTTGATGGTGGGAACCGTTCTGGCCGGGTTGGCCGCTGCCTATGCGGGAACGACCAAGGCGGGGAGCGCAGCGGTCGCAGCGCCGCCAGCGCCCGCCGCCGGGTAACCGGCCGAATATCAAGCTACAGGGAAGCGCATCGATGAAGCGTCTGCGGAACATGCTGGCCCTGCTGGCGATGGCGGCGACGCCTGTCGGTGCGCAGCAAGCCGAAGCGCCGAGCGGGCCGACGCTGACCGCGTTCGAGTGCGGAACGCTGGTGCAGCCCGACCTCGGCCGCTTTTCGGATACGATGCGCTTCGCTGGCGAGCGCCGCGAACTGATCGCCGGATGTTTCCTGATCCGTCATTCCAAGGGGGTGCTGCTGTGGGATACCGGGCTTTCCCCGGCGATCCAGCGCGAGCCGCAGGACGGCATGACGCTGACGACGCGCATCGCCGAGCGGCTGGCGGCGCTGGGACTGGCCCCGGCCGACGTCACCCATGTCGGGATCAGCCATTATCATGCCGACCACACCGGCGGCGCCGCCGATTTTCCCAAGGCGGAGCTGTTGATCGGCAAGGCCGACTGGGATCGCGTGCGTAGCTTCAAGCGCGGCGATCCGCAACGCGACCAGCTGGCGCCCTGGCTTGCCGGCGGCGCAGTGACGCCGGTCGAGGGTGACAGGGACATTTTCGGCGACGGCAGCGCGGTGATGCTGGCGATGCCTGGGCACACCCCCGGGCACAGCGCGCTGCTGGTGCGGCTGCCAGATGCAGGACCGGTGCTGATTTCGGGCGACCAGTTCCATTTCCGCGAAAATCGAGAGGTCGGCGGCGTGCCGACGTTCAACGTCGATCGCACCGACACGCTCGCGTCGCACGACCGGTTCGAGGGGATTGCCCGCGCGCTGGGCGCGCGGGTCGTTATCCAGCATGACCCACGCGACATGGCGGCGCTTCCCCCCTTCCCCGCAAGCCTTGAGTGATGCGCCCGGTCACGCGCGTCGATGGTCGCGCCTATCCGTGGGGCGCCAAGAACGTCGATACCGACATCGTCATCCCGGCGCATTGGCTCAAGACGATCACGCGCAGCGGACTTGGCCGCGGCGCATTCGAAACGGTCCGCGCCGAACCCGGCAACCTGTTCGACGATCCGCGCTACGCAGGCGCGCCGATCCTGATCGCGGGGGAGAATTTCGGCTGCGGATCGAGCCGCGAGCATGCTGCCTGGGCACTGGCCGACATGGGCGTGCGCGCCGTGATCGCACCGAGCTTTTCCGACATTTTTTCTGGAAACGCCATCAAGAACGGGATCATCCCCGTGGTGCTGCCGCAAGATGCGATCGACCGACTGATCGCGGTCGCGCGCGAGCATCCGGTGAGCATCGATCTCGACAGCATGACCGTGACGACGCCGTTCCAGGACCGGTTCGGCTTCGAACTCGACCCCTTCCGCCGCCGCTGCCTGATCGAGGGACTGGACGAAGTCGGCCTGACGCTGGCAAAGGATACCGCGATTTCGAAATTCGAAGCCGCGGCCGACCTGTATCGCCCGTGGCTCAAGCGGGAGAGCCGGAATGAAGGCATTGCTGTCGAGGGCGCCGGGCGGACCTGAAACACTGGAACTGGCCGATATGGCCGATCCCGTCGCCGGTTCGGGAGAGGTCGTCGTCGCCATCCGCGCCTGTTCGGTCAACTATCCCGACGTGCTGATCATCGAGGATCGCTATCAGTTCAAACCGCCCCGGCCGTTCGCGCCGGGCAGCGAGATCGCCGGCGTGATCGAGAGCGTCGGGCCCGATGTCACCGGGTGGGCACCGGGCGACCGCGTCCTCGCCACCACCGGACATGGCGGGATGAGCGAGAAGGTTTCGATCCCGGCCGCGCGGCTGTTCCGCCTGCCCGAAGGACGCAGTTTCGAGGAGGGATCGGCGCTGCTCCTGACCTATGCCACGACCATCCACGCGCTGCTCGATCGCGGACGGCTCGCCGCCGGGGAGACGTTGCTGGTGCTCGGCGCTGCGGGCGGGGTCGGGCTGGCGGCAGTCGAACTCGGCAAGGCGCTGGGCGCACGCGTCGTCGGCGCGGTGTCGTCGGAGGAGAAGGCAGCCGCAGTGCGCGAGGCGGGGGCGGACGAGGCGATCGTCTATGGCCGCGCACCGTTCGACAAGGATCAGTCCAAGGCGCTGGCACAGGCGTTCAAGGCGGCGGGCGGCGCGGATGGATATGACGTGATCTACGATCCGGTCGGCGGCGACTATGCCGAACCGGCGCTGCGCTCGATCGGCTGGGAGGGGCGCTATCTGGTGGTCGGGTTCCCGGCGGGCATTCCCCGATTGCCGCTCAACCTGACGCTGCTCAAGAGCTGCGACGTATGCGGCGTGTTCTGGGGCGCGTTCGCGGCGCGCGACCCGAAGGCGAACGCAGCGCATGTCGAGCGGCTGTTCGCGCTGTGGGCGGACGGCAGCATCGCGCCGCGCGTCACCGAGACCTTCCCGCTGGAGCAGGGCGGCGCGGCGATCGCGAAGATGGCGGCACGCGGTGCGATCGGCAAGCTGGTGGTGCGCATCGGCGGCTGACCCGCCCGTTGCGCCGCTCCGGCCCGCGCCCTATCTGACGCTCAGGATATCAAGGGGATCAGGGCCGATGACCAGTTTCGACGATCGCGAGAAGGCGTTCGAGGCGAAATATGCGCGCGACGAGGAGATGGCGTTCCGGGTCATCGCGCGGCGCAATCGCTTGCTCGGGGGATGGGCTGCGGCGCGGATGGGGCTGACACCCGAAGAGACCGATGCCTATGCCAAGGCGGTCGTCCAGGCCGATTTCGAGGAAGCCGGCGACGAGGACGTGATCCGCAAGCTGGTCGGCGACCTGACTGCTGCCGGCATCGATACCGACGAAGCCGAAGTGCGCCGCGCGCTCGACGAGCAAATGGTCGAGGCGCGCCGCCAGATGCTCGAGGCACGCTGATCCCATGGCAATGGCGGCCGACCAAATCGAAGCGCTGATCCGCGAGGCGATTCCCGATGCGGTGGTCGAGATCACCGATCTTGCCGGCGATGGCGACCATTATGCCGCGCGCGTGACCAGCGAGGGGTTTCGCGGGCTATCGCGCCTGCAGCAGCAGCGCGCGGTCTATGCCGCATTGGGCGATCGTATGGGCGGCGTGCTGCACGCGCTGCAACTGACTACGGCCGTCCCCGCTGCCGAAATGCCTGTTCAGGAGTAGAGACGATGACCGACGACACCCAGCACCGCCTTCAACAACTGGTCGACAGCAACGATGTGCTGCTGTTCATGAAGGGCAGCCCGCTGTTTCCACAATGCGGCTTTTCGAGCCGCGCGATCGCCATCCTCAACCATCTCGGTGTCGCGTTCGAAAGCGTCGACGTGCTTCAGGATCAAGAGGTGCGCCAGGGGATCAAGGCATTCTCCGACTGGCCCACCATCCCGCAGCTTTACGTAAAGGGCGAATTCGTCGGCGGATCGGACATCATGATGGAGATGTACGAAAGCGGTGAGCTCGGCACCTTGATGTCGGAAAAGGGCGTCGCTGCCGCCTGATCGCGCGCTGCGTTCGAGAGGTTTGGCGATGTTGCTGCGATCGAGTGCCGCGGCGGACGATGGGTTCGCCGTACGCGACATGGCCCCGAAGCTGCTCTGCGATCTGACGCAGAGCTATTCTCCGCATGGCGGCGGCGGCATCAGCACCTATCTGCGCGAGAAGCGCGACCATGTGCTGGCGCATACGCCGCATAGCCTGCTCCAGATCGTGCCCGGCCCGTACGACAAGGTGACGGTCAAAGGGCGACACATCTTTGCGGAGGTTGGTGCCGACCCGGTGCGCGGCAGCCCCAATTACCGGTTCATCCTGCGCACCAGGGCGGTTCGCGCCCTGCTCGAGCAACATCGCCCCGACGTGATTGAATCGCTGTGCCCGTGGGTGCTGCCCTGGACCGCGATCCAGCACCGCCGCGCCTTTCCCGACACCGTGCTGGTCGCGGGCTATCGCACCGATTTTCCCAATGCGCATGTCTATCGCGTCGGGCGCGACCTGTTCGGCACCACCGCCGGGCGAGCGCTGCGCTGGCTGAGCTACGGCTATGCCGAAATCACCTATCGCGAGTTCGACCTCGTCTACACGCTCGGCGAGGATGCGCGCGAGGCGCTGGCCCGGCGCGGGATCGACCAGACGGCGGTGCTGCCGCTCGGCGTCGATGCCGAACTGTTCTCGCCGACGCGGCGCGATCCCGGCTATCGCGCGCAGCTGGGGCTCGCGGGCGACGGTCCGCTGCTGGTCTATGCCGGGCGCCTCGACCACGAAAAGCGCGCCGATCGTCTGCTGGCGATGTTTCGGGCACTGCCGCCCGAGCTGGGCGCCGCGATGGTGTTGATCGGTGACGGCAAGCTGCGCGAGCCGCTGGTCGCGGAGGCGCGCGCCGACAATCTGGCGATCGCGTTTCCCGGCTTCGAGAATGATCGCGCCGAGCTCGCCCGGGCACTGGCGTCGAGCGACCTGTACGTGTCGGCGATGGCTGACGAGACGTTTGGAATCTCGGTGCTCGAAGCGCAGGCGAGCGGGCTACCGGTGGTCGGTGTCGCCAGCGGAGCGATGCCCGACCGCGTGCCGCCGGGCCTGGGTCTGCTCGGACCAGTCGATGACACCGCGGCGATGGCTGCCAATGTCGAACGGCTGTGGCGCGCCGACCACGCCGCAATCGGCGCCGCGGCGCGGGCGATGGTCGTCGAACGCTTCGGCTGGAGGCAAACCTTCGACCGGCTGCTGGGGGAACTCTATCCGCAGGCGATCGCCAATGCTCGGGCGCGCCGGGACGGCCGCGGCGGACGCTGGTTCCGGCGCAAACGGGCGGTGGGGGACGTGGTGGCCGGGTGAGGGCGGGTCGCCGCGAGACCGGAAAGCTAGCTGGCAACCCGCCCTACGAAGCGCAACGCGCTCGGGGTATTCGTAGCGATGCACTGATCGTGCCATTTTCCGGAACACGCGCGAACAGGTGCGTTTTCTCTATCGGCGTCGCGGCCACGCACCGACGGCTGTAAAATATTCCGACGAAAATGGCAGCTTGCGTGGCGCAGGGAAACGCTATTGACTACACTCGTAATCAGTGCGACTACAGTCGTAGTCCAGGAGAGCGAGTCGATGCCCGAACGTATCAGCGATGCCGAGCATGCCGTGATGGAGGTGTTGTGGGAGCAAAGCCCGCTCACCGCCCAGGACGTGGTCGAACGCATCCCCGCCGAACGCGATTGGAGCGCCAATACCGTCAAGACGCTGATCGGGCGGCTGCTCGCCAAGAACGTCATAGCGCACGAGGCCGATGGGCGCCGCTATCTGTATCGCCCGCTGATCGAACGCGGCGAATATGTCGTCGGCGAATCCCAGCGCCTGATCGACCGGCTGTTCGGCGGCAAGCTGACGCCGCTGGTCGCACATCTCGCCGAGCGCGACGCGCTGACCGGCGAGGACATCGCCGAGATTGAGGCGCTGCTCAAGGACCTCAAGCAATGATCGGCTGGGCAGTCGAGACGCTGGTCGCGTCGAGCGTGCTGATGCTGGTGGTGCTGGCGCTGCGCGCGCCGGTGCGGCGGGCGTTCGGACCGGCAATGGCCTATGCGCTATGGGCGATTCCCGCGCTGCGCATGCTGCTTCCGCCGCTGCCCGAAACGGTGCGGCTGACCGAGATCGCGCCCATCGGCGCCGCCATTCCGCCCGGCACGATCTCGCTGGGCGTGCCGGTCGCAACGATTCCGGCAGTGCCGCAAGGATGGGGGATGAGCGACGTCCCCGCGATCGTGATCGGCCTGTGGGTGATCGGCGCGCTTGGCTTTGTCGGCTGGCACCTGGTGTCGTACATTCGCTTCTGCCGCCGCATCCGGGCGCAGGCGCAGGGCAGCTACCGGGTTGCCGGCGGCCGCGTCGCGGTGGTCGAGAGCGACGCCGCGGCAGGGCCGATGGCGTTCGGCATCTGGCGCAAGCATGTCGCCTTTCCAAGCGACTTTGCCGAACGCTACGACGAAGCCGAGCGCGACCTGGCGCTGGCGCACGAACTCGGCCACCACGCCCGCGGCGACCTGATCGCCAACTGGATCGCGCTGGCGATGCTCGGGCTGCACTGGTTCAATCCGATCGCGTGGCGCGCATTCCGGGCATTCCGCGCCGATCAGGAAATGGCGTGCGACGCGCTCGTGCTCGGCAATCGCCCGGCGGCGCTGCGCCACGCCTATGGCCGCGCCATCGTCAAATCGGCGCATGGCGGCGCGGTCTCCGCCGCGTGCCATCTGCACACCATCAACGAGATCAAAGGGAGGTTGAAGATGCTGACAAAGCACCGCCGCGCGTCGCGTGGCCAGATGGCGGGAGGAACCGCAGGCGTCGCTGCACTGACGCTTGCCGCATTGGGACTTACCGCATCGGGGACGCACGCCGCGGAAACCTTCCGCGACCGTGTCGAAGGCTCGATCGGCGTCAAGCTCGACGATATCAAGCTGCCATTGCCGCCGCTCCCGCCGATCGCCCCAAATGCGGCGCAGGACGCGGCGCCGGCTGCGTCGCCCGCCCCGCCTGCACCGGTCGATGACCTTGCCATCGCGCCCCCGCAGCCCCCGATCCAGCCGGGTCCGGGCGAGCTGGCCGAGCTGCGCGCGCTGGAAAACGTCCCCGACGTCGAGGAGCGTACATGCGGCGCCGGTAGCCAGCACGTCATCCACGAACAGGGTGCCGGCGGCAAGAAGCGGATGGTGATCTGTACCGATCGCATCGAGGCGCAGGTCGAACAGGCGACGGCAATGGCGATGCAGCATGCCAAATTCGCGGAGGCGACCAAAGCGACCGCACTCGCCAGCGCCAGGGCGAGCATCGCGATGGCGCGCACCACGATCGAGAACGAAGCCAGCCTGAGCCCCGAAGATCGCGCAGAAGCGCTGGCAGGGCTCGACGAGGCGATCGCCGAGATCGAAGCCGAAGGCATCGACTGACTCCTGGGGAGGAGCGGACGGCGTAGGCGGGCTACCCGCCGTGCAGTCCGGTGAGCGCGGGGCTGGCCTTCTCCTTCGGGCCGGCCCCGCCTTGCGCATCGTGCGATCGCCCGCCATTTCATCCGTTATGAACGAAGCGCCCACCGGGCAGGCGGTCCTCCTGAGCCCCCTCGTCACCCGGGTGCTGGCCCCCAACCCGTCGCCCTACACGTACACCGGAACGCAGACGCATCTGGTCGGCGACCGACGCGTGGCGGTGATCGATCCCGGACCCGACGACCCAGCGCATCTGGAAGCGCTGCTCGCCGCGATCGACGGGCGCGAGACGGTCGCGATCGTCTGCACGCATACCCACCGCGACCACAGCCCGCTCAGCCGTGCGCTCACGGCCGCGACGGGCGCGCCGATCATCGGCTGCGCGCCGCTGGCGCTGGGTGATCCCGAAACGCGGTCCGACGCGGCGTTCGATTTCGACTATGTTCCCGACCGGATCCTGGGCGACGGTGATGGATTGGAGGGCGATGGCTGGACGCTGGAAGCGGTGGCGACGCCCGGACACACTTCGAACCACCTCGCCTTTGCGCTGCCGCAGGAGGCCGCGCTGTTCACCGGCGATCACGTCATGGGCTGGTCGACCAGCATCGTCTCGCCGCCCGACGGCGACATGGGCGCGTACATGACCAGCCTCGACACGCTGATCGGCCGCGACGACGCGGTCTACTATCCAGGGCATGGCGAAGCGGTGCGCGACAATCCGCAGCGGCTGGCGCGCAGCATGCTCGGCCATCGCAAGCAGCGCGAGGGTCAGATCGTCCGGCTGCTCGCCACCGGGGAGGCGAGCGTCGCCGATCTGGTCGCAAGGATGTATGTCGGGCTCGATCCGCGCCTGGTGCCAGCGGCCGAGCGATCGGTGCTGGCCCATCTGATCGATTTGGCGCGGCGCGGGCTGGCAGAACGGCGCTCGGAGGGGCTATGGCAGGCAGGATGAACCGGTCGCTGATCCAGACGCTGGTCGCGGTCGCGATCACCATCGCCGTCTGCCTCGCCGCGTTCGCGCTCTATCAGCGCTATACCGAGGAATATGTCGTCACTCCCGAACCCGAAACGGGCGAGGCGGTCACGCAAGTGGTCGCCGCGCGGCTGTCGGGGGCGAGCGCGCTCAAGGTCGCGGAGCTGTCGGGGACGATCCAGAGCGTCGCCAGCGACGTCCGCGGCTTCGGCATGTTACGCTCGGACCAGGTGGTCAAGGCGCCGTTCTCGGTCGATTATTTCATCGATGCCTCGGCGATCGGCGCCGACGACCTGGAATGGGTCGAAGCGTCGCGCACGCTGATCGTCAACGCGCCCGACGTCACCGTGGCGAAGCCCAATGTCGACGAAAGCGCGCGCACATTGGTGCGCACCAAGGGCGTGTTCGTCACGCGCGAGGCGGGCGAGCAGCTGAGCCAGCGCACCTCACAGGCGGCGCAGGCCAAGGCGCGGTCGGAAGCCGCCTCACCCCAGCGCCTGGCGCAGGCGCGCGAGAACGGGCGGCGCGCGCTGGCCTCGCTGCTGGGCGCACCGCTGGGCACGCTCGGTTATGGCGACGCGCGGGTGGTGGTGACGTTTCCCGCCGAGCGCCCGTCGCGCAGCCGCGAACGCTGGGACGTGTCGCGCGCGCCGGCGGACGTGGTCGGCAACGCGCGCTAGCAACGCGGGCCAGGATCGCTATCTAGCGGCAAGACGATCGTAGGGAACAGGTATATGGACGCACGTGGTGGCATCGGCGGCAGCCTTTCGGGCATCGACCTCCTCGCGGAGATCGATCGGTTGCGCACCGAGCGCAACGCCGTCATCCTGGCGCATTACTACCAGAAGCCCGAAATCCAGGACCTTGCCGATTTCGTCGGAGACAGCCTCGACCTCAGCCGCAAGGCGGCGGAAACCGATGCCGACGTCATTGCGTTCTGCGGCGTGCGCTTCATGGCGGAGACCGCCAAGATCCTGTCGCCCGACAAGATCGTCGTGCTGCCCGACATGGACGCCGGCTGCAGCCTCGAGGACAGCTGCCCGCCCGACCAGTTCGCCGCGTTCCGCGCGCAGCATCCGGACCACATCGCGCTGACCTACATCAACTGCTCGGCGGCGGTGAAGGCGCTGTCGGACATCATCGTCACATCGTCGTCGGCCGAGAAGATCCTCAGCCAGATCCCGCATGACCAGAAGATCATCTTCGGCCCCGACAAGCATCTCGGCGGATATATCAACCGCAAGATGGGCCGCGACATGCTGCTGTGGCCCGGCGTGTGCATCGTCCATGAGGCGTTCAGCGAAACCGAGCTGTTGAAGCTCAAGGCGCAGCATCCCGGCGCGCCGGTGGCCGCGCATCCCGAATGCCCGCCGCACGTGCTCGACCACGCCGATTATGTCGGCTCGACCAGCGGAATCCTTGATTTCGCCAAGAGCTTTCCCGGCGACACGATGATCGTCGCGACCGAACCGCATATCATCCACCAGATGGAAAAGGCGGTGCCGGAAAAGAACTTCATCGGCGCGCCGGGCGCCGACGGCAACTGCAACTGCAACATCTGTCCGTACATGGCGCTCAACACGATCGAAAAGCTGTACGTGGCGCTACGCGACCTCGAACCGCGCATCGAGATCGAGGAGGGACTGCGTCTCAAGGCGCGCACGTCGCTTGATCGGATGCTGGCGATGGCGGGCGGAACGGTGGGCCTGGGCGATCTCGGACCGCTGGCGATCGGCGGAAGCTGACGCCGCTCAGTCCGCCACATTTTCGATTCCGACCGCCTCGGGCATGGTCGCATTGGCGTCGAGCATCGCGGCGGCATCGTTGAGCACGCGGGCCTCGCTTTCGGTCACGCCGCCCGGCGCGAGTTCGTCGTCGGAGCCGCATCCCGCAAGCAAGAGGACGGCGAGGATCGGCGTGAGGCGCATGACGGGGTCCTGAAACGACAACGGGCCGCGCTTCCATGCCGGAAGGCGACCCGCTGCGCTAGGGTAGAGGAAAATCAGTCGGCGACGTCGCGGCCGCCTTCCTGCAGTTCCTGACCCGCTTCCTGCATCGCGCCGCCGACGGCCTCATCGGTGCCCTCGACCGCATTCTCGGTCGACTGGCCGAGCTGGTCGGCGGCCTGCTCGGCCTCGCCAAGCGCGCTGTCGGTCGCGGCTTCGACGTCGGAGGCGGCTTCGCTGACCGCGGCGTTGGTGTCGGCAGCGATCGCGTCGGCGGCTTCACCGGTCTCGTTCTGCGCATTCTCCGAGCAGGCAGCGAGGCCGAACGCGGCGGCGACGGCGAACGGCAGCAGGATTGATTTCTTCATGATGTTTCCTTCACCCCGTTAATCCACACACGCCGGCCAATGCCGACGCGACCCGAGAAGCTAGTCATCAAACCCGGTAGCGCAAGCATATTTGCGACGCATGGCAATCGCATTGACCTCATATAAAGATATCTTTATATCTTGATCCAATGCAGTCCTCGACATCCACCGCCCCCTCTGATGCGACCGAGATCTTCAGCGCGCTTGCGGATGCGACGCGCCTGCGCATCGTCGCGTTGCTGCGGTCGATGGAGCTTTCGGTCGGTGAACTCGCGCAGGTGTTGGGTCAGAGCCAGCCGCGGGTGAGCCGTCACGTCAAGATCCTGTGCGATGCCGGCCTTGCCGAGCGCCGCAAGGAAGGCAGCTGGGTGTTCGTGGCGCTCGGCGTGCCCGATCGCGTTGAGCCGGTGCTGGCGGCGCTCGATCGCTGGCAGGCCGATGCACCCGATCCCTGGGCGACCGCAGATACCGCCCGGCTGTCGGCTGTGCGCGCCGATCGCGCCGCGGCTGCGGCCGACTGGTTTCAGCAGCACGCCGACGAATGGGATGCGATCCGGTCGCTGCATATCGCCGAGAGCGAAGTCGAACAGGCGATGCTGCGGGTGATCGGCGGCCAGCCGATCGCGCAATTGATCGACATCGGTACCGGCACCGGCCGGATGCTGGAATTATTCGCACCGCGCGCGACCCGCGCGCTGGGGATCGATCGCAGTTCGGAAATGCTGCGGCTGGCGCGCGCCAAGCTCGCCGAACAGGGATTGACGCATGCCGAGTTGCGCCAGGCAGATCTCTACGCGCTGCCGATGGGAAGCGGCGCTGCCGATGTCGCGATCCTGCACCATGTCCTGCATTTCGCGCAGCAGCCCGGCGCCGCGATCGCCGAGGCGGCACGCGTGCTGCGACCCGGCGGACGGCTGCTGATCGCCGATTTCGCGCCGCATGAGCGCGAGGAATTGCGCAGCCGGAACGCACATGCGCGGCTGGGCTTCTCGGACGACCAGATTCAGGGCTGGTTCGACCAGCACAATCTCGCCCCGGTGTCGATCGACACGCTCGAAGGCGGCGAACTGACGGTGAAACTATGGCTGGCGCGCAGCAGCGCGCCGCCCAAGCTGGAGGTACAGGCGGCATGACGCTATCGCTGGGACAGCTCGAAGAGGCGCGGCGCGTGCGACCCGACGACGACAGCGCCGTGGCGCTCGCCGCGCCGTTGTTCGCCGACGTCGCAGGCGATTGCCGCGTGTCGTTCGAATATTTTCCGCCCAAGACCGAGAAGATGGAAGCGACCCTGTGGGACGCGGTGCGGATGCTGGAGCCGCTCGAGCCGAGCTTCGTGTCGGTCACGTACGGCGCGGGCGGCTCGACGCGCGAGCGCACCCACGCCACCGTGGCCCGGATCGCGCGCGAGACCGCAATTTCGGCCGCGGCGCATCTGACCTGCGTCGAGGCGACCCGCAGCGAGATCGATGCGGTGGCGGAGGAATATTGGGCCGCAGGCGTGCGCCACATCGTCGCGTTGCGCGGCGACATGCCGACGCCTGGCGCGAGGTTCGAGGCGCATGCCGACGGCTATGCCAACGCCGCCGCGCTGGTCGCGGGGCTGCGAAGGCTGCACCCGTTCGAGATCTCGGTCGCCGCCTATCCCGAATGCCACCCCGATTCGGGCGACGTGACCACCGACCTCGACAACCTCAAGGCCAAGATCGACGCCGGGGCGACCCGCGCGATCACGCAGTTTTTCTTCGAGCCCGAGACGTTCTTTCGCTTCCGCGACGCGGCCGCCGCTGCCGGGATCGACGCCGATCTCGTCCCCGGCATCATGCCCGTGACCAATTTCGCCGCAGTCCAGCGCATGTCGAAGCTGTGCGGCACCGACGTTCCGGACTGGATGGGGCGGCTGTTCGAGGGTCTCGATGCGCTTCCCGCCGCCCGCCAGCTGGTCGCGGCGACGCTGGCCGCCGAACTCAGCCGCAAGCTGTATGCGGGCGGCGTCCGGCACCTTCACTTCTACACGCTTAACCGCGCCGAACTGAGCTACGCGATCTGCCATATGCTGGGGCTGCGGCCCAAGGCGGCGGCAGGGCGCGTGGCGGCCTGAGGATTTTCTAAGATGACCCCACGCGAACATCTGCTCGCCCAGGCAGCCCAGCGCATCCTCGTCACCGACGGCGCGTTCGGGACCGAAATCCAGAACTGGAAGCTGTCTGAGGCCGACTATGCCGGCGATCTTGGCCTGGGCCATGACCAGAAGGGCAATAACGACATCCTCGCGCTGACGAAGCCGGAGGTGCCGGAAGCGATCACCCGCGCCTATCTGGATGCGGGGTCCGACATCGTATCGACCAACACCTTCAGCGCCAACAAGATCAGCCAAGCCGATTACGGCGCGGAGGGCCTGGTGCGCGAGATCAACATCGCATCGGCGCGGATCGCGCGCGGTTGCGCCGACGAATATGCGGCGAAGGATGGGCGCCCGCGCTTCGTCGCCGGTGCGATCGGGCCGACCAATAAGACGCTGTCGCTGTCGCCCGACGTCAACGATCCCGGGTTTCGCGAGATCGACTTCGATACGCTCAAGGACGTGTACCGCGAACAGATCGACGCGCTGCTAGAGGGCGGCGCCGACTTCATCCTGATCGAGACGGTGTTCGACACCCTGAATGCCAAGGCCGGGATCATGGCCGCGATCGAGGCCGCAGATGATCTTGGCCGCGACGTGCCGATCATGTTGTCGATGACGCTGACCGATCTGTCGGGGCGCAACCTGTCGGGGCACACGGTCGAGGCGTTCTGGTGCGCGGTGCGTCACGCCCGGCCGCTGACGATCGGGCTCAATTGCTCGTTCGGCGCGGAACAGCTGCGTCCGCATGTGCGCACGCTGTCGGCTGCGGCAGATACGCTGATCATGGTCTATCCCAACGCAGGCCTTCCCAACGAACTGGGCGAATATGACGAGATGCCGGCGACGACCGCCGGACTGGTCAAGGAATGGGCGGATGCAGGACAGATCAACATCCTCGGCGGCTGTTGCGGTTCGACGCCGGCGCATATCAAGGCGATCGCCGATGCCGTGCGCGGATTGCCGCCGCGGGCGCTGCCAAAGCCGCCGGTGGTAACGCGACTGGCCGGGCTGGAGCCGTTCACGATGGCGGCGTGACGCCCCATCCACCTTACTTACCACGAACGGAATCCTAGTGAATCAGACTACCGCCCAGTTCGTCAATATCGGCGAGCGCACCAACGTCACCGGATCGGCCCGCTTCAAGAAGCTGGTGATGGCCGACGACTATGCCGCCGCGGTCGAGGTCGCCCGCCAGCAGGTAGAGAGCGGTGCGCAGGTGATCGACGTCAACATGGACGAAGGGCTGCTCGACGCGCATCACGCGATGACGACCTTTCTCAAGCTGATCCAGGCCGAACCCGACATCGCGCGGGTGCCGGTGATGGTCGACAGCTCGAAATGGTCGGTGATCGAGGCCGGGCTGAAATGCGTGTCGGGCAAGCCGATCGTCAATTCGATCAGCATGAAGGAAGGCGAGGACCAGTTCCTCGAACAGGCGCGCAAGTGCATGGCCTATGGCGCCGCCGTCGTGGTGATGGCGTTCGACGAGGTTGGCCAGGCCGACACCCAGGCGCGCAAGGTCGAAATCTGCGAACGCGCCTACAAGTTGCTCGTCGGCATCGGCTTTCCGCCCGAGGACATCATCTTCGATCCCAACATCTTCGCGGTCGCGACCGGGATCGAGGAGCACAATAATTACGGGGTGGACTTCATCGAAGCGTGCCGGGAGATCAAGGCACGCTGCCCGCACGTCCATATCTCGGGCGGGCTATCGAACCTGTCGTTCAGCTTTCGCGGCAACGAGCCGGTGCGCAAGGCGATGCACAGCGTCTTCCTGTATCACGCGATCCCCGCCGGGCTCGACATGGCGATCGTCAATGCCGGGCAGCTCGACATCTACGACCAGATCGACGCCAAGCTGCGCACCGCATGCGAGGACGTCATCCTCAACCGCGATCCCGACGCGACCGAACGCCTGATCGCGCTTGCCGAGACGTTCAAGGGCACCGATGTCGTCGCGGAAAAGGCCGCGGCCGAATGGCGCGGATGGGACGTGACCAAGCGGCTGGAACACGCGCTGGTCAAGGGCATCGACCTGCATGTCGTCGAGGATACCGAGGAAGCCCGGCTGCAATATGCGCGCCCGATCGAGGTGATCGAGGGCCCGTTGATGGACGGCATGAACGTCGTCGGCGACCTGTTCGGCAGCGGCAAGATGTTCCTGCCGCAGGTCGTCAAGTCGGCGCGGGTGATGAAGAAGGCAGTCGCGCACCTTCTCCCCTATATCGAGGCCGCCAAGGAGCCGGGCGCCAAGGGCAAGGGCAAGGTCATCATGGCGACCGTCAAGGGCGACGTCCATGACATCGGCAAGAACATCGTCGGCGTCGTGCTCCAGTGCAACGGGTTCGAGGTGGTCGATCTGGGCGTGATGGTGCCGTGGTCGAAGATCATCGCCGCGGCGAACGAGAATGACGCCGACATGATCGGGCTGTCGGGCCTCATCACCCCCAGCCTCGACGAGATGGTGACGGTCGCCGAGGAGATGAAGCGCGCGAAGATGACGATGCCGCTGCTGATCGGCGGCGCGACGACGTCGAAGGTCCACACCGCGCTGCGCATCTCGCCCGCCTATGACGGTCCGATCGTCCACGTGCTCGATGCCAGCCGCGCGGTCGGGGTGGCGACGACGCTGGTCAGCGATACCCAGCGCGACGCGTATGTGAGCAAGATCGCTGACGAATATGAAGCGGTGCGGATCGCGCGCGCGAACAAGGGCCAGAGCGAACTGATCCCGATCGAGGCGGCGCGCGCCAACGGCTTCGCGGCCGACTTCGCGCTCAAGCCCGACGCGCCGAAGCAGCCGGGACTGCACGTGTTCGACGACTGGGACCTGGCCGAGCTTCGCGAGCTGATCGACTGGACGCCGTTCTTCCGCTCATGGGAGCTGGCGGGCAATTATCCCGCGATCCTCGACGACGACGTGGTCGGTGAGAGCGCGCGGTCGCTGTTCGCCGATGCTCAGGCGATGCTCGACACGATCATCGCCGAAAAGTGGCTGACCGCACGCGGGGTCGCCGGGCTGTGGTCGTGCCGGCGCGACGGCGACGACGTGGTTGTCGATGCCGACGGCGCAACCACGCGCTTCCCCTTCCTGCGCCAGCAGATCGCCAAGCGTGAGGGGCGCGCCAACATGTGCCTGGCCGACTTCGTCGATCCCGCGGGCGATTGGATCGGTGGGTTCGCGGTCGGCATTCACGGCATCGACGACCATATCGCCCGGTTCAAGGCGCAACATGACGATTATCAGGATATTCTGCTCAAGGCGCTCGCCGACCGCTTTGCCGAGGCGTTCGCCGAAGCGCTGCACCGCCATGTGCGCACCGAGCTGTGGGGCTATGCCGCGGGCGAGCAGCTGACCAACGAGGCGCTGATCCGCGAGCAGTATCGCGGCATCCGCCCCGCGCCCGGCTATCCCGCCTGCCCCGACCACAGTGCCAAGCCGATGCTGTTCGAGCTGCTAGATGCCGAAACCAATACTGGCCTCACGCTGACCGAAAGTTTCGCGATGTGGCCGACATCGGCGGTGTCCGGTTTCTATTTCGGCCATCCGGACGCTGCCTATTTCGGAGTGGCGCGGATCGGGCGCGACCAGCTGGAGGAATATGCGGGGCGTCGCGGCGTCGATGTGGCGCAGGCCGAACGCTGGCTGCGGCCCAATCTCGACTGACTTGCCCAACCCCGTCCCGGCGCGTAGCGGCACAGCGGGGGGCAGGTGATGGCGGGTCGGATATTCTGGGCAGGAATCGCCTGTTTCGCGGCGATGTATGCGGCATTATGGGCATTCGCGCCGATCGACGGCGATGTCCTGCGCCGGATCTGGTTCATGCCCGCGATCGGCGTGCTCGGCGCCACCATCGCCAATACGTCGGGCACGGGCGGCGGCGTGGTGTTCATTCCTGTCTTCAACATCCTGCGCATCGAAGGCGTGATCGCGCTCGCGCCGGTCGCGATCACCGCGTCGAGCTTCCTGATCCAGTGCTTCGGCATGTCGATGGGGTCGCTGCGCTGGGGATTGCGCGTCCACGCCCAGCTGCCGCCCGCCGACGACCACCATGTCCGCGTCCGCATCCGTGATTTCTGGACGATCGTCGGCGCGGTGATCGCGATCTCGGCGCCCGTGATGCTCGCGACGCAGCGTCTCGCCCATTTCGCGCCGCACAACGTGCTGATCGCGTTCAAGGCGTTCTCGATCCTGCTGGGACTGACCCTGATCGCGACGGCATGGACGGTAAACCGCAAGCTGCCCGAACAGCCCAGCCTCAAGCGCATCGACCTGATCGTGCTGCTGGCGATGGCACCGGTGGGCGGGTTCATCACCGCGCTGTTCTCGGTCGGTATCGGCGAGATGGTCGCGCTCTATCTGTTCATCCGCCATTATCCGATCCTGCTGTCGACCGGCGCCGCCACCGTGCTGTCGGCGCTGTCGTGCCTGATGGGCGCCGTCTGGCATATCGAGGCGGGGACGGTGCCGTGGGAAGTCGTCGCGCTCGCCGCGCCGGGCGCGCTGGTCGGCGGGTTCATCGCGCGCCCGATCGCGCTGTGGTTGGGATCGCTGCGGCTCAAGACGCTCGACGGCGCGTGGATCGTGCTATCGAGCTGCTATCTGATCTGGGTCAACCGGTAAGGCGGCTTGCCGCGCCAGACCCAGCGGCTACACCAACAGGGAAACAATGCCTTGGGAGGGGCAATGGCGAGTATCGACGCGATCACCGACACTGACGGCCCGCCGGCAGCCGAACCTTCGTCCAAGGACATGCGCCTCGTCATCACCGCGTCGTCGCTGGGCACGGTGTTCGAATGGTACGACTTCTTCATCTACGGCACGCTGGCGGCATCCGGGATCATCGGGCGCACCTTCTTTCCGGCCGGGTCCGAAGTCATGCAGGCGCTGCTCGCCTGGGCCGGGTTCGCGGTCGGGTTCGGGTTCCGGCCGCTCGGCGCGATCCTGTTCGGCTATCTCGGCGACAAGCTCGGGCGTAAATACACCTTTCTCGTCACGATCACGCTGATGGGAGTCGCGACCGCCGGCGTCGGGCTGGTGCCGTCGGCGGCAGCGATCGGCGTGGCTGCGCCCGCGCTCATCATCGCGCTGCGCATCCTGCAGGGCCTCGCGCTCGGCGGCGAATATGGCGGCGCGGCGATCTATGTCGCCGAACATTCGCCGCCCGCCCGGCGCGGCTTCCACACCAGCTTCATCCAGGCGAGCGTGGCGGGCGGGTTTATCCTGAGCCTCGCGGTCGTCCTGGCGACCAAGGGAGCGATGTCGGACGCGGCCTGGCAGGACTGGGGATGGCGGTTTCCATTCCTGTTCTCGATCATCTTGCTCGCCGTGTCCTTGTGGATGCGGCTGAAGCTAAGCGAGAGCCCGGTGTTCAAGGCGATGAAGGCGGCAGGCCAGACCGCCGGCAACCCCTTCGTCGAGAGCTTTACCTATCCGGGCAACTGGAAACGGCTGCTGGTGGCGCTGTTCGGCATCGCCGGCGGACTGACGGTGATCTGGTACACCGCGATGTTCTCGGTGCTGTCGTTCCTGCAGGGGCCGATGCGTGTGGAGGAGACCACCGCGCAGCTGCTTACCGGAGGCGGGGCGCTGATGGGGCTGATCTGGTTCGTGCTGTTCGGCAGGCTGTCGGACAGGGTCGGCCGCAAGCCGCCGATCGTGCTGGGCTATTTCCTGACGCTGCTGCTGCTGTTCCCGCTATTCTGGCTGATCGGTTCGGCAGCGAATCCTGGCCTCGCCGAATCGGCGCGCCGTGCGCCGGTCGTCGTGGCGGGACCGGCGTGCAGCTATGAACCGTTCGCCGCACGCCAGAGCGACGGGTGCGGGCAGGTGCTCGATCACTTCTCGCGCAAGGGCGTGGCGTACACCACGGTCAAGGCGCCGTCGGTCGCGGTGTCGATCGGCGGCATCCCGGTCGCGGACCCGAGCCCGGAGGGGCTCGACGCAGCGCTGGAGGCGGCGGGGTGGAAGCTCGACCGCGTGATCCCCTCGCCGGGCAATATCGCGCTGATCCTGATCGCCGTGGTCGGGCTCAGCCTGCTGTCGGGAATGACCTATGGCCCGGTCGCCGCCGTGCTGACCGAGATGTTCCCGGCGCGCATCCGCTACAGCTCGATGTCGATCCCCTATCATGTCGGCACCGGCTATTTCGGCGGGTTCCTGCCTTTCATCAGCCAGTATATCGTGGCGTCGACCGGCGATCCCTATGCCGGATTGTGGTACACGATGGCCGTCGTCGCGCTGGCGCTGGCGGTGTGCCTGATCGGCCTGAAGGAAACGCGCGGGGCACCGGAGCTGCAGTGACGCGCCGGGGTGGCGCAGCCGCATCGGGATCGCTACCGGTCGCGGCGATGACCGTCCCTGCCCCGCTTCGCCTGCACATCGATCGATCCGCGCTGGTCGCCAACTGGCGCGCGCTGTCGGCGCTGAGCGGGCGCGCGGCGTGCGGGGCGGCGGTCAAGGCCGATGGCTACGGGCTGGGCGCCCGCGCCGTGGTCGCGGCATTGGCCGACGCCGGGTGCAGCGACTTCTTCGTCGCAACCTGGGCCGAGGCGGCGGCGATCGCCGATCTGGGCGTGCCGATATCGGTGCTGCACGGCGTGCGCGCCGAAGACATGCCGATGGCGACCAGGCACCCCGCCGCACGACCGGTGCTGAGCACGCCCGCGCAGGTCGCCCGCTGGCGCGGAGGCAATGGCGGCGCGTGCGACGTGATGGTCGATACCGGCATGAACCGGCTCGGCATCGGCATCGAGGATGTCGCGAGCGGACTGCTCGACGGGCTGGCGATCGAGACGCTGATGAGCCACCTCGCCTGCGCCGACGAGGACCGCGCGATGAATGCACGGCAGCGCGATGCTCTGGCGGGGCTCGCGGGCAAGACTGGTGCACGCCGGCTCAGCCTCGCCAATTCGGCGGGAATTGCGTTGGGCCACCATTATGCGTTCGATCTGACGCGGCCGGGGCTGTCGCTCTATGGCGGCGTCCAGGTCGCGGCGCTGGAGGGTGTGATCCGGCAGGTGGTGACGCCGCACGCGCAAGTTCTCCAGCGCCGCACGGTGCCCGCAGGCGCGACCGTTGGCTATAGCGCGACCTGGACGGCGCCTCGCGACACCGCGGTGGCGATCCTCAACCTGGGCTATGCCGACGGGTATTTCCGGGGTTTTTCCGACCGCGGTGCCGCGCGCATCAGCGACCTCCGCCTGCCGGTGATCGGACGGGTATCGATGGACCTGCTGGCGATCGACGTCACTGCGGCGCCCGCCATAGGCGAAGGCGACTGGGTCGCGATCGACTTCGCCTTGCCCGATGCGTCCGCAGCCAGCGGGATGTCGCAGTACGAACTGCTCACCGGCATGGGCGCGCGCTACGATCGGCAATGGATCTAGCGGCGGCCGGACGGATGTGGGGCGTTCAGCCTGTTTTTGTCGCTGCCGGCTTTTTCGCCGCCGCTTTCTTCGCTGGCGCCTTCTTCGCAGCGGCCTTCTTGGCCGGTGCCTTTTTCTTCGCCGCGACCTTCTTCTTGCCCTTGGCCGGCCCCGCCGCCGCCTTGGCATCGACCAGCGCGACCGCCTCGTCGAGCGTCAGCGTCGCCGGATCGCTGGTCTTGGGTAAGGTCGCGTTGGTTTCGCCGTCGGTGATATAGGGTCCGTAGCGGCCCTCCATCAGCTTCAGCTCCGCGCCGCTGACGGGATGCGCACCGAACACCTTCAACGGCTCGCGGGCCGCCCCGCGCGCCGGGCGCCCACCATTGGCGGCAGCCTCGGCCAGCTTGACCACGGCTGCATTCATGCCGGTTTCGAACACATCGGCAGTGCCTTGCAGCCGGGCATATTTACCGGCGTGCTGGAGATAGGGGCCATAGCGGCCGATCGACGCGGTGATCGGCTCGCCGCTTTCCGGATGCGTGCCGATCGTGCGTGGTAGCGAGAGCAGCTTCAGCGCCCATTCGAGGTCGAGATCGCCCGGCAAGTCCTTGGGGATCGAAGCGCGCTTGGCGTCCTTGCCGTCGCCGAGCTGGATATACGGCCCAAAGCGTCCCGACTTGCGCTCGACCGGCAGCCCGGTGTCGGGGTCGGTGCCCAGCGTCTCGGGCCCGGCATCGTCGCCGTCCCCGCCGCCGGGCTGCGCGAAGCGACGGGTGTATTTGCATTCGGGATAGTTGGAGCACGCGACGAACGCGCCGAAACGCCCGCCGCGCAGTGCCAGCCGCCCTTCGCCGCAATTCGGACACAGCCGCGGGTCGGAACCATCGGCCCTGGCCGGAAACAGATAGGGTTCAAGGAACTGGTCGAGCTCGGCGGTCACCTCGCTGGGCTTAAAGTCCATCACCTCGGTCGTGCGCGGCTTGAAATCGCGCCAGAACTGGTCGAGCACGCCCTGCCACTGCGCGCGACCGCCCGACACGTCGTCAAGCTCCTCTTCGAGGCCCGCGGTGAAGTCGTAATTGACGTATTTCTGGAAGAAGCGCTCGAGAAACGCGGTCAGCAGCCGGCCGCTCTCCTCGGCAAAGAAGCGGTTCTTTTCGACGCGGACATAGGCGCGGTCCTTGATGACCTGGATGATCGACGCATAGGTCGACGGACGGCCGATGCCCAATTCCTCCATCCGCTTGACCAGCGACGCCTCGGAAAAGCGCGGCGGCGGCTGCGTGAAATGCTGTTCGGCGGCAACGCCCTGCTTGGCGGGCGCGTCGCCCTCGCGCAGCAGCGGCAGGCGGCGGCTGTCCTCGTCGCCCTCTTCGTCGCGCCCCTCCTCGTAAAGTGCCAGATAGCCGGGAAACAGCACCACCTGACCGGTTGCACGCAGCGCATGCTGGCCGGTGCCGTCTTCCAGTTCGACCGCAGTCCGCTCCATCCGCGCCGAGGCCATCTGGCTGGCGAGCGCACGCTTGAACACCAGGTCGTAGAGGCGCGCGTGATCGCCGGAACCGGCGCGGTCCCGGGTGAAATCGGTCGGGCGGATCGCCTCGTGCGCTTCCTGCGCATTCTTGGCCTTGGTCTGGTACTGGCGCGGCTTGTCGGGGACATAGCCGCCGTCATAGCGGTCGGCGATCGCCTTGCGCGCGTCGCTGATTGCGGAATGGTCCATCTGGACGCCGTCGGTGCGCATATAGGTAATCGCGCCGTCCTCGTAGAGCGCCTGCGCGATCCGCATCGTATGGCTGGCCGAAAAGCCGAGCTTGCGCGCGGCCTCCTGCTGCAGCGTCGAGGTGGTGAACGGCGGCGGCGGGTTGCGGGTGGCAGGCTTGGTCTCGACCGAGGCGACGGTGAAGCGTCCGGCCTCGACCGCGGCCTTGGCACGCAGCGCGGTGCCTTCCTCGCCGATCGTCAGCCGATCGACCTTTTGCCCGTCGAAGCGCGACAGCCGCGCGATAAAGCTCTGCCCGTCCTGTTCGAGCGTCGCTGCCACCGACCAATATTCCTGCGGCACGAACGCCTCGATCTCGCGCTCGCGCTCGACGATCAGGCGCAGCGCCACCGACTGCACGCGCCCCGCCGACTTCGCGCCGGGCAGCTTGCGCCATAGCACCGGCGACAGCGTGAAGCCGACGAGGTAATCGAGCGCGCGGCGCGCCCGGTACGCGTCGATCAGGTCGGTGTCGAGCTGGCGCGGCGCCGCCATCGCCGACAGCACCGCCGCCTTGGTGATCGCGTTGAAGGTGACTCGCTCGACGTCCTTGGGCAGCGCCTTGCGCTTGGCGAGCACTTCCTGGACATGCCACGAAATCGCCTCGCCCTCGCGATCGGGATCGGTGGCGAGGATCAGGCGATCGGCCTTTTTCGCCTCGTCGGTGATCGCTTTCAGCTGCTTGGCCTTGTCGGCGTAATTCTCCCACTCCATCGCGAAACCGTCGTCGGGGTTCACCGATCCGTCCTTGGGCGGCAGGTCGCGGACATGGCCGTAGGACGCCAGGACGCGATAGTCCTTGCCCAGATATTTCTCGATGGTTTTCGCCTTGGCGGGCGATTCGACGATGACAAGCTGCATGAGGCGGCAATCAATCCCTTACGTGTACGCGCGAGGATGGAGAGCCGTCACGCCCGCCGTCAAGCGAGGATGCCGCATAGGGCGTGGCGCGGTAAGGGGAAAGTCCGTGCGGCATCCCGCGAGCGTCGAGCTTTGTTAACCGGCCCCTGATATTTGCTCAGACTGCGAGTCGTGCGGCGTATGGGAAATCGGCAGATGCATTCGTTCGAGCGTCTTATCGCGGAGCATCAGGCGATTCTGGAGCATGCCAAGCAACTGAGCGGGATTTGCGCAGCGCCGGCCGATCCCGCCGCTGCCCATCGCGCCCTCACGGCGCTGGGGGCCGATCTGGCCGAGCATCTGGCGACCGAGGATCGCGACATCTATCCCCGGCTGATGCTCAGCAACGACGAAGGCGCCGCCGACGCGGCGCGGCGCGCGATCCGCCAGTTCGAAACGCTGGCAGCCGACTGGACCGTCCATCAGGCGCGCTGGACGCAATGCGCGATCCGTGCCGACTGGGAAACATTCGTCGCCGACAATGCCGAACTGCTCGACCGGTTGGCTCAGCGCATCCGGACCGAGAACGACCTGCTCTATCCGCTGGCATTGCGCGCGGCGCATATCCGGTTGCGCGCATAGCATTGCATCGATGCCGGGGCTGATAGAGCATCGCCCCCGATGACGATCGCCCCTGTCCTTTCCCGGCGCCGACGAATCGGTGCGGCCGTCGCCGCGCTGGCGCTGCATGCCGCGCTCGCGCTGCTGTTGCTCGGTATCGCGGTGCGGCCAACCGTCACGATCGAGGCCGAGCCGATCGCGCTGTTCGACGTGCCGGATCCGCCGCCGCCATCTCCGCTGCCGCCGCCTGCCGCGATCGCGGCGGCCCCGCTGGCAGAAGGCGCGACTGCCCCGGCAGGCGTACGTGCGACGCCGCCGCCACTGGTCATGCCGCCGCCGATCGTGCCGCTACCGTTGCCGCCGGTGTTGAACATCGCGCCAGTCGCAGGCAGCGGTGATGCGCCCGATGCGGGAGCGGCTCCAAAGGACAGTGGCAGCGGTGCCGGCGGGATCGGAGCGGGGTCGGGAAGCGGCGCAGAGGGCAGCGGACCGGGCGGCGGCGGTGGCGGCGGTGGCGGCGGGACCCGCGCGCGGCTGCTGCGCGGGGCGATCGGCGACCGCGACTATCCCGCCGCGGCGCGCCGGTCGGGGGCGATGGGCAGCGTCACGGTGCGCTTCACCGTCGATGCCGGCGGCCGACCGGGCGGCTGCAGCGTGACGGCATCGAGCGGGAACGCCGCGCTGGACGCCGCGACCTGCCGCCTGATCGAGGCGCGCTTCCGGTATGCCCCGGCCCGCGACGCCAGCGGCGCGGCGGTGCCCGAAGCACGCGGATGGCGCCAGCGCTGGTGGTTCGCGCCTCCGGACGTCAGAACGGGATCTTGAGCGTCGCCTTGATCTGCGGATCGCCCAGTCGTCCCTGATCGACATGCGGTTCGACGGTGCCGCCACCGGGCAGGCGTAGGCGGACCTGGCGGCGCTCGACATAGCGTTCGGGGAGGGGGTGCAGGCGATAGCGTTCGTTGCGATCGGTACGCGCACAGACCACGATTTCGCCGTCTTCGGCGCTGCGCGATCGTTCGGGGCAGTCGCGCTGCTGCGCTGACTGCGGCGTGGCTATCGCCTGGACAAGCAACAGCGCGAGCATCGCCGCAATCTTGCGCGGGTTGATGGCGCAAACAAGGCGCCGTGCACGCTCAGTCGAAGGCGCTGACGCGGCCTCCCGCATGCCGTTCGATGCGCCCGGCAAGCTCGAGTTCGAGCAGCACGAAGGCGACGGTTGCGGGCGCCAGCCCGGACTGGCGGATCAGCTCGTCGACCGGCACCGGCACCGGGCCGAGCAGGTCGCCGACGACATGGCGCTCGGCATCGCTCGGATCGCCGGGGGGCTGCGCGGCGAAGTCGCTGGTCGGGGCGCGGACATTGCGCGGGTCGATCGGGCGCAGCATCTCGGCAATGTCGGCGACCGACTGGACCAGCGTGGCGCCTTCGCGGATCAGCAGGTTGCACCCCTGCGCGCGCGGGTCGAGCGGGCTGCCCGGCACCGCCATCACCTCGCGCCCTGCCTCGGCCGCCAGCCGCGCGGTGATCAGCGAGCCCGATTTGGGTGCCGCCTCCACCACCACGGTGCCGATCGCGACGCCGGCGATGATGCGGTTGCGATACGGGAAGTGCCGTGCGCGCGGCTCGGTACCCGGTGGCTGTTCGGCGATCAGCAGCCCGCGCTCGGCGATCGCTTCCTGAAGCTGCGCATTTTCGGGCGGGAACACCACATCGATGCCGCTGGCGATCACGCCGACGGTGCCGCGATCGAGCGAGGCGACGTGCGCGGCGGTATCGATGCCGCGCGCCAGCCCGGAGACCACCGTAATCCCCTCCTCTCCCAACCCTGCCGCGAGGCTTCGCGCGAAGCGGACCGCGGCGGCGGAGCAATTGCGCGCGCCGACCATCGCAACGCTCGGCCGATCGAGCAGCGCGAGGTCGCCGCGAACGATCAGTGCCGGCGGCGGATTCTCGATCTCGGCGAGCAGCGCCGGATAGCCCGAATCGCCGCGGAATACATAGGTCGCGCCGAGCGCTTCGACGCGCGCGATCTCCCGTCGGACCAGCCGCTCGTCGGCAATCACCGGGGCGCGGCCGCCGCCGCGCGCGGCCAGCATCGGCAGCGCCTCGAGCGCGGTCTCGGCCGATCCGAAGCGGCCGAGCAGCTGGGCATAGGTGACCGGCCCGACATTGGCCGACCGGATCAACCGCAGCCTTGCCAGCCGGGCATCAGCCATGCCGTGGGTCAGCCACGATCGCCGCCGATCCGCGGTTCCTCCCCGCTCATCAACCGGTCGATATTTGCGCGGTGCTTCCACAGGACGATCAGCGCGAGTGCAAGGAACAGCAATACCACGTCGAATGCGCCGAACGCCGCGGCGCTGACCGGGGCGCTGATCGCCGCAACCATCCCGGCGACCGAGGAAATCCTGATCAGGCCGAGCAGCCCCAGCCAGACCACGGCATAGGCCAGCGCCGAGACCGGGTGGAGCGCAAGAACGATCCCCATCATCGTGGCGACGCCCTTGCCGCCCTTGAAACGCAGCCACACCGGATAGCAATGACCGAGGAATGCGCCCGCCCCGGCGACGACGCCATGGCCGGGCCAGATCGCATCGACGATCCACACCGCCGCCGCGCCCTTGAGCAGATCGAGCAGCAACGTCGCCGCGGCCAGCCCCTTGCGCCCGGTACGAAGCACGTTGGTGGCGCCGATATTGCCCGATCCGATCGCGCGCAGATCGCCCGCACCGCCGATCCGCGTCAGCAGCACGCCAAACGGGATCGACCCGAGCAGATAGCCGAGCAGCAGCGCGCCGGTAGGCGCCAACCAGAGTATCTGGGTTTCCAATCGACCCCCGCCGCCTGTGTACGCTCGCAAGCTAGGCGCTTGCTTTCGCATCGGCAACAATCTCAATCAGGATCGATGAGCGATTTGAGGCCAATCCTTTTCTTCGATTCGGGGGTCGGCGGACTGTCGGTGCTGGCACCGACACGCGCGCTGCTGCCGCAGGCCAGCTATGTCTATGCCGCTGATTCGGCAGGCTATCCCTATGGCACCCGCAGCGAGGCCGAGATCGCGGCGCGGGTGCCCGCCCTGCTCGGGCGGCTGGCCGAGCGTTATCGCCCGCGGCTGATCGTCATTGCGTGCAACACCGCGTCGACGATCGCGCTGCCAGCGGTACGCGCCGCGCTCGACCTGCCCATCGTCGGCACGGTTCCGGCGATCAAGCCGGCAGCGGCGCTGAGCGGGACGCGGACGATCGGCGTGCTCGGCACCGACGCTACCGTGCGCCAGCCCTATGTAGACGATCTCGCGGCACGATTTGCGAGCGACTGCCGCGTACTGCGCCACGGCTCGGCCGAATTGGTGGATCTCGCCGAGCGCGAATTGCGCGGCGAACCGGCTACCGACGCTGCCTTTGCAGCAGCGGTCGCCGGGTTGTTCGGCCAGCCCGGCGGCGACGCGATCGACGTCGTCGTCAACGCCTGCACGCATTTCCCCCTGGTCGCCCACCGCCTCGCGACGGTCGCACCTCAGCCGCTACGCTTCGTCGATGGCGGCGAGGGCATCGCGCGCCGGATCGCCTATCTTACGCAAGGGCAGGATTGGGGCGATGCCGCCGCCGGGCGCGCGGTGTTCACCTGCGACGATGGCCGGATCGCCGCGCTGGCGCCCGCGCTGGCCCGGCGCGGGCTGCCGGTCACCGAACTGTTGTGACCGGTCAGTTGGTGGTGTGCGGCACCTGGATGCGCTCGAGCAGCATCGTGTAGCGCTTGGCCATTTCCTCATGCGCGCGGCGCGCCGTGGTGTCGCTCGCGGTTTCCGCCATACGGCGCGCAGACTGCGCGCGGCTGGCGTAATAATCATGTTCATCGGGTCGGTTCATGGGTCGGCTCCTTGAAGCAAGCGGGAGCGCGGAAGACTCTCGTCGCGCGCAAGCCTGCGAATCAGAGCACGCGATAGACAGGTGCTATCACACTGATCATGTTTCCGATTTGATCCATGATAAGCGTCGCTATTCCGAGGGTTGTTTCCATCCCGACATCGCAACAGGTGAGCGTGGCCACTGGAAATCGGTGCGCGAGGACGATAAGGGGCGCGCATGACCGTGGATGCCATCGCACCGCGCGGAGTCGATTACGACCGCGTGTTTAACCAGGCGATCGACCGCCTGCACGCCGAGGGGCGCTATCGCGTCTTCATCGACATCCTGCGCAACAAGGGTGCCTATCCCAATGCGCGCTGCTTTGCCGGGCATAACGGGCCGAAGCCGATCACGGTGTGGTGCTCGAACGACTATCTGGCGATGGGGCAGCATCCCAAGGTGATCGCGGCGATGGAGGAAGCGCTCCATGATGTTGGCGCCGGATCGGGCGGCACCCGAAATATCGGCGGCAATACGCACTATCATGTCGATCTGGAGAACGAGCTTGCCGACCTGCACGGCAAGCAGGCGGCATTGCTCTTCACCTCGGGCTATGTCTCGAACGAGGCCACCCTGGCGACGCTGGCCCGGCTGTTGCCGGGCTGCGTGATCTTTTCCGACGAACTCAACCACGCATCGATGATCGCGGGCATCCGCAATTCGGGATGCGAGAAGCGCGTGTTCCGCCACAATGATCTTGCGCATCTCGAAGAACTCCTCGCCGCCGAGGAGCCGGGCACGGCCAAGCTGATCGCGTTCGAGAGCGTCTATTCGATGGACGGCGATGTCGCGCCGATCGCCGCGATCTGCGACCTCGCCGATCGCTACAACGCCCTCACCTATTGCGACGAAGTCCATGCGGTCGGCATGTACGGCGCGCGCGGCGGCGGCATTTCCGAACGCGACGCCGTCGCCGACCGGCTGACGATCATCGAGGGGACGCTGGGCAAGGCGTTCGGCGTGATGGGCGGCTATATCGCCGCCGATCGCACGATCATCGACGTGATCCGCAGCTATGCGCCCGGCTTCATCTTCACGACCTCGCTGTCCCCGGTGCTGGTCGCAGGCGTGCTGGCGAGCGTGCGCCACCTCAAGGCATCGAGCGCCGAGCGCGAAGGCCAGCAGGCCGCGGCCGAGCAGCTTAAGACATTGTTCGCACAGGCCGGCCTGCCGGTGATGGCATCGACCACGCACATCGTCCCGCTGATGGTCGGCGATCCCGTCAAGGCCAAGAAGATCAGCGACATCCTGCTCGCCGAATACGGCGTGTACGTCCAGCCGATCAATTATCCGACCGTCCCGCGCGGCACCGAACGGCTGCGCTTTACTCCGGGCCCCGCGCACACCCCCGCGATGATGGCCGAGCTGACACAGGCGCTTGCCGAAATCTGGACCCGTCTGGAGCTGCGCCAGGCGGCGTGACGCGACGGGCGCTTGGCAGTGGTCGGGCGTCGTTGCTAAGGTTCGCCGCGGCGCGGATCGCGGGGGGAACAGGTGTCGAAATTGCTGGCATCGCCGGGCCGCATCCTGCCGCGCAGGCTGGGCGCCGTGCCGCGCCGGATGCAGCCCCTGGCCGATATGCTGTGGTGGCTGCTGCTGGCCCTCGTCGTCCTGTCGGCGATCGGCGGGTCGTGGCACGGATGGACCCAGGCGCAGGCGATCTCGCCCGCCTTCTACCAGCTCGGGCTGAGCTTTTCGGACGATTATGAAGGCTCGGTATCGGTCGATGCACTGACACCGCAGGTGCGGCGCAGCGGGCCGATATGGCCGGCGCATATCGTAGCGATCGACGGAAAGCCGGCGCCTGCGGGCATGGCGGCATTGGCCCGGGCGCTCTCCGGTCCCCCGGGAAGCGTGCGGCTGACGGTCGACGACGACGTGTCGCCGCCGCAGACGCTGACGCTGCGCCGGGGGCCCGATGTCCAGCGCGCGGCGATGGGCACAACTTCGCCGGTCACCCTGTTCCTGCTGGAGACCGGATTGCCGCTGGCCGCGACGCTCGCGATGATGGCGTGCGCGGCGCTGATCTTTCGCAAGCGGCGGCGTGATCCGGTGGCACTGATGCTGTCGTTCGCGCTGCTCTGCGGCGCGAGCACGCTGATCGGCACCGGATGGTGGCTGGCGCGCGACCTCGAGATAATCGATCGCGGCACCGGCCTCAGCTTCTTCGCGCTGCTGATCATCGTCGTCACCGCCTTTCCTGACGGCGCGTTCCGGTCGCGCTGGGCTGCGGGGGTCGCCGTGGCGGCAGGACCGCTGGCACTCGCGCTGATGGCGTTTCCATCGGAAAGCGGGCTGGCAGAGGGCGTCATCGTCCTGCTGCTGCTGGCGGTGATACTGCTCCCATGGCGCCGGTTTCGTCGCACCCCGCCGGGGATCGAGAGACAGCAGCTGAAATGGGCGGCGGTCGGATTTTGCGGAGCGGCGATCGTGCTGCTGGTCGCGGCGATGGTGATCGTCGCGGTCGCCGCCGATGCGTTCCCGGCGTCGTGGGAGCTGGGGGCCAACCTCGCCACCGGCGGACTGCTCAATTTCAGCCTGGTCGTGCTCGCGGTCGGGACGACGGTCGCGGTCCTTCGCATCAGCCTGTGGGACGCCGACGCCGCGATCGGCAAGTCGGCGGGCGTCGGCGCGGTCACGGTCGCGCTCGGCGGCATCTGGGCGGGATGCACGATCCTGGCCAACGAAACCGCCGCTGCGCTGTTCGGCGCCGAGAACAAGGCGCTGGCCGCCGCGGCCAGCGCGATCATCGCCGGGTCGGTGGTGGGACCGGCGCGCGCCCGCATCTCGAAATGGATTGACGATCGCATCAATGGCGAAGTCGCCGCAATCGCCGCGCTGCCCGAGCAGATCAGCCTGTGGCGGCAGGGCGATACCCCGGCCGATATCGGACGTCGCGTGACCGACACGATCGCCGCGCAGCTCGGGGCATCGCGCGCGGCGCTGCTGGTGTGGACCGGCGACCGGTTCACGACCGCGGCCTGCCGCGGAGTCGAGGCGTCCGCGCTGGCAACCTGGCTTGCCGAGCGGGTTGATGACGAAGGCGACGTCAACGAAACCGCGCCGGGCGATCCGCTGTTTCCGATCCGGCTCAGGCTGCGCGACGGGACCGTACCGGTCGGACTGCTGCTGATCGGCGGGCGTCCGCAGGGCGCGGGCCTCGCCAAGGATGTACGCGCCGCGCTCAACGCCGTGCGCACCCCGGTAGCCGCGGCGCTGCGCGATGCGTATCGCCACGACCGGCGCGAGGCAGCGCTGAGCGACCGCCTGCGCGCGCTCGATCGGCGGCTGGCACAGCTCGAGACCGGCGCTCAGTCGCGGCGGACGACGCCGCTCCAGGCATAGCCGCGATAGAGCGACTCGAACGCCAGCGAAGCGGCGCGGGCGTCGGCGGCGACGCGCAGCCATTGCTCCAGATCGGCGCGCGGCGTCACGTCGAAACGGCGCAGCCACGCGAACAGCCCGGCGCGAAGGGGGGACGGCAGGCGCTCGAGCTGGCCGAAATCGACGACGTGCAGCGCGCCGCCTGGCGCCAGCGCATCGACTGCCGCGCCGATGGCCGCCTGCCAGTCGGGGATCATCGACAGCGTATAACTCATGAAGATGCGGTCGAAGCCCGACACGCCGAACAGTATCTGCGGGTCGAAATCGGTGGCGTCGCCCTGTGCGAGCGTGATCCGCGGATCGAGCCCTGCCCTGGCGACACCGGCGCGTGCGGTGGCGAGCATGGCGTGCGAGATATCGAGCCCGAACCAGCGCGCGTGCGGCCAGCGCCGCGCAGCGACGATGAGGTTGCGCCCGGTGCCGCAACCTATCTCGAGCACGCTTCCCCCCGGTGGCGGGGCGAGGTCGGCGATCAGGCGATCGCGCCCGAGCAGATAATATTTGCGCGTGAGGTCGTAGAAATGCCGCTGGCTGCGATAGATGCCGTCCATCCGGCGCGCATGCGCCGCGGCGACGGTCATCGCTTCAGCACATAGAGATGCACGCCGCCATAGATCGCCGAGCGGTCGCGCCGCGTCAGGTCGAGCGACTGCTCGGCGCAATATTCCCAGCGATCGAGCGTTTCCTGCGCGACGCGCCCCGGCAGCAGGCTCGGCGCCGCAGCGGTCCGGAACAGCACGCGCGCTCCGGGTGCGGCGGTTCGCGTAATCGCGTTCCATAGCCGCGTCAGCACGGCATCGGTCATCCAGTCCTGCGCATCGAGCAGGATATAGCGATCGAGCGAGGCGTCCGGCATCGTGTCCAAATACTCGATCATGTTGGCGTGGCGGATATCGATGCGATCGATGCGATCGGTCACCGCGGCATAATGCTCGCGGCGCAGATAGGGCGGCAGCGGCGCCGCCGGACCTTCGCCATAGCCGCGCCCGAACGCCTGCCACGCGAAATAATTGTCGGACAGCGCGAAGTGGCAAGCGAGCTTTTCGAGCCGCGCCTTGAGCACCGCCGCCATGCTACCCTCGGGATCGGCGCCGGCCAGCGCTTCATATTGCGCGGGCGGGATGCCGAGTCCGAACAGCGATGCGGGCTGGTCGGTTAGCCAGCGAACGAAGCGCTTGTCGAACACCGGCGCGAGCTTGTCCTCGAAGATCGCGCGTTGTTCCTCGATCGTCCGCGCCGCCAGCAGCACGCGCGGATCGACGCGGTAGAGCCTTGCCACCAGATGCGCGGCACCGATGAACCCGCCGAGCAGCCCGGTGCGATAGAAGCCCTTGGCAAACCCGGTGATCCGGCGCCGCCCGATCAGGTCGCGGCCCTCCCAATAGCGCCGCGAGACGTCGTCGAGGTGCGGCGCGACATAGCGGCGATAGGCATCGATATTGTCGGCGCGATTGGCCTGCGCGAAGAAGCGGTGGAACGCGGCATGGTCGGGCAGATGCCGTGCCGCCGCGATCTTGAGCCGACCCAGCGCGACATGCGCGGTATTGAGATCGACCGCGGTGATCGCCGCCGGGTTCGCGGTCAGATAGCTGAGCACATTGCAGCCGCCGCTGGCGATGGTGACGATCCGCGACGTCGGCGTGATCGCCAGCGCTTCGAGATCGACCTCCGGATCCTCCCAGATCTGCGCATAGACGAGGCCGCGAAACGCGAAGGTGAATGCGCGTTCCAGCAGCCCCTGCCGGGTCAGATGTTCGTGCCGGTGCACCGCCCCGCGCACCGCGCGATTGGCTGGAATCCTGGGCAAGCTGGCCATTGCGATGTCCCGTCCTGAGGGAAGCGGCCAACCCTGGGCAGCTTGCCGATCCCCTAGGCGCGCCATGTGACGGTTGCGTTGCCCGGCCGTGACACTATCGCGTCACCCGCGGCAATAGCCCTCGCCCTGCATCACCGTCAGGCAGTCGGTCTTTCCGGCGAGATATTTGAGGCCGGTGGCATCGCCATCGGTGGCGCGCAGGACATGGTCGCCGTCGGGGCGGCTGAAGGCGATGCCCTCGGGCGTGGCGGTTCCCTCGAACACGCCCTTGTCATCGAGCGTATATTGCATCGTCAGCCGGTATGCGCCCGGCCCCTTGGCCGCATCGGGCGCGATGTCGAGCACCAGCCCTTCGACGCCGACCCATTTGCCGACCCATTTGTCGGTCGCCGCGCTGGTTGGAGCTTCCGCATTCTCGCCGACAAGCTCGGCTTCGCTGCCGCCTTCTTCGGGCAGTTCGACGATCGGGCCGTCCAGCCCCGCCTGGTTCTCGATCGCGGCGATATTGGCCTGTTCGGAGGTGTCGGCACCGCCGTTGCAGGCGGCAAGCGCCAGCAGGCAGGCAAAGGGCGCGAGGCGTAGCATCATCGGCATGTCTCCTGTCAGGGGTCGCACGAGCCTAGCGCGGCCAGATCGATGCGCCTAGAGCGGGGCGGTTCGCTCCAACTTCCGGAATTGCCCATGCGCCGCATCGCGATCGCTTCCGACCACGCCGCGTTCGATCTCAAGGCCGAACTGGCCGGATGGCTGGTCGAACTGGGGCACGATGTGATCGATCTCGGTACCGATGGCGTCGCCAGCGTCGATTATCCCGATTTCGGCTACAAGCTGGCGAATGCGGTGGCGCGCGGCGATGCCGAGATGGGGATCGCGATCTGCGGATCGGGGATCGGCATCTCGATCGCCGCCAATCGCCATCCCGGCTGCCGCGCCGCATTGGTCGGAGAGCCGCTGTCGGCCCGGCTCGCACGCGAACATAACGATGCCAATGTCATCGCCTTGGGCGCGCGGCTGATCGGACCCGAAATGGCCAAGGCGTGCGTCGAGGCGTTTCTCGAAACCCCGTTCGCCGGCGAGCGCCACCTGCGCCGCGTCGAGAAATTGTCTCGCCCCAAGGTCGAGTGAGCGCATCGCCGCCGTCACGCCAGCAGGCCCGACACCAAGGTCAACCCGCCCAGCCCCAGCGACAACGGCACCCGCAGCTTTATCCACCATGGCGGCACAAGGCGATCTGCGGCAAGGCGGCGGTCGACCCATAAAGTAGCGACGATCGCGATTCCGAGCAGCGCCGACGACGGGCCGGGCCATGTCCCGCCGGTCATCCACGGCGCGCAGGCAGCAAGGGCGATCAGACTGGGCGCGACCGCCGCGATCCACAGCCATCCCGGGGCGCGATCGGCCATCGCCGCGATGCCCCACCACATGCCGCCCAGAAAGCTGAAGATCAGCGCCGCATAGGCAAAGGCGAACGCCTGGGCGGTGAACAGCGTCCCCGGCTCGCCGATCGCCTGAACCACGACCGCTGCAACTTGCGGCAGCAGCCCGGCGAAACCGAGCAGGCGCGCCGGTGATGGGATCGATCGGGTCATGCGCGTGCTCCAATATGTCGGCGTCTGGGGCTAGATGGGCAGTAGCGTTCACGCCCGCCACCCGGTATGAGCGCAACCGAACCCGCAGCCGCGTCGATGCGCGGCGATGCGCAGCCCTGGTCCACGAAAGGCCCCGCCGATGAGCACCAATCCTCAGACGCTGTCAGACGTCCAGCCCGATGGCTTCTTCACGCGTAGCCTTGCCGATACCGACGCCGAGGTTTTCGCGGGCGTCACGCAGGAACTGGACCGCGAGCGCCATCAGATCGAATTGATCGCGTCGGAGAACATCGTCTCGAAGGCGGTGCTCGAGGCGCAAGGCTCGGTCTTCACCAACAAATATGCCGAGGGCTATCCCGGCAAGCGCTATTATCAGGGCTGCGCACCGTCCGACGTCGTCGAGAAGCTGGCGATCGACCGCGCCAAGGCGCTGTTCGGCTGCGGCTTCGTCAATGTCCAGCCGCATTCGGGGGCACAGGCCAATGGTGCGGTGATGCTGGCGCTGACCAAGCCGGGGGACACGATCCTGGGGATGAGCCTCGACGCGGGCGGGCACCTCACCCACGGTGCCAAGGCCGCGCAGTCGGGCAAGTGGTTCGACGCGGTCCAATATGGCGTGCGCCGCGACGATCACCGGATCGACTTCGATCAGGTCGAAGCGCTCGCCAAAGAACGTCGCCCCAAGCTGATCATCGCCGGCGGATCGGCCTATCCGCGCCAGATCGACTTCGCCAGGTTCCGCGCGATCGCCGACGAGGTCGGGGCGTTGTTCATGGTCGACATGGCGCATTTCGCCGGGATCGTCGCGGGCGGGCTGCATCCCAGCCCGTTCGAGCATGCGCATGTCGTCACCACCACCACGCACAAGACGCTGCGCGGCCCGCGCGGCGGCATGGTGATGACCAATGACGAGGCGATCGCGAAGAAGATCAATTCGGCGGTGTTCCCCGGCCTGCAGGGCGGTCCGCTGATGCACGTCATCGCCGCCAAGGCGGTCGCGTTCGGCGAGGCGCTGCAACCGGGATACAAGAGCTATATCGCCGCGGTGGTCGAGAATGCGAAGGTGCTGGCGGCGACGCTGAAGGAGCGCGGCGCCGACCTGGTCTCGGGCGGCACCGACACGCACCTCGCGCTGGTCGATCTAACCCCGCTGGGCGTCACCGGCCGCGATGCCGACGAGGCGCTCGAGCGCGCGGCGATCACTTGCAACAAGAACGGCGTGCCGTTCGATCCGCTGCCCCCGGTCAAGACCAGCGGCATTCGCGTTGGATCGCCCGCGGGCACCACGCGCGGCTTCGGATCGGCAGAGTTCCGCGAGATCGGCAACATGATCGCCGATGTGCTCGACGGCCTCGCCGCCAAGGGCGAGCACGGGGACCCATCGGTCGAGGCGGACGTTCGGGGACGCGTGCGCAGCTTGTGCGAGCGCTTTCCAATCTATCCCGAACTCTGAAAGGCCAAGTCATGGACATGAAGAACAACCCCGAAGACCGCCGCCTGGGCAAGAGCATGGCCAAATGGGGCGCACTTGGCGCGGTGGTCGCGATTCCGGTGCCGTTCATCGGCCCGATCCTCGGGGCCGCGGCGGGCGCCGGTTATGCCTATTACAAGGGCAAGAAAGGCCGGCCGGTCGTTTGAATGCGCTGCCCCTTCTGTTTTCATGAGGACAGTCAGGTAAAGGACAGCCGCCCGTCCGAAGACGGCGCGGCGATCCGCAGGCGGCGGCAATGCGGTGCGTGCGGCGCGCGCTTCACCACCTTCGAGCGCATCCAGCTGCGCGAGCTGACCGTGCTCAAAAGTGCCGACCGCCGCCAGCCTTTCGACCGCGACAAGCTGGTGCGATCGGTGTCGATCGCCTGTTCGAAGCGCCCGATCGAGCCCGCGCAGATCGAACAGCTGGTGTCGAGCATCCAGCGCCAGATCGAGACGTCGGGCGAAAGCGAAGTCGCCTCGGTGCGGATCGGCGAGCTGGTGATGGAAGCGCTGAAGGGCGTCGATTCGGTCGCGTACATCCGTTTCGCCAGCGTCTACAAGGATTTCACCGAAGCGCGCGATTTCGAGGAATTCGCTGGAAGCGTCAGCGAGGTGGCGCGGGGATAGGCAAATCAGCTATCTCCCCCAGAACCGTTCGTCCCGAGCAAAGTCGAGGGACTTGCTCGAGCGAAGCGAGAATCTCTCCGTGACCTTCTGGACCTACATCCTGCGCTGCAATGACGGCACTTACTACACCGGCCATACCGACAACCTCGAACGCCGGATCGGCCAGCATCATTCAGGCGCGTATCAGGGCTATACATATGACCGCCGCCCGCTCGAATTCGTGTGGAGCGCGGAGTTTCCGACGCGGCAGGAAGCCTTGGCTGCCGAATTGCGGATCAAGTCGTGGTCGCGAGCGAAAAAGGAATCGCTGATTTCGGAGGATTGGGATCGGCTGAAGCGCGTTTCGGCACCTCCCAGTGAGTGCGCGGCTCGAGCTGCCTCGACTTCGCTCAGCAATGTCCCTCGACTACGCTCGGGACGAACGGAAGTGGATGTCGCACCCCCCGTCATCGTCCTCGTGCGCCCGCAACTCGGCGAGAATATCGGCAAGGCGGCGCGGGCCATGCTCAATTTCGGATTGACCGAATTGCGGCTCGTCACCCCGCGCGACGGCTGGCCCAACCCGCAGGCCGGCCCGGCCGCATCGGGCGCCGACCGCGTCATCGATCAGGCCACCGTGTTCGACAGCGTCGCTGCCGCCACCGCCGATTGCGCGCATGTCTACGCCACCACCGTGCGCAAGCGCGGCGTGACCAAGCCGGTGGTCACGCCTGAAGCCGCCGCGCGGGCCATGCACGAGGCACCGGGGCGATCGGCGATCCTGTTCGGCCCGGAGCGCTCGGGGCTCGACAGCGACGACGTGGCGGTCGCGCGGACGATCATCACCGTGCCGATCAATCCCGAATTCGGATCGCTCAACCTGGCGCAGGCGGTGATCCTCGTCGCCTATGAATGGTCGAAGGGCATCGCACTGGCACAGCCGCCCGCGGTCGACCTCGACCCACCCGCGCCACAGGACGAGCTCGACCAGATGCTGGCGCAGCTCGACGCCATGCTCGTCGACGGCGGCTATTTCCATTCCGCCGATCGCGCGCCGACGACGCGGCGCATGCTGCGCACCTTGCTGACCAAGCCCGGCTGGTCGGCGCAGGAAGTGCGCACGGTGCGCGGTATCCTGTCGACGCTGGCACGGCCACGCAGCGGCGGCGGTGTCTGACGGAACCTGCGGCATCGCAGCGGGTTGGCACTCCCGCGGCTCAAATCCGGTCGCACGACAGGGGAAATTGCATGAAGCTCCATATCGTTGCGGCGCTGGCCGCGCTCGCCCTTCCGCTCGCTGCCTGCGGTGGCGACGGCGACGATGCTCTAGCCGACCGCGCCGAGGATCAGGCCGAAGTGCAGGCCGATCAGGCTGAAGCGATGGGCGCCAACGATGCGGTGGTGGACCAGATCGAGGAAGATGGCGAGGATCGCGCCGATGCGATCGACGATTCGGATGTCGATACCGACGATCTGACCAAGGGCCAGCAGGACGCCATGGTCAACGGCAACTAACGTGCCGCGGCGCGGGCGAGGCGATCGTTGATCGCCTCGCCGATGCCGTCGTCCGGGATCGGCGCGACGGCGATAGCGCCGCGGTCGCTGGCATCGGCGCGGTGGAGCGCGGCGAACAGTCGGGCGGCGGCCCCGATCGGGTCGCCTTGGCCGGACAGCGTGTCGTCGCCGGTGATGGCGCCATAGCCGATCAGCCACTCGTCCGGCCCGGCCGTGGTGGCACCCAGTCGGAGCGGCTTGGTCGGCGCGTAATGGCTCGCCAGCTGCCCGGGGGCGGAAATCGTGCCGCCGCTGGCCGCAATCTCATAGCCCAGCTCGGCGCGTGGTATCGGCCCCGGCCGCAGAACCGTGCGGTTCGCCGGATCGACGATGGTCGACTCCAACCCCTCCGCCGTTGCACCATCGTCCAGGATCAACGCAATGCGTCCGCTCAGGCTCGCCAGCACATGCCCGGCACAGGTCGGGCTGATCCCCCCGCTGGCATTTGCCGACGGCGCGGCAAGCGGCTTGCCGGTCGCTGCCAGCAACGCCCGCATTGCCCGGTGGGCCGGAATACGCACGGCGACCGTCGTCAGCCCCGCCGTCACCAGACTGGCTACAGGGCTGTCCGGGGCGATCGGTAGCACCAGGGTCAACGGACCCGGCCAATAGCGGGCGGCGAGACGTTCGGCTTCCGCATCGAACACGGCAATTGCACGTGCCGCGTCGAGATCGGCGACATGCACGATCAACGGGTTGAAGCTGGGCCGTCCCTTGGCCGCGTAGATGCCCGCGACAGCGCGCGAATCGGTCGCGTCGGCGGCAAGGCCATACACCGTCTCGGTCGGCACCGCGACGCAGCCGCCCTGCCGGATGACCCTGGCCGCCTCGGCGATCGCGGCGGGGCCGTAGCGTAAGGTCCGCGTCGGGATCGAGGCGTTTGGCGGGGTCACTCAGATGGCGCTATAGCGCGCACACAAAAGCGACAAGAGAGGACCGGATGCCGTTCACCGCCCCCACTGCCGACCAGCGATTCGTGCTCGAGCATGTCGTGCGGATCGGCGACCTCGCCGCCAGCGACCGCTTCGCCGACGCCACGCCCGATCTGGTCGAGGCGGTGCTCGAGGGGGCCGGGCAATTCGCGGCGGGCGAATGGGCGCCGCTCGATCGTGCAGGCGATACGGTGGGGGCCAAATGGACCGAGGGCGGCGTGGTAATGCCCGACGGCTTTCGCGCGGCCTACCGCGCCTATGTCGAGGGCGGCTGGGGGACGATCGGCTCTCCGGTCGACTTCGGGGGTCAGGGGCTGCCGTTCGTGCTGGCGGCAGCGGTGCTCGATACGCTGGGCGCGGCGAATATGGGGTTCGCATTGTGCCCGACGCTGACCGTCGGTGCGATCGAGGCCCTGGTCCATCACGGCACCCCCGAGCAGCAGGCGCAGTACCTGCCGCGGCTGGCGACCGGCGAATGGACCGGCACGATGAACCTGACCGAGCCGCAGGCAGGGAGCGATGTCGGCGCGCTGCGCACCAGGGCCGAGCCGCTGGGGAAGGACCGCTGGGCGATCACCGGCACCAAGATCTACATCTCGTTCGGCGATCACAACTTGACCGACAATATCGTCCACCTCGTGCTCGCACGCACGCCTGGCGCGCCACAGGGGACCAAGGGGCTGAGCTTGTTCCTGGTGCCGAAATATCGGCTCGATACGGATGGCCAGCCCGGCGATTTCAATGATGTCCGCGTGGTGTCGATCGAGCACAAGATGGGGCTGCACGCGTCGCCGACCTGCGTATTGAGCTTCGGCGACAATGGCGACTGCATCGGCGAGCTGGTCGGGGCCGAGGGCGGCGGCATCGCTGCGATGTTCACGATGATGAACAATGCGCGGCTCAACGTCGGTCTGCAAGGCGTGCAGGTCGCGGAAGCCGCGACGCAGAAGGCAGTCGCCTATGCCCGCGATCGCATCCAGTCGGCCCGCGCAGGCTCGGCGAGCCGCGACCCCGTCGCGATCATCGAGCATCCCGACGTGCGCCGGATGCTGATGCGGATGAAGGCGCAGACCCAGGCTGCCCGCGCCCTGGTCTATTATGCCGCAGGGCAGGTCGATCGCGCGGCGCTGGGCGACAGCGATGCCAAGAAGCGCCTCGACCTGCTGACGCCGCTGGCCAAGGCGCATGGCACCGACCTTGGCAACGAAGTCGCCAGCATCGGCATTCAGGTGCATGGCGGGATGGGCTATATCGAAGAGACCGGTGCTGCCCAGCATTTCCGCGATGCGCGTATCACCCCGATCTACGAAGGCACCAACGGCATCCAGGCAGCCGATCTGGTCGGGCGCAAATTATCGGGGGATAATGGCGGCACGCTGGCGGCGCTCATCGCCGAGATGCGCGGCGAGGCGCAAGACGCCGGGCTGATCGCGCTGATCGATGCGTGCGAAGACGTGGCGCGGCACATGCTGGCTGCCGAGATCGACGACCGGCTGGCCGGGAGCTATCCGTTCCTGACGATGCTGTCGGTTGGGGTGTGCGGCTGGCTGATGGAGCGATCGGGTCGGATCGCGAGCGGCGCGCAGGGTGACCCGGCGTTCCTGGCGATGAAGGCCGCTGCAGCGCGTTTCTATGTCGAGCAACTCGTGCCGGAAGCGCTGGGGCTGAAGGCGGCGGCGCTGGCGCAGGCGGAGGTGCTGTATGCTGTCGATGCGGAAGCGTTTGCGGCTTAGGCATTGTGTGCGTTCGATAGCTCTCTACCCGTCCGTTTCGAGCGTAACGGAGAGACGTGATCGAGCGCTACGTGGCGGTTGCTCGACTTCGCTCGAAACAAATGGAGGATGCGAGGCCGTTCAAGCCGCCAGCACCGTCTCCAACCCGCGCGGATGGACCCGCCACATGCCGCCGCCGATCATGCCACCTTCGTTGAGCGGCAGCGCGGTCGCACAGAAGGCGCATTCGGCAGTAATGCGGCCGACCATCCATTGCGACTTGCCGCACCCGGGGCAATGGTTGATTTCCTGCGCACGGTATACCGGGCGATAGCTGCCTCGATTGCTCGCGAATGGCACCGTCGTCATCGTCGTCACTCCCTGTCCACCTGCATTATCGCACGATGAACCGGTTAGTTCCAGCGACGAACTGAAAATGCGGCGAAACGAGTCGAGAACGCTCAGGCGTCGATGCGGTCGAACAGGTCGGACGGCGACAGGCCGAGCAACGCGATATGGTCGCGGATGCGCGGCCAGTTCCCGGTCAGGAAGCGCGCGCGTTCCGCAGCCCGCAGCGCTTCGGCAGCGCCCGCCAGTACGAACATGCCGACGCCGCGGCGCACCTCGACATAGCCGTCGTCCTGAAATGTCTGATACGCCTTGGCGACGGTCAGCGGATTGGCGCCGACCTCGGCAGCGAACGCCCGAACCGACGGCAGCTGATCGCCCGCGCGAAAATCGCCGCGCAGGATCGCCGCGACGATGGTCGCACGGAGCCGGAGATAGACCGGAACGTCATCCTGTTCGGAAACAACTGCCATGCTGCCTTAATACACCGATTGGCAGCGGCGTAAAGTCACGGCGCCCATACCGACACGACATCGGCAGAATCGGGACGCGGCCGCTCGTCGAGCGGACGCGACGGGGTGCCGATGAACACGAATCCGGCGATCCGTTCGGGTGCCGCGCCGAATGCGTCGCGCACCCGGTCCGAATAGGTCGCCCAGCCGGTCAGCCAGCCCGCGACATAGCCGCGAGCATGCGCGGCATGTTCCAGATTCATGATCGCGGCGCCGGTCGACAGTTCCTGCTCCCATGCCGGAATGTGACTGTCGGGACGCGGGCGATGCAGCGCCACTACCAGCGCGGGAGCCTGATGCGCGAAGCTCGTGATCGCCTCGATCTCGAGCCGCCCGGCGTCCGGCTTGTCGGCGCGATAGGCTCTCACCAACAATGCCTCGAACGCATCGCGCGCCGGTGGAAGCACGATCACGAACCGCCACGGCGCGAGCTTTCCGTGATCGGGCGTGCGCGCCGCGACGGCGAGGATCGCGGCAAGTTCGGTAGCATCGGGCCCGGGCGCGACCATGTCGCGCGGCTTGCCCGAGCGCCGTGTCGCCAGCATCGTCCACGGCGTCGTGAGATCGTTGAAAGCCATGCCCGCCACGTAGCGACAGGCCTGCGGGGCAACAACCGGCTTGGCAGCGCGCATTTAGCGGTTAGGTTGCCTGCCCATCCAGCCGCGAGCATGCGCGGCGACCAGTATCGGGGAGTTTCAGCCGGATGGCGAGTGCGGTTCCGTCGGCCAGCGATGGCGGCAAAGAGTTTCTGGGGCACCCGCGCGGGCTGTTCATCCTGTTTTTCGCGGAGATGTGGGAGCGCTTTTCCTATTACGGAATGCGCGCGCTGCTGATCTTCTACCTGACGAAGCACTGGCTGTTTTCCGACGGCGACGCGTCGGTGATCTACGGCGCCTATACCGCACTGGTCTACATCACCCCGGTGCTCGGCGGCTATCTGGCCGACAAATATCTCGGCCAGCGAAAGGCGGTGCTGTTCGGCGGCATCATACTGACCATCGGTCACGGGCTGATGGCGTTTGAGGGGACCGGCGGGCAAGGCGACCCGACCATCAACATCTTCTGGCTCGCGCTCGCCTTCATCATCGTCGGGTCTGGATTCCTCAAGGGGAACATCTCGACCATCGTCGGCCAGCTCTATCCGCGCACCGACGTGCGGCGCGACGGCGCGTATACGATCTTCTACATGGGGATTAACCTGGGATCGCTGCTGGGCGTGGCGATCGCGGGCTATCTCGGCGAGAATATCGGCTGGAGCTACGGGTTCGGCGCGGCCGGGGTCGGCATGCTGCTCGGCCTGATCGTGTTCGTGATCGGCAAGCCCCTGCTGCTCGGCAAAGCGGAGCCGCGCGATCCGGCGCTGCTCAAGAAACCCGTTGCGGGCATTCCGCTCGAATGGCTGCTCTACGGAATCGGCATCGCCTCGATCGGGGTGATCTGGGTGCTGATCCAGTATCAGTCGGTGGTCGGCACGCTGCTGCTGGTCTCCGGCCTCGCGCTGCTCGGCTACATCCTCTACATCGCCGCGACGCAGCTGCCCAAGGATGCACGCGACCGCATCTTCGTCATCATCTTCCTGTTGATGCTGCAACCGGTGTTCTGGGGACTGTTCGAACAGGCGGGCGCCGGGATCAGCCTGTTCACCGACCGCCATGTCGATCGCGAATTCCTCGGCTGGACGATCCCGACGACGTGGTTCCAGTCGGTCAACGCCGCCTTCATCCTGCTACTGGGGCCGGTGTTCGCCACCTTGTGGACCAAGATGGGGCGGCGCGGGATCGAACCATCGACGCCGGCCAAGTTCGGCTATGCGATCGTGTTCGTGGGGCTGGGCTTCCTGCTGCTGGTATGGGGCGCGCAGGCGTTCGGCGTCGAGAATGCGACGCCCTTCTACCTCATCATCCTGCTCTACCTGCTGCACACGATGGGCGAGCTGTGTCTGTCTCCAGTCGGGCTTTCGGCGATGAACCGCCTCGCGCCGAGCCATATGGCCGGACTGATCATGGGCGCGTGGTTCTTCGCCACCGCCGGCGGCAACTTCATCGCCGGACAGATTTCGAAGGCGACCGGCGCCGAGAATGCCACCGAGGGCGAAAGCGCCAAGCAGCTGTTCCTCGATATCTGGACCAATGTCGGGTGGATCGCGGTCGGTGTCGGCGTCGCGGTGCTGGTGGTGGCACCGTTCGTCAAGCGGCTGATGCATCTCGACACGCTCACCGACGATCCCGACCACGCGATGGCGGGCGAGCGCGAGATCGGTGAGCCCAAGGCAGCCGGGTTCGACACGCGCGGAGAGACGCTGCCGCCGCGCTGACGGGAGAACGAGGAATGGACCAGCTGATCCTTGCCAGCGCGGCGTTCGTCGGCACCCATTTCCTGTTGTCGCATCCGCTGCGCGCGCCACTGGTCGGGGCGATCGGCGGCATGGGGTTTCTCGGCCTCTACTCGCTGGTGGCGTTCGCGACGCTAGGGTGGATGATATCGGCCTATCTCGCTTTGCCGCCCCAGCCGCCGATGTGGGGCATCAGCGACGCGCTGTGGGCGTTGGCGAGCGCGGCGATGCTGGTCGCGAGCGTGCTGTTCGTGGGATCGCTGATCGGCAATCCGGCGCTGCCCGATCCGACCGCCGCGGCACGCCCCGAAAAGCAACCGCGCGGCGTGTTCGCGGTCACCCGTCACCCGATGATGTGGAGCTTTGCGCTGTGGAGCCTTGCCCATATCGCCGTCTATCCGACGCCCGCCAATCTGGTGCTGACGGGCGCGATCCTGGTGCTCGCACTGGTCGGTGCAGCGCTTCAGGATGCCAAGAAACGGCGGCTCGAGCCTGGCTTCTGGCCGCAATGGCAGCGCGAGACCGCGTTCGTGCCGTTCGCCAACCTGCTGTCGGGGCGGACACGCTGGTCGGCGGCGATGCCGGGCATTGGCGTGCTGGTCGGCGGAGTGTTGCTGTGGCTGGCGGCGAGCTGGGCGCATCTGCCGTTTGCCGGGATCGCCGCGGGAATCTGGCGCTGGCTCTAGATCACAGCGCCAGCCATGCCTGCGCGACCGGCGCGAAGCTGCGGCGGTGGAGCGGCGTCGGCCCCAAGCTGCGCAATGCCGCCTGGTGCGCGCGGCTGGCATAGCCCTTGTTCGACGCCCAGCCATAGCCGGGATGCAGCGCATCGGCCTCGATCATCATTTGGTCGCGGCGGTGCTTGGCGACGATCGATGCGGCCGCGATCGACACGCACCGCGCATCGCCACCGATGATCGCGGTGCTGGGATGCGCCCATTTCGGGCTGCGATTGCCGTCGACCAGCACCATGCCGGGTGCAATGCCCAGCGCCGCCACCGCGCGCTCCATCGCCAGCATCGTCGCCCACAGGATGTTGAGCCGATCGATCTCCTCGGTGCTGGCGATCCCGACGCCTACCCGCGCACACTGCATCAGCGCAGCGCATAATTCGGCGCGCTTGGCGGCGGTCAGTGCCTTGGAATCATCGATTCCGTCCGGAATGCAATCCGGGCTGAGCACCACTGCGGCGGCAACCACCGGCCCGGCCAGTGGCCCGCGTCCGGCCTCGTCGACACCGGCCACCGGAGCGAGGTGCAGCGTTTCGTGCGAATAATCAGGCATCGTGCAACTCGTCGAACGGGTTTCGGCCAAGGGCATGACCCATCGGCCCATGCCCCTGCCCCAGGCCCGGTGCCGCCGCAAGGCTGGCACGGACATAGGCGATCGCCCGGGTGATAGCGTCGATCAGTGTCAGCTGCGCGCCCAGCCCGGTCGCGATCGCACTCGCCAGCGTGCATCCCGTGCCATGACTGTGCCGCGTGACGATGCGCGGATGGTCCCAGTTTCGCTCGCCGGCCTGACCGACGAGGCGATCGACGACGCGGTCGCCCTCCCCGTGACCACCCTTGATCAGCAGGGTATGCCCGCCCGCCAGCATGGCCGCACTTCCGCCGAGCATGTCGAGTTCTGGCAGGTTGGGCGTGACCAGCGCCGAGAGCGCGATCAGCCGCTCGAACGCCGCGATCGTCCCGGCATCGGCCAGCACTGCGCCCGACGTCGCCACCATCACCGGATCGAACACGATCGGCACGTCTAGTTCCTCAAGAATGTCCGCCACGGCATGCGCGGTCTGCGCCGATCCGATCATGCCGATCTTGACGCCATCGGCGCCGATATCCTCGAGCACCGACCGCATTTGCGCCACCACCATAGCGGTGGGGACGGAATGCACCGCCTGCACCCCCAGCGTATTCTGCGCGGTGATCGCGGTGATCGCAGTCATGGCGTGGCCGCCGAGCATTGTCACCGTCTTGATATCGGCCTGGATCCCCGCGCCGCCACCCGAATCCGATCCGGCGATGATGAGAATGCGCGGTGTCATGAACTGCCAAGGTTGCGGTCAGCTCCGCGCGTACCGGTTATCCGGCTTTGTGGGAAGCACCAGTCGCCCGCCGGGCGGCGTCGATGATGCAGTCGCAACCTGACAAATTGCAATTCAGCCGAAGCACAGGCCGGCACAATAAAGAACAAGCTCTGCAACCAGTCGGGCCAACAACAGGACTGCTATAATGGCAGCTATGATTCCGCTCGCCACCATTCCGTGGTGCTGCGCTGGTTTGATCGTGACCATTTCATCCTCACAAAAATGTGCGGGAACGGCAACGTGATAGCGACCACCCCGGCAATTGCCATTTTTCTGACAAAATCCGGCGGCGCCTGCAAATTTGCGGGCATGAAACCAGGATGAACCGAGCGCGAAGCGGGTTACGCCGCCGCCTTGCGCACCGCGTCGCAGATGCGATCGACCGCTGCCGCGACCTGGCCGGCGTCGTCGCCCTCGGCCATTACCCGGATCACCGGCTCGGTGCCTGACGGGCGGATCACCAGCCGGCCGCTGCCGGCGAGTTCTTCCTCGACCCGTGCGATCGTTGCGACGACGTCACTGTGGTCGAGCGGGCGCCCGCCGCCGAACCGCACATTCTTGAGCACTTGCGGTACCGGATCGAAGCGATGCAGCACCTCGCTCGCCGGCGCACCTGCGCGCACCAGTTCGGCCAGTACCTGCAGTCCCGCGACCAGGCCGTCGCCGGTCGTCGCATAGTCCGACAGGATGATGTGCCCCGACTGCTCGCCGCCGACATTGTGCCCGCGCGCGCGCATCGCCTCCAGCACGTAGCGATCGCCGACCGCGGTCCGGATCAGGTCGAGGCCCTGCCCCCGCAAATGCCGCTCCAGCCCCAGGTTCGACATGACCGTCGCCACCAGCCCGCCGCCGCGCAGCCGACCGCTTCGTGCCCAGCCGCCCGCAATCGTCGCCATCAACTGGTCGCCATCGACGATCCGGCCCTGTTCGTCGGCGACGATCAGGCGGTCGGCATCGCCGTCGAGCGCGATGCCGATCTGCGCGCCGCTCGCGACCACCGTTTCGCACAGCGCTTCGGGCGCGGTCGATCCGACCCCGTCATTGACGTTCCGGCCGTTGGGCGCGACCCCGATCGCCACGACTTCGGCGCCCAGCTCCCACAGCGCTGAAGGCGCGACCTGATACGCCGCTCCGTTCGCGCAATCGACGACGATCTTGAGCCCGTCGAGCCGCAGGTCACTGGGAAAGGTGGTCTTGGCGAAGTGGATGTACCGGCCCCGCGCGTCCTCGATACGCTTGGCGCGGCCAATGTCCTGCGATGCGGCCAGCGGAATCTCGCCGTCGATCAGCGCCTCGATCGCGAGCTCGTCGGCATCGGACAGTTTGTAGCCATCGGGTCCGAACAGCTTGATGCCGTTGTCGTGATAGGGATTGTGGCTGGCCGAGATCATCACGCCGAGATCGGCGCGCATCGAATGGACCAGCATCGCCACCGCAGGCGTCGGCATCGGCCCGACCAGGACCACGTCCATGCCGACGCTGGTGAATCCCGCGACCATCGCGGTTTCGAGCATATAGCCCGACAATCGCGTATCCTTGCCGATCACGACGCGGTGGCGATGGTCCCCCCGGCGGAAATGCGCCCCCGCCGCCATGCCGACCTGCATCGCCATCGCCGCAGTCATTGGCATCGCGTTGGTCTTGCCGCGGATCCCATCGGTGCCGAAATATTTTCTTGCCATCGCGCGTCCCGCCGTCACCTTGCCTTGGAGCCTGGCCCGGGGTGATAGCGCCCGTTTTCGAGAAGAGCGAGCATGTCGCAGCCGATCCGTATCCTCCTGGCATTGTTCGTCGGCCTCGCCATCGGCATCTTCGCGGCGTCGGCCAATCCGGCCGGTGCCCTGGCGGCGACCGACTATGTCCAGCCGATCGGCACGGCGTGGCTCAATGCACTGCGCATGACGATCGTGCCGCTGGTGGTCGCGCTGCTCGTCACCGGCATCGCCGCGACGGCCGAGGCCGCGCAGGCGAGCAGGCTGGCGACGCAGTCGATCGTCCTGTTTGTCGCCTGCCTGTGGGCATCCTCGGCGACCGGCGCGGCGGTGACGCTGGGACTGCTCGACTGGTTCCCGCTGGGCACAGGCGCCGCGGCGGCATTGCGCGCGACGTTCGACACCGCCGCGCCGGTGGGAGACGTGCCCGGCTTCGGCGAGTTCCTGGTCGGGATGATCCCGACCAACCCGGTATCGGCCGCGGCCGAGGACGCGTTCCTGCCTCTGATCGTGTTCACGACCGTATTCGCCTTTGCCGTCACCCGTCTGCCGGATGCGCCGCGACAGCTTCTCACCGGTTTCTTCCAGGCAATCGCCGATACGATGCTGATCGTCATCGGCTGGGTGCTGTGGCTCGCCCCGATCGGGGTCGCCGCGCTCGCCTACGTCGTCGGCGCGCGCGCCGGGACGGCGGCGTTCGGTGCGCTGGTCCATTATGTCCTGATCCTGGTGAGCGTCGGCGTCGTCATGACGCTGCTTGCCTATCCGGCAGCGATGTTCGGCGCGCGCATGCCGCTTGCCCGCTTCGCCCGCGCGGCGGGGCCGTCGCAGGCGGTCGCGATCTCCACCCAGTCCTCGCTCGCCTCGCTGCCCGCAATGCTGCGCGGGAGCGAAGCGCTGGGCGTGCCGGTGGCGACGTCGGGCGTGGTACTGCCGCTCGCGGTCGCGATCTTCCGCTTCACCGGCCCGCCGATGAACCTGGCGGTCGCGCTATACGTCGCGCATGTGTTCGGCATCACCCTCGGTCCGGCGCAGATCGCCGCCGGGATCGCGGCGGCGGCGATCACGACGATGGGGGCGGTCAGCCTGCCCGGGCAGATCAGCTTCGTCTCGTCGATCGCGCCGATCGCGCTGGCGATGGGGGTGCCGATCGAACCCCTGGCGCTGCTCGTCGCCGTCGAGACACTGCCCGACATCTGGCGCACGATCGGCAACGTGACGATGAACATCGCCGTGACCGGCATCGTCGCCGAGCGTGGCGGCAAGGGACCGATCACCGAGGGTGATGCGCTGCTCGCCCGGGAATAGCCCGCATCGGCGCGCGCTCTACTTCATCAGCACCAGTTCCTCCGCCATCGTCGGGTGCAGCGCGACGGTCGCATCGAAATCGTCCTTGGTCAGTCCTGCCTTCACGGCGATCGCGGCCGCCTGGAGGATTTCGGGGGCGTCCGGCCCGATCATGTGCAGTCCGACGATCTTTCCCGTGTCGCCGTCGCAGATCATCTTGTAGAGCGCGCGCTCGTTACGCCCCGCCAGCACATTCTTCATCGCGCGGAAGTCGGACAGGTACACCTTGACCGCTCCCAGCTTGGATTTGGCCTCGCCCTCGGTCATGCCGACCGACGCCATCGGCGGATGGCTGAACACCGCGCTGGGGATGCAGCCATAATCGACCTTGGTCGGCTTGCCGCCATAGAAGCTGTCGGCGAACGCCTGCCCCTCGCGTATCGCCACCGGGGTCAGCTGGACGCGATTGGTGACGTCGCCGACGGCAAAGATGCTGTCGCAGCTCGAGCGGTTATCGTCGTCGACCTTGATCGCTCCCTTGTCGTCGAGTTCGACCCCCGCGGCGTCGAGGCCGAGGTCGTCGGTATTCGGCACGCGCCCGGTTGCGAACAGCACGCAATCGACCTCGATCGGCTCGTGGTTGGTCATCGCCACCTTGAGCGAGCCGTCCGCCTGCTTGTCGATGCCGCGAAACTCGGCGTTGAAGCGGAAGTCGAGCCCCTTGGTCATCGAAATCTGCAACAGCCGGTCACGGATCGATTCATCATAGCCGCGCAGGATCACGTCGCTGCGGTTGATCAGCGTCACCCTTGCCTTGAACTCGTTGAAGATGCCGGCGAACTCGTTGGCGATATAGCCAGCGCCGGCGATCAGGATGCGCTTGGGCACGGCGTCGAGGTGGAACGCCTCGTTCGAGGTGATGCCGTGTTCATGCCCCGGGCAGGACGGAACGTGCGGGCGGGCCCCGACCGCGACCAGGATGCGCTCGGCGGTCACCGTCCGCCCGCCGGTCAGCCGGACGTCGTGCGGCCCGGTAACGACCGCGCGTTCGGCGATGATCTCGACGCCGTGGCTCTCGAGCGTGGCGGTGTAGGCCTGGTTGATCCGATCGACCTCGGCAAAGACATTGTCGCGAAGCCGGGTCCAGTCGAACGCGCATTCATCGGGTACGTCCCAGCCGAAATGCTTGGCGTCCTTCAAATCCTCGGCGAAATGCGCGCCATAGACGAGCAGCTTCTTGGGCACGCAGCCACGGATGACGCAGGTGCCGCCGATGCGATATTCCTCGGCGATCGCCACCTTGGCGCCATGCGCGGCGGCCACACGCGCGGCGCGGGTACCGCCCGAACCGGCGCCGATGACGAACAGGTCATAGTCATATGTAGCCAAGTCAGCTTCCTCAGGTTGGTCAGGCCGGGCCGAGCGCGCGCCGGATCAGGTCGTTGGTCGAAGCATCGAAATCCAAATCGCCCGCATCTGCCGCCTTGGCCATCTCCTTGCCCAGCTCGACCCCGAACTGGTCGAAGGCATTGATGCCGAGCAGCACCGCATTCACGAAGGTACGATGTTCGTAGAACGCGATCAGCGCGCCCAGGATGCGCGGGCTGACCTCGTCCAGCAGCAGCGTCGACGAAGGACGGTCGCCGGGATAGGCGCGGGCGGCATCTTCGTTCGCCTTGCCCTGCATCAGCGCGGCGCCTTGCGCGAACATGTTGAGCAGCAGCTGGCGGTGATGCGCCTCCGCCAGCGTGTCGCCGCCCTCGATCGCGCCGATGAATTCGACGGGCACGAGGTGCGTGCCCTGGTGGAGCAGCTGGAACACCGCATGCTGCGCGTCGGTGCCGACCCCGCCCCAGGTGATCGGCGCGGTCGCGCGCCCGACCGGCTGGCCGTCGGCAGTCACCGACTTGCCGTTCGATTCCATCTCGAGCTGCTGAAGATAGCTCGGCAGCAGGCGCAGCCGCTCGTCATAGGCGAACACCGCACGCGTCTCGCAGCCGCGGACCTGCGTGTAATAGAGATCGGCGAACGCGGCGAGCATCGGCGCGTTTCGGGCAGGCTCGGTCAGGCGGAAATGTCGGTCCATCTCGGCTGCGCCTTCGAGCAGTTCGGCATAGGCGTCCCAGCCGAGCGCGACCGCCGCGGGAAAGCCGATCGACGACCACAGCGAATAACGCCCGCCGACGCTTTCGGAAAAAGGCAGCACCCGCGTCTCGTCGACACCCCATGCGGTGGCGGCATCGGGATTGGCGGTCAGCGCGATCACCCGGCCATAGGGATCCTCGACGCCGTGCTCGGCCATCCAGCCCAGCGCGCTTTCGGCGTTGAGCAAGGTCTCGGTGGTGGTGAAGGTCTTCGATGCCACGGCGATCAGCGTGGCGGCGGGATCGAACCGCGCCAACGCCTCTTCGAGCGCGACGCCGTCGACGTTCGAGACGATCGCCACGTCGTAGCGGGTGCCATCCCGCCCCAGTGCGTCGACGATCAGGTCGGGGCCGAGCGCCGATCCACCGATGCCGAGGTGCAGGATGTGGCGCACTGGCCCCAGTGCATCGGCTTCGATCGCGTCGATCAGCGCGCGCATGCGGTGCTGGAAACCCCGCGCCCGCGCGACGCTTTCGGGCGAGCCCTCACCGCGCTCGGCACCATGCTCGACCGCGCGACCCTCGGTGACGTTGATCGCTTGGCCACCGAACAGCGCGTCGCGCTTGGCTGCCAGCCCCTGCGCCTCGGCAAGCGCGGCGAACGCATCGATCGCCGCTTGCGTGAGATGCGTCTTCGACCAGTCGAAATGGATGCCTGCGACATCGGCGGTCAGCAGCGCGAGCCGGTCCGCGTCAGCCGTGAACAGTGCTTCGAGCCGGGCCGGTTCGAGGGCTTCGATCGCTTCCCAGGGGTTCGTCGCCATATTCACCTCCGCAGCATTGGGCATCAATCACGCCACCTCCAAGGGTAGTTCGTGTCGTAGAGCGCCCTAGCTCCGCGCGGGCAGCGGGTCAGCCCCAAAACGCGCATCATCTTGACGCTTGGCCCGGCGCCCCGCAGAGCTTGCGGCATGGCCACCAAGTCGACGCCCAAGCCCGCCCAGTCCGAATGGCGCGAGACGCTGAGCTTCCTGCTCAAGCTCGCGATCGTCGTGTTCGTGGTGCGCAGCTTCCTGTTCTCGCCCTTCGTCATCCCGTCGGGATCGATGCTGCCGCGGCTGCTGGTCGGCGATTATATCTTCATCACCAAATGGGATTATGGCTATTCGCGGCACTCGCTGCCGTTCAGCCTGCCGCTGATCCCCGGCCGCATCCTTGCCGACACCCCCGAACGCGGCGACGTGGTGGTGTTCAAGGCGCCGCCGACCGCGCGCGAGGACTGGATCAAGCGCGTCATCGGCCTGCCCGGCGACACCATCCAGATGCGCGGCGGTACGCTCGTCCTGAATGGAAAACCGATCCCGAAGAACCGCATCGCCGATTTCGTCGAGCCGGTGACCCCGAACGCGCAATGTGCGCCGTACTTTCAGGACGCGCTGAACGACGGGACGCCGATCTGCCGCTTTCCGCAGTTCGAGGAAACGCTGCCCAACGGCAAGACCTATCGCGTGCTCGACCAGGGCATGACGATCGCCGACGATACCGAGGTGTTCACCGTGCCGGCGGGCCACGTCTTCCTGATGGGCGACAATCGCGACGATTCGAAGGACAGTCGCTTCTTCGATTCGATCAGTTATGTCCCGCTCGAAAATCTCGAAGGGCGGGCAGTCGTCAACTTCTGGTCGACCGACGGCACCGCGTCGTGGCTGCTGCCGTGGACATGGTTCTCGGCGGCGCGATGGGAGCGCATCGGGGACGGTTTTTGACCGACGCCGACGCCGTCGCCTGGATCGCCACTGCGCTGGGGCATGATCCAGGGGATCCGCTGCCCTATCTGCGCGCGCTGACGCATGGCAGCCGCGATTCGGCCAATTACGAACGGCTCGAATTTCTGGGCGACCGCGTGCTGGGGCTCAGCATTGCCGAATGGCTGTACGAGCGCTTTCCCAACGAACCCGAAGGCGCCTTGTCGCGGCGGCTCAATGCGCTGGTGACCGGCGCGGTCTGCGCCGATGTGGCGCGCACGATCGGCGTCGTCCCGCATCTCAAACTCGGCAAGCAGGCGCGCGACGATGGCGCCGCCGACAGCGACAATGTGCTGGGCGACGTGCTCGAGGCGCTGATCGGCGCGCTCTATCTCGACGCCGGGCAGGACGCCGCGCGCGGTTTCATCCGCGCTGCATGGGCCGACCGCATCGAAACCCAGACCCGCGCACCGCGCCATCCCAAATCCGCGCTTCAGGAATGGGCCGCGGCGCACCAGCGTCGCCCGCCCGAATATCTGGTCGTCGAACGCTCCGGCCCACAGCACGCCCCGCGCTTCACGGTGCGGGTGAGCATCGGCAAGCTGGCGGATGCGACCGCGACGGGCGCATCGAAGCAGGAAGCCGAAACCGCCGCGGCGGAGGCGCTGCTCACCCAATTGGAAACCCGCTCATGACCACCCCAATCCCCCATTGCGGCCTCGTCGCCGTCGTCGGCGCGCCCAATGCGGGCAAATCCACCCTCGTCAACGCGCTGGTCGGGCAGAAGATCGCGATCGTCAGTCCCAAGGCACAGACCACGCGTACTCGGCTGATGGGTCTCGCGATCGAGGGCGAGACGCAGCTGCTGCTGGTCGATACGCCCGGCATCTTCGATCCCAAGCGTCGCCTCGACCGCGCGATGGTGTCTGCGGCGTGGGAAGGTGCGGAAGGCGCCGATGCGATCGCGTTCGTGGTCGATGCCAAGGGCGGCCTGCCCGAAAAGGTCACCGCGATCGCCGAGCGGCTGGCGCACCGCAAGGAACCCAAGCTGCTGATCCTCAACAAGGTCGACATCGCCGACAAGCCGCGGCTGCTGAGCCATGCGCAGCGGCTGAACGATCTGTTGGCGTTCGACGAGATCTTCTTCGTGTCGGCCACCACCGGTGACGGCATCGCCGAGCTCAAGGCTGCGCTGGCCAACCGCATGCCCGAAGGACCGTGGCATTTCCCCGCCGACCAGGTGTCCGACGCGACCGACCGCATGCTCGCCGCCGAAGTCACGCGCGAACAGCTCTACCTCCAGCTCCACGCCGAACTGCCTTACGCCAGCGCAGTCGAGACCGAGAAATATGACGAGCGCGACGATGGCTCGCTCGAAATCCACCAGCAGGTGCTGGTCGAGCGCGATACCCAGCGCGCGATCGTGCTGGGCAAGGGCGGGCAGCGCATCAAGGAGATCGGCGCGCGCGCGCGCGCCGAGCTGGCGCGCATAACCGGGGTGCCGGTGCATCTGTACCTGCACGTCAAGGTCCGCCCGAACTGGGAAGACGACCGCGACATCTATCGCGAGATCGGGCTCGACTGGGTCGAGTGACGCAGCCCGATCAGCAGCGCCCTGCGATCGGCCTCGACCGCGCCGGCCGGGATTGATCGGGTCAGCCGCACCGCCGACAGCCGCCCCGGGCGGACCTTGATCCGCCCGGTGGTCTTGCCCGGCCGCGCCTTGCCGAGGTCAGAAAGGCGCGGCGTCCGATCATTCGGCGATCTGCACCATCGCGATCGCCTTGGCCGGCAAGTCGAAGCCGAGCTTGCCGTCGATGACCGTGCCCGAATAAGCGGCAGGCGCAATCGCGTTCGGGTTTTCGAAGCTGTTGTGCGCGTCCATCGCGGCCGCCGTCAGGATGCGGCCGATGGCGGTGCCGGTCAGGTTTGTGGCGATCCGTGCCGGCCGATTGGGATCGAGATTGACCAGCGCCATCCATAACGTCCCGTCGGTCGCGCGCGCCACCGACGTATCAATCATCGGCAGATCCTTGCCGCCGCTGGTATAGCGCGCGTTGGTGACGAACGCCGCGTACGGCGTCGCGCCCTGGAACGGCACGTACATGTCGAACAGATGATAGGTCGGCGTCAGCACCATCTTGGCGCCATCGGTCAGGATCATCGCCTGCAGCACGTTGACCATCTGCGCGATCGCGGCGAGCTTCACCCGGTCGGTGTGGCGATGGAAGATGTTGAGCGTCAGCGCGGCGACCTGCGCATCGCGCAGCGTGTTCTGCTGGTACAGAAAGCCCGGCGTCGAGCCCGGCTCGGGATTATACCAGGTGCCCCATTCGTCGACGTACAGCCCGACGCGCTTTTCGGGATCGTATTTGTCCATGATCGCCGAATGCCTGGTGACGAGCTCGTCCATCCTGAGCGCGTTGACCATCACCGATGCCCAGTCGGCTTCGCTGAAGCCGGTGGCATTTCCCTTTTCCTCCCAGGAATTGGTGAAGGTGTAATGGTGCATGCTGACCGCATCCATCTGCGCGCGCGCGCGGTCCATCAGCATTTCGGTGAACGCATAGTCGTCGACGCTGGCACCGCTCGCGACCTTTTTCATGCCCATTTCGGGAGGCGCCTTGACGAAGGTCGAATAGCGCTTGTGGAGATCGGCCGAATATTCGGGGCGCATATTGCCGCCGCAGCCCCAGCTTTCGTTGCCGACGCCGAAATAGGCGACCTTCCAGGGCTTGTCGCGGCCGTTCCTGCGGCGCTCGTTGGCGAGCGTCGACCGGCTGTCGCTGGTCATGTATTCGACCCACTGCCCCATCTCGCGCGGGCCCATCGATCCCATGTTGCCGGCGATATAGGCCTGCGCCCCGATCAGTTCGGCGAAGTTCATGAACTCGTGGGTGCCGAACGCATTGTCCTCGGTCACGCCGCCCCAATGGGTGTTGACGCGGGTCGGCCGCTGCGCGCGCGCGCCGATGCCGTCGCGCCAGTCATATTCGTCGGCGAAGCAGCCGCCGGGCCAGCGCACCGACGGCACCTTGATCCTGCGAAGCGCTTCGACGACGTCGGTGCGATAGCCTTTGGTGTTGGGGATGCGCGAGTTGCTGCCGACCCAGATGCCCTCATAGATGCCGCGGCCGAGATGCTCGGCGAACTGGCCATACACGTCGCGCTCGATCCTTGGCCCCGGCTTCGACGTATCGACGGTGACGGTCACCGCGACCGGTATCTGTTGCGCCGCGGCGGGCAGCGCCAGCGATAGCGTCGCGGCGGCACCGATCATTCGGGTCAGCAATCTCATCTCTCTCTCCCTCTTGTGCCTATTCTTCGAATGCGCCGACCACCGCGCGGCGACCGAGCAGATAGGCATCGGCGACATGCGCGAACGGAGTCAGATCGGTGTCGCTGGTGCGGGTCGCCAGGCATTCGGCAAAGCGTCTGTACAGGCGCGCATATTCGGCTTCGTCTCCGACATCGACCGGCGCGCCGTCGATCGCCATCTGCGATGCGCCCATGCCGAGCGTGAGGTGGCCGGCATCGGTCTCGACGTCGATGTCCCACCGCTGCGGACCGCGCTGGTCGAAGTCGAAGGCGACCGAGACGGGGACGCCCTGCGTGTCCGCGAACGTCAGATCGGCGGCGATCGGCGCGGCGCGGTTCGACGGAAAGCGCAGTTGCGCGGCCCCGAGCAGCAGCGGGCGCGGCAGAATCTGTGTGAGGACCGACAGGGCGTTGATGCCGGGATCGAACACGCCGATGCCCGGCTCCCAGATCCATTCCTGTCCGGGATGCCAGACGCGCACGTCTTCCTTCCAGTTGACCTCGACTCGCTCGATCGTCCGCGTGGCAAGCCATTGCCGCGCAGGTTCCACCGCGGCGGCCTCGCGCGAATGCCAGGTGACATGCAGCACGCGCCCCGCTTCGGCGACGGTACGGACGATCGCCTGCGCCTCGCTGAAGGTCGCGGCGGGCGGCTTTTCGAGCATGACGTCGAGGCCGTGCGCGACGGCTTCCTCGACGATGGCGAGGCGTCCGCGCGGCGGGGTGCAGATCGACACCGCCTGCACGTCGGGGACCGCCGCCATCATCTCGGCGATCGAGGTGAAGCCGGGAACGCCGTCGATGCCGTTACTGCGGCTGACGGTCGCGGCCAGTTCGAAATGGGGCGAGGCGGCGATGTGCGGGACATGCTGGTCGCGGGCGATCTTGCCGATCCCGACCAGCGCGATACGCGTCGCGCTCACAGCGGCCGCACCGCGACCGGGGCCGCATCGGCCTTGGCGAGCGGATTGCGCACCGGCAGCGTGAACGGCGCGGCCTCGACTTCGAACACATCGCCTTCGCGCGTCTCGATGCCGTCGGCGAACGACAGCGTGGCAGTGCCAAAGAAATGGACGTGGACGTCGCCGGGACGGCGGAACAGCGCATATTTGAAGTGGTGATGCTCGAGGTTGGCGATGCTGTGCGACATATTGGCTTCTCCCGACAGGAACGGCTTTTCCCATAGGGTTTCGCCGCCCCGCACGATACGGCTGGTGCCGCGCACGTCCCGGGGCAATTCGCCGGTCAGCAGTTCCGGGCCCAGGCTGGCGGGGCGCAGTTTGGAATGTGCCAGCCACAGATAATTGCCGCGTTCGACGACATGGTCGGAGAACTCGTTGCCGAGCGCGAAGCCCAGGCGGCGCGGATTGCCGTCGCCATCAATCAGGTAGATGCCCGCGATCTCCGGCTCCTCGCTGCCGTCGAGCGCGAAATCGGGCGAAGCGAGCGGTGCGCCCGGGGTGACGAGACATGACCCGTCGCCCTTGTAGAACCATTCGGGCTGAACGCCCGGTTCGCTGCCGCTTGGCTTGCCGCCCTCGACGCCCATGCGAAACATCCGCATCGAATCGGTCGGCGTGTCGCCCGCGGCGGGCTGGTGCATCTTGTCGCGCCCCTCCGCCGAACCGAGATGGGTCAGACCGGTTCCGGTGAGATACAAATGCGCCGGATCGGGATGGTCGATCGGGGCGAGCATGCGCCCCTCCGCACAGGCGGCGGCGAGGTCGATCGTCTCGTTAAGCCGATCTCGCGCGAGATCGGCGAGCGAGACGCCCTGCGCGATCGCCTCCGTCGCAAGCGCATAGACGGTGTCGGCCGCAGCGACGCGCCTTGCCGACCCGGCATCGTCCACCCCGGCGACGAATCGCCCGCCGCGACCGTCGCGTAGCTGTACCAGTTTCATTCCTCGTCCCTTCGTCGCCGCCCGGTGTGCCAGGTCGCTGGCGGTACCATTTGTCAGATGCGATATCTTCGGTCGCGGCGATGGCGGAGCCAGGCATGCGGCGTCGGCAGCGCACGGGCTATCCAGATCGTCGGCGGCTCGGCCTTGCGAACGACAGCGCACGCCGCAGCGATCACGCCTGAACCGGATGCCGCAGCGCCGCCACACCGCGCACCGACGAAAGGCTCGAACGTCAACACCATCCCCTGCTCTGCGCCGTTAACTCAGACATATCGAAGGCGAATTAGGTTTTCAATCCCGCAGGATGCAGCGGGTCTGGCCGCTCGGCGCGAAAATGCGCATTCCCGGGCAGATATGCCGGAAAACGATGGCCGGTCCGTGACGAAACGGCAGCCCTTGCGAGGCTTGCCGGTGCCGCATCCGCCTGCGTGGACAGGATCTACTCCGCCTTGACCCTCAGCATCGCGGCGGCAGCGATCGTCATCACCGTGGCGGCAATCAGCATCGTCACTTGCGGCGTGGCGGGAAACAGCGCGGTGATCGCCGCACCCATCAGCGCGGCGACGATCAATTGCGGCAGCACCACGAAAAAATTGAAGATGCCCATATACACGCCCAGCTTGTGCTGCGGCAGCGCGTCGGCGAGGATCACGTACGGCATCGTCAGGATCGACGCCCAGGCGATGCCGATACCGATCATCGGCGCGATCAGCAGGCTCGCATCGTGGATCGCATACAGCCCGACAAAGCCGGCCGCGCCGCACAGCAGGCCTAATATATGCGTGCGCGCCTTGCCGATCGCCTGCGACAGTTTCGGCAGCAAAAAGGCACCCAGCGTCGCCACGCCCGAATAGATCGCGAACAGCACGCCGACCCAATTGCCTGCTTCGTTATAGGCTGCGGATGCCGGATCGCTCGCCCCGAACGCCTGCAGTGCGACCACCGGCGTGGTGTAGATCCACATGATGATGAGCGCGCCCCAGGTGAAGAACTGGACCAGCGCCAGCCGCCGCATCGTCTCGGGCATGGTCGCCAGGTCGCTGACGACATGCGCGAGGACATTGTCGGTGGCGCCGCGCGCGACGATGCGCCGCGCCGCGATCTGCGCGATACCGAACGCGGCGAGCCCGCCCGCCACCAGATAGGCTTCGTTAGCCAGGCCGAGCGCCCAAGCCACCGCCGCGGCGATCGCGCCCGCCACCAACCACCACGGTCCGGTGGCTGGCGCGACCAGCGGCGCGCGGTCGAGCGGCGGCGGCGCTTCGCCATCGGCCGCGGCGAAACGGGCCATCTCCTCGGGTGCATATTCACGCGTACCGAGCACGGTCCACAGCACCGCCGCGAGCAGTGCGGCGGCGCCGATGTAGAAGCTGTACCGCACCGTGTCGGGCACGCTGCCCAGCGGAGCGACGTTGGAGACGCCGGCCCAGGTCAGGATCGCAGGCGCGAGGCTGGCGGCGACCGCGCCCGCACCGATGAACGCGGTCTGAAATGCATATCCCGCGGGGCGCTGGGCGCGGCGCAGCATGTCGCCGACGAAGGCGCGGAACGGTTCCATCGTGACGTTGAGCGACGCGTCGAGGATCCACAAGGTGATCGCCGCTGCCCAGATTGCCGGGGAATTGGGCATGAAGCACAAGGCGATCGTGCACAGGATCGCGCCGACCAGGAAATAGGGCCGCCGCCGCCCCAGCCGCGTCCAGGTGCGATCCGAATAATGGCCGATGATCGGCTGCACCAGCAGCCCGGTCAGCGGCGCCGCCATCCACATGATCGCAAGGTCGTCGATCGGCGTGCCGAGCGCCTGGAAGATGCGGCTAGCATTAGCGTTCTGCAGCGCAAAGCCGATCTGGACGCCGAAGAAACCGAACGAGATCGTCCACAGACCGCCAAAGCCCTGGCGCGGCTTGCCTTCGTCCATCCTCGTCCCCTTGCCCCGGGTGCATCCCGATCCTTGGCCGCGATGCTAGGCGCGAAGCGGGGACCGCGAAAGCAGGGTGCGCTCATGCATTCGTATGCGCCCCGCAGCTTGCCCGCACCTGCAGGCTGACCGGCAGCAACCGGCTGGCCGGATCGCGATCTTCCAGCCGCGCGAGCAGCGCGGCAACCAGCGCCTGTCCCGCGAGCGTCGCGTCCTGCTGCACCGTCGTCAGCGGCGGGCTCGCCTGCTGCGCTGCGGGGATGTCGTCATAGCCGATCACGGCGACGGTACCTGGCACGGCGATGCCCGCGTCGTTCAGCGCACGCATCGCGCCGATCGCGATGAGGTCGCTGGCCGCGAAGATCGCATCAAAGGAAACACCGCGCGCAAGCAAGCCGCGCACCGCGTCATAGCCTGCCGCCTCCAGCGTGATCGCATCGCATTGCAACGCCGAATCGTAGCGGAGGCCCGCCGCGTCGAGCGCCTCGCGATAACCGAGCCAGCGGTCGCGGAACTCGGGATAATGGTCGTCGCTTGCGCCGAGATAGGCAACACGGCGCCGCCCGTGCGCGATCAGATGCTCGGTCGCGAGCCGCCCCCCGGCGCGATTGTCGCAGCCGATGGTGGTGCCGTTGGCGTCGTCGCCGGGCGATCCCCAGCGCACGAAATGCGTGCCTTGACGCACCAGTTGTTCGAGCCGCGGGCGATAGAGTTCGTAATCGCCATAGCCGAGCAGGATGATGCCGTCGGCCTTGCGGCTGTCCTCGTAACTGGTGTGCCAGTCGCCCGATAGCTGCTGGAACGAGATCAGCAGGTCGTACCCCGCCCTGGCGGCGCTGCGCGTGATCGCACCGAGGATCGACAGGAAGAACGGGTTGATCAGCGAGCTGTCGGCGGTCGGGTCTTCGAAGAACAGCAGCGCCAGCGTGTTGGCGCTTTGCGAACGCAGGTTGGATGCGTTCTTGTCGACGCTGTAGTTGAGTTCGCGCGCGATCCGCTCGATCCGCTCGCGCGTCGCCTTGCTGACCGAAGCACTGCCGCGCAGCGCACGCGACACGGTGGGCTGCGACACGCCCGCAAGATAGGCGATGTCGAAGGAAGTCGGCCGTTGCGACACCGTCCGGGTCACGCCTCCACAACCTCTCTCCACGCCATGCGGTCCGGCAGCGGCCGCAGTTGCGCGATGCTATCGTGCGCGTCGCGGCCGGTAAAGCGTCGCGCCGACAGCGACTGTGGCCGATCTGCAACGATCGCGGCGTGTTCGCGCGCGCAGCGACATACGTATGCGCTCTATTCGGCGGATGCCCGGGCGCGGTACATCGCGTCACAGCAGCAACACCGCACGGCTGATGCGGGAAGATGTTCGACGAGCACCAGGGTGAGACGCGGGGACGGCGTCAGCCTTTCAGGAGGGGAATATGATGATCCGGATGACCTTTGCCGATGCGCGACGCAGCGGCACCAGCCTGGCGGCGATGGCCGCCGCACTTGCCGTGGCGGGAACCGCCCACGCCCAGCAGACGCTGCCACCTGCCGGCCAGACCGCCGAGCCCAGCGAGCCGGTTGCCGACGATGCCGGCGAGGAAATCGTCGTCACCGGATTTCGCGCGGCCCTGGAAAGCGCGGTCGCGACCAAGCGCGAATCGGACATCGTCGCCGAGTCGATCTCGGCTGAGGATATCGGCAAGCTGCCCGACGCTTCGATCGCCGAGTCGATCGCGCGGCTGCCCGGACTGACCTCGCAACGCGTCTCTGGGCGGTCGAACAGCATCTCGATTCGCGGCTTCGCGCCCGATTTCTCGACGACATTGCTCAACGGTCGCGAACAGACCTCTACCGGCGACAACCGCGCGGTCGAATATGACCAATATCCCGCCGAGATCATGAGCCAGGTGCTGGTCTACAAGACCGCGCAGCCCAGCCTGATCGGCCAGGGTCTGTCGGGCACCGTCGATCTGCGCACGGTGCGCCCGCTCGATTACGGCCGCCGCGCGATCGCGATCGGTGGACGCGGCACCTATGCCGACCTAGGCGCGCTCAACGCCGGATCGACCGAGTACGGCTATCGCGTGTCGGGCACCTATATCGACCAGTTCGCGAACGACACGATCGGCATCGCGCTGTCGGCCAACTATCTCGACGAACCGTACCAAATCCAGGAGTTCAATGCCTGGGGCTATGCCGATGCGCCCGGCGGCGAAGGCGGGGTGATCGGCGGGTCGAAATCCTATGTCACCTCGACCCAGCTCAAGCGGCTCGGGCTGTCGGGCACCTTGCAGTGGCGCCCCACGCCCAATTTCACCTCGACGTTCGACGGGTTCTTCTCGGACTTCGACGACGACCAGATCAAGCGCGGCATCGAACTGCCGCTGGCGTTCAGCGCCAGCCCGCTGACCGTCTCCGCTAGTGAGAACGGGTTCGTCACCGCGGGCAGCTTCGCCAATGTCGAAGGCGTGATCCGCAACGATTCCTTCCAGCGCAAGGCAAAGTTGTATTCGTTTGGGTGGAACAACAAGTGGGAAGGTGACGACGGCTGGAACGCCATGCTCGACGTCAGCTATTCCAAGACCGACCGCAATGAAATCGTCATCGAAACCTATGCCGGCACCGGCTATGGCGCGGGCAACGGCGCCACCGACACGATCGACTTCGTGTCGACCGACACGGGCACGATCTTTTCGCCGACGCTCGATTATTCCGATCCCGACCTGATCCGCCTGACCGATCCGCTCGGTTGGGGCGGCGCCAATGTCCAGGCCGGCTATCTCAACGATCGGCAGGTCGAGGATCGCATCTGGCAGTACCGCGTCGAGATCGAGAAGGAACTCGATGGCTTCCTGAAAGGCGTCAAAGTCGGGTTGAACTATACCGACCGCGACAAGTCGCTGGTCCCCGACGAGTATCTGCTGGTCCTCCCGAACGGTGCGACTGAGGCGGTCATCCCGGACGAGTTCATCCTCGGTTCGACCGATCAGGGCTTTCTCGGGCTGGGATCGATCCTGAGCTATGATCCGCGCGAGTTGCTCGATGCGGGCATCTACACGCAGGTGTTCAACACCAGCCTCGACATCCCGGCCAAGGCATTTACCATCGCCGAGGACTTGATGACGATGTACGCACAGGCGGACATCGAGCAGGAAGTGGGCAGCGCGACGCTGACCGGCAATTTCGGCGTCCAGGCGATCTGGACCGAACAGCATTCGTCGGGTTTCGTCACTGCCAACGGTTCGCTGGTGCCGACCACGACGGGCGACGATTACTGGGACGTGATGCCGGCGATCAACCTGTCGCTTCGCACTGCCAACGATTTCGTCATCCGCGCGGCGGCAGCGCGCCAGGTGCAGCGGCCGCGCCTCGACGACATGCGCGTCGCCCTGTCCTATGGCTTCGACACCGCGGCGGGCCTGATCAACGGCAGTGGCGGCAACCCCTTCCTGCGGCCGATCCGGTCGAACAGCTATGACCTGACGGTCGAGAAATATTTCGGCAATGCCGGCTATCTCGCGGTCCAGGGTTTCTACAAGGACCTCAAGAGCTACGTCTACAACCTCGAACAGCCGTTCGATTACACCGGCTATCCGCCGCCGTCGAACATCCCTGCGGGTGTCGACGTCCCCGCGATCGGACTTGCCACCATTCCGATCAACGGTTCGGGGGGCAGCATCTATGGCGTCGAACTGGCCGGGACCTTGCCGTTCGGCGAATTCGTCGGCGCGCTCGACGGGTTCGGCGTGACGGGCGGCCTGTCCTATACCGAGACCGAGATCGCACCGACGCCGGGACAGGCGCCGGAGGACATTCCCGGCTACTCGAAATGGGTCGCCAACGGCACCGGCTATTTCGAGAAATGGGGGTTCAACCTGCGCGGGTCGGTGCGCTATCGCTCGACCTTCGTCGGCGAACTGTCGGGCTTTGGCGCCAACCGCGTCCGGCGCCGGGCCCTCGACGAGACGATCATCGACGCGCAGATCGGCTATGAGTTTCAGGAAGGCAGCGCGCTCCAGGGCTTCTCCATCTTCGTCCAGGGCCAGAACCTGACCGACGAGCCGTTCGCGACCGTCGATCCGCGCGGCGAACTGGCGATCATCGATTACCAGACCTATGGCCGCCGCTTCCTCGCCGGGGCAGCGTTCCGCTTCTAGCAAAAAGGGGGCGCAGGAACCCGTTGCCGGGACGTCCGGCACGGGTTCCCCGCTAAAGGACAAACGGGTGATCACGCCTCTACCCCGAACCATCCTGATTGCCGGCGGCGGCACCGCCGGCTGGATGGCCGCGGCGGCGTTTTCGAAACTGCTGCCCGGATGGAATATTCAGATCGTCGAATCCGATGCGATCGGCACGGTCGGCGTCGGCGAGGCGACGATCCCGCAAATCCGCCTGTTCAATCAGGCACTCGGCATCGACGAAGCCGAATTTCTGCGCGCGGTGCAGGGCACGATCAAGCTCGGCATCGAATTCGACGGCTGGACGCGTCCGGGCGAACGCTATCTTCACGGCTTCGGCAGTGTCGGGCGCGGCATGGGGCTGGTCGATTTCCATCATTACTGGCTGCGCGGGCAAGCCGAGGGGATCGCCGCGCCCTATCACGACCATTCGCTCAACAACGCCGCCGCGCTGGCAGGCAGCTTCGCGCAGGTCGAACCGCGCGGGCCGATCCCGCCAATGCCCTATGCCTATCACTTCGACGCCGCGCTCTATGCCGCTTTCCTGCGCCGGTTTTCCGAAGCGCATGGTGCGGTGCGGCACGAGGGGCGGATCGTCTCGGTCGAACGCAGCGACACCGGCGACATCGCCGCGCTGCTGCTCGACGGCGAGCGCCGCATCGCCGCCGACTGGTTCGTCGATGCCACCGGCTTCGCTGCGCTGCTGATCGGCGACGCGCTTGGCGTCGGCTATCAGGACTGGACGCAATGGCTGCCATGCGACCGCGCACTGGCGGTGCCGTGCGAGGGGGCGGGCAATCCATTGCCCTATACCCGCGCCACGGCACGCTCGGCGGGCTGGCAATGGCGCATCCCGCTGCAGCACCGCATCGGCAACGGCTATGTCTATTCCAGCGCGCATCTGTCAGACGACGAAGCGGCGGTGACCTTGCTCGCCAATCTGGACGGCGCGCCACTTGCCGATCCCAAGCCGCTGCGCTTCGCCACCGGCAAGCGCGACGCGTTCTGGGACCGCAACTGCGTCGCGATCGGGCTCGCGTCGGGATTCCTCGAGCCGCTCGAATCGACCAGCATCCACCTCGTCCAGACCGCGATCGCACGCATCCTGCAGTTCCTGCCGCGCGGGGCTATGCACGAGGCCGATCGCGCCGAATATAACCGGCTGACGCATGTCGAATATGACCGGGTCCGCGATTTCCTAATGCTGCATTACCACGCCAACCAGCGGGTCGGCGAACCGCTATGGGACGCGGTACGCAGCATGGCGCTGCCCGACGAACTGGCGCGCAAGATCGCGCTGTTCAAAAGCTCCGCCCGGCTGTCGCGGCGCGACGACGAGCTGTTCGCCGAACCCGGCTGGCTGCAGGTGATGCTGGGCCAGGGGATCGTCCCGCAGGCGTGGCACCCGAGCGCCGACGCGCTGCCGCGCGATGACCTCGCCGGCTTCCTGGGCGCCGCGCATTCCGTCGCGCAGCGCACAGCCGCCGCGCTGCCGCCGCACCGCGCCTTTCTCGACTCCCTCGCACAACGGGTATTCGCATGATCCGACCGCTCATCCTTCTCGCCGCGGCCCTCGCGAGCGCCCCCGCCGCCGCGCAGGACCTGCGCCAGCGTCTGCCGCAGGACGAAGTGATCTATTTCGTGCTGCCCGACCGGTTCGAGAATGGCGATCGCGCGAACGATCGCGGCGGCATCGCTGGCGATCGCCTCACCCACGGCTTCGATCCGGCGCACAAGGGCTTCTTCCAGGGCGGCGACTTGAAGGGACTGATCGCGCAGCTCCCCTATATCCAGTCGCTTGGCATGACCGCGATCTGGCTGACGCCGGTGTTCAAGAACAAGGCGGTGCAGGGCGGGACGGGGCAGGAATCGGCGGGCTATCACGGCTATTGGATCACCGACTTCACCACCGTCGATCCGCACCTGGGCACCGAGGCGGACTTCAAGGCGCTGGTCGACGCGGCGCACGCCCGGGGCATGAAGGTCTATATGGACATCATCGCCAACCACACCGCCGACGTGCTGTATTTCGAGGAGTGCGAAGGCAAGGACGCCTGCCCCTATCGCAGCGTCGCCGATTTTCCCTATGCGACCCGCGGCGGCATCGAGGGACGGCGGATCAACCGCGGCTTTGCGGGCGACCAGGTGATGACCGAGGACAATTTCGCGAGGCTCACCGATCCCAATTTCGCCTATACGGTCAAGGTCCGGCCCGAGGAGCGCGACATCAAGGTGCCGGCGTGGCTCAACGACCCGATCCATTATCACAATCGCGGCAACACCACCTTTTCCAACGAAAGCTCGACGATGGGCGATTTTGTCGGGCTCGACGACCTGGCGACCGAAAGCCCGGAAGTGGTCGCAGGGATGATCGATATCTATGGCGACTGGATCGACCGCTACGGCATCGACGGCTTTCGCATCGATACCGCACGGCACGTAAACCCTGAATTCTGGGCCGCGTTCACCCCGGCGATGCTGGCGCGCGCCAAGGCGAAGGGCATCCCCAATTTCCACATCTTCGGCGAAGCGGCATGGAGCGAACTCGAGATCGGCCTGCTCCAGCGCCACACCATCGTCGATAAGCTGCCGAGCGTGCTCGACTTCGCCTTCGCCACCGCGGTCCAGCAGACCGTCGCCGAGGGCAAGCCGACCGCCGCGCTCGCCAAGCTGTTCTGGGGCGACGCCGTCTATGCCGGGGGGGAGGCGACCGCGCTGCAATTGCCGACGTTCATCGGCAACCACGACCAGGGCCGGTTCGCGATGTTCGTCAGGCGCGCCAACCCGCAGGCGGACGATGCCGAACTGCTGGCGCGGACCCGGCTGGGGCACGAGATGCTGCTGACGCTGCGCGGCGTGCCGACCATCTATTACGGCGACGAACAGGGGTTCGCGGGCAAGGGCAACGATCAGGATGCACGCCAGACGATGTTCGCCAGCAAGACAGCGACCTATCTCGAGGACGATCTGGTGGGAACGACGCGCGGCCACGACGCCGACCAGTTCGATCCGGGTCATCCGCTGTTCCGCTCGATCGCCGCGCTCGCCCGGCTGCGCACGCAGCATCCGGCACTGACGCGCGGGCGTCAGGTCACGCGTGCCTATCGCGACGACGGCCCGGGGCTGTTCGCGGTCAGCCGCTTCGATCCGGAAACCGATCGCGAATATCTGATCGCGTTCAATACCAGCCCGGAGGCAATCACCGCCAACGTCGTCGTCGAAACGGGCGTGACGCGGTTCGAGCGCCTGCATGGCAACTGCCCCGAAGCAGTCAGCGTGCCCGGCAGCGTGCGGGTACGGATCGCCCCGTTCGGCTCGATCGTGTGCGCCGCGCAAGCCCGATGAACCTCGCCGCGCATCCCCGCCACGCCGCGCAGGTTGCCGACCCCTGGTGGAAGGGAGCGGTGATCTATCAAATCTATCCGCGCAGCTTTGCCGATGCCAATGGCGACGGTATCGGCGACCTGCCGGGTATCACCGCGCGACTGGGGCATATCGCCGACCTCGGCGTCGACGCGATCTGGGTGTCGCCGTTCTTCACCTCGCCGATGCGCGACTTCGGCTATGACGTCGCCGATTTCTGCGGAGTGGATCCGGTGTTCGGCACGCTCGCCGATTTCGATGCGCTGGTCGCGCGCGCGCACGCGCTCGGGCTCAAGGTGATGATCGACCAGGTCTATTCGCATTCGTCGGACCAGCATCCGTGGTTCACCGAAAGCCGGTCGTCGCGCGACAATGCCAAAGCCGACTGGTATGTCTGGGCCGATGCCAAGTCCGACGGATCGCCGCCGTCGAACTGGCAATCGGTGTTCGGGGGGCCGGCGTGGAAATGGGACGCACGCCGCAGTCAATATTATCTCCACAATTTCCTCGAGGAACAGCCCGACCTCAACCTGCATCATCCAGCGGTGCAGGACGCGATGATTTCCACCGCGCGCTTCTGGCTCGATCGCGGCGTCGACGGGTTCCGCTTCGACGCGCTCAATTTCGCGATGCATGATCCGCAATTGCGCGACAATCCGCCGCTGCCGCCGTCGAACCGCCCGCGCACGCGGCCGTTCGATTTCCAGGACAAGATCCATAACCAGAGCCACCCCGACATTGTCGGCTTCATCGAGCGGCTGTCGGCCGAACTCCATTCGCGCGGCGCGATCTTTGCGATGGCCGAAGTCGGCGGCGACCATTCGGCGCGCGAGATGGCGCTCTATACGCAAGGTTCCGAGCGGCTCGACAGCGCCTATGGCTTCGACTTCCTCTATGCCGATGCGCTGACCCCCAGCCTCGTCGCGGCGGCGGTGGCGGCATGGCCCGATGCGCCGGGGCACGGCTGGCCGAGCTGGGCGTTCGAGAACCACGATGCGCCGCGCGCGCTGTCGCGCTGGGCGGCGCCCGAGCATCGCGAACCGTTCGCACGGCTCAAGATGCTGCTGCTGCTGTGCCTGCGCGGCAACGCCATCCTCTATCAGGGCGAGGAGCTTGGCCTGACCCAGGTCGATATCCCGTTCGACCGGCTGGTCGATCCCGAGGCCATCGCCAACTGGCCGCTGACCCTGTCGCGCGACGGCGCCCGCACGCCGATGCCGTGGGTCGCCGATGCGGACGACCGCGCATTTGGATCGACCGACCCGTGGCTGCCGCACGGCAGCGAGCATGACGCGCTCGCGGTCGATGTGCAGGGCGACGATCCCGATTCGCTGCTGCACTGGACTCGCCGCGTCATCGCGCTGCGGCATGCCCAGCCCGCGCTGCGCTCGGGCAGTATCACCGTGACCCATGCCGATGCGCAATTGCTCGTGTTCGAACGTCGCAGCGACGCAGGCGATATCGTGGTCTGCGCGTTCAACTTCGCCTCCGAACCGGTCACGGTGCCGCAGCTTCCGGCCGGACGTGAAATTCTGCTCCAGACCGGCGATATCGCATCCGGCCGCCTCGGCCCCTTCGCGGCACTGGTCTTTCGCGCCTGAACGAGGCCATCGCGGCCCCACAATGATCTGCTCGGCAATGAATGAACCCTTGGCGGCTTCGGGCGGTTGTGCTGGCGAACCAACCGGAGTTTTGCATGACCGACATCCCCACGCTCGCGCTCAACGACGGGCGCTCGATCCCGGCGCTCGGGCTCGGCACCTACAAGATTCCTGATACGCATGCGCCGAGCGCGGTGCGCGATGCCGTCGATATCGGGTATCGCCTGGTCGATACCGCGGCGCTGTACGACAATGAGCGCGGCGCCGGATCGGGGCTGATCAACCAGCCCGATGTCTTCCTGACCACCAAGCTGTGGCACGATCGCCACGACGATGCCGAGGCGGCGCTCGACGAGAGCTTGGCGCTGCTGGGCCGCGATTCGGTCGATTGCTATCTGATCCACTGGCCGCATCCGTCGGGGGGCCAGTTCGTCCAAGCGTGGCGCACGCTGATCGAACTGCGCGCCGCGGGCAAGACCAGGTCGATCGGCGTCGCCAACTTCCTGCCCGAACATATCGAGGCGCTGGCCGACGCGACCGGGGTGCTGCCGGTGCTCAACCAGATCGAACTGCACCCTCACTTCCAGCAGCGCCGCCTGCGCGAATTTCATGCGCGGCACGATATCGTCACCCAGAGCTGGAGTCCGCTGGGACAGGGCAAGACCATCGAGGACCCGGTGATCGCACGCATCGCGGGCGAGCATGGCGCCACCCCGGCGCAAGTCATCCTCGCCTGGCATCTGCACCACGGTTTTTCGGCGATACCCAAGGCGTCGGGCCATGCGCACATGGCCGACAATTTCGCCGCCAAGGATCTGTCGCTGGGCGAAGCTGACATCGCGGCGATCGACGCACTCGACACGCCGAGCGGCCGGATCGGTCCCGACCCGCTGGAGATATAGACCACTTGGTTGCCGTTCGTTTCGAGCGTCGTCGAGAACGTGCCTGACGTGCCAAGACCAGTTTCTCGACTTCGCTCGAAACGAACGGGCAGCTCTACTCCACCACCAACGCCGCGGCTGCGCGTAAATCCACGACGAAACGCCCGCGCTCGTCCTCGGCGCGGGCGGGGTCGTCGATGCGCAGCAGGAAGCTGGGGTGGACGGTGATGAAGCCGGTGCCGCCGCCGGGGAGCTCGAACCCGCGCCCGCGTTCGCGCCCGATCGTCACTGTGCGTCCGGTCAGCGAACGCGCGGCGGTCGCCCCCAGCGCCACGGTCAGCCGGGGCTGGACCAGCATCGTCTCCTGCTCGACCCACCAGCGGCAGGCGTCGATCTCGCCAGCATTCGGCTTGGAATGGATGCGACGCTTGCCGCGCGGCTCGAATTTGAAATGCTTGACCGCATTGGTGACGTACACCGTGGCGCGGTCGATCCCCGCCTCGCCAAGCGCGGCGTCGAACACCTGTCCCGCCGGGCCGACGAACGGGCGCCCAGCGAGATCCTCCTGATCGCCGGGCTGTTCGCCGACGAACATCATCCGCGCATCGACCGGCCCTTCCCCGAATACCGTCTGCGTCGCGGGCTTCCACAAGGGGCAGCGCTGGCACCCCATCGCCTCGTCGCGCAGCGCCTCCCATGCCCCGGTGACATTGCCCCCCTGCGCGGTCCGTGCCGTTTCGATCATGCCGCTCTCCCGCCGCTGCGCTTGTGCGATCAGCCCCGGTACCAACGCCGTTTCGGGCATGTTTTTCCAATATTTGCGCGGCATTTCCTTGAGCATCGCGCCGATCTTGACCCGCGCGGGGTTGAAGATCGAGGCGTAGTAGGTCTTCCACACCTCCTCGGTCGGATCGCCGTCGGGCGCATCGGCCTTGACCGCACCCGGCGCTTCGCTGACCACCTCCCCGTCCCAGTGGATCGACAGCGCGGGTGTCAGGATCGACCAGCGCATCGCGGTGAAACGGTTGACGAAGAACTGGGCGTTGGCGCGGACGATGTGATGCTCGGGCTCGAACCAGGCGACATATTCGGGGTCGACCGTATTAGCCCGCTCCTCCACCCGACCGCCCATATCATCTTGTGGGTGGCCGGGTGGGGGAGCGGGCTGGTGCGGCAGTTCGCGGAAGCGCAGGAACGCGCGCATCTTGTGAATATCGCGGCGGACGGCCTTGGCCATTTCCTCCAGCGCACGCAGCGCCGGATCGGCACGGTCGTCGATCAGCCGCGGTTGATCGATCAGGCGGACGAGCAGCGCATAGAGCAGCGCGAACCGCTGCGGGTCGGCGTGGAGTACCACCGTCTTGGCAAGATCGAGGAAGCCGCGCGGGACCGAGAAGGCGACCGGTGCCGCAGCGGCGCGCACCGCTTCGTCGCCGAACAGATCGCCCGGCATGTCGCCGACCTGCCAGACGATCTCGCCCGGCGGCACCCGAGCACCGGCGAGCGTACGCGCCGCGTCGCGCCAGCCGTCGAAATCATCCTCGCTCGCCAGCACCGCGACGCGCATCAGCTGGCCAGGATCCCCGACCCGAGCAACAGCAGCAACTTGACGTCGATCGCCATGCCCGCGGCGCGTTGCTGCGCGACGAATGTCGCCACGTCGCCGATCGCGACGCGGTGGACCGCGATGTCCTCACTATCGACGCCGCCGCCTGTGCCCACGCGCATCAGCCCGGAGGCGCGCACCAGAGTGAAACTCTCGCTGACCATGCCCGGCGACGAGAAGAAATCGCCGCAATTGACGATGCGCGCAGCGCGGTAACCGGTTTCCTCCTCCAGTTCGCGCGCAGCGGCCTGCTCGGGCGCCTCGTCAGCATTCTCGTCCCCGACCAGCCCGGCCGGCAGCTCAAGGCAGCGGCGGCCGAGCGGGACGCGATACTGATCGACCAGTAGGACATGGCCGTCGTCGATCGCGACGATCACGGCCGCGCGAATACCGCGTGCCCGCGACACATATTCCCAGCGTCCCTGGCGCTTGGCGGTAATGTAGTTTCCCGCCCACATCGTCTCGACCGGAGCGTCGTGGTCGGGGATCACAGTTCGATCAGCCGGTCGGGCAGCTCGTTGGGATCGCCCTCGCTCTTGGGGAAATGCTCCGCCACGATCGCGCCGATCGCCTCGACCGCGGCGACCATCCCGCCCGCGACGTCGCCCGCCTTGACCCGGTCGACCAGCGCCGCCATCGCCTCGCCCCAACGCTCGGGAGGGACCTTGGCGTGGATCGCCTCGTCGGCGACGATCTCGGCGACATGCTCGGACAGGCTCAGATACAGCAGCACGCCGATGCGCGTCGCCGTGCGCTTCTCGGCACTTGCCCGGAACAGCTGCACCGCGCGCCGCCGCACCCGCCTGGTCTTGGTCGCCCGCGGCGTCACCGCCATGCGCAGCGGAAACCATGCGAGCGCATAGCGCACCACGAGGAACAACGTGGCCTGCGCCACCAGCACCACCAGCAGCACCGCGCGCGGCGACACCTCGCCGGTCCAGCCGCGATTCAGCAGCGCCAGCTTGGCCTCGATCACGCCGGGCACCAATGCCGCCAGCCCGAGCAACAGCAGCATCGCCAGTACGGCATAGTGCAGCCCGACATCATGATAGGCATCGGACCGATCAGCGACGATCGTCACGATCTCGGCATCGGTCGTGCGTTCGGCCTGCGCCACCGCTGCGGTGACGCGGCCATGATCCTGTGGGGTGAGGTGCATCACCAGCCCCCCGACGCGCCGCCGCCGCCGAACGATCCGCCGCCGCCCGAAAAGCCGCCGCCTCCCCCCCAGCCGCCACCGCCGCCACCGCCGCCCCAGGACGATCCGCCGCTGCTGCCGCCGCCCCAGCCCGACCCGAACCCCGGACCCCACAGGATGACCGGCCCGCGGCCGCCGCGATAACGCTTGCCCTTGGCACGGTTGGCGAACAACGCGATGAAGATCACCAGCATCACGATTACCCAGAAGATCGCGATGCCGACTCCTGCTCCATCGCCGCGGTCGGCATTTTCCGCGACCACGGTGCGGGCGCGCTCCTCCGCGGCTTCGAGCGGCAGGCGCAGCTGCTCGCCGATCTGGACGGCCCCGGCGACGATGCCGCCGCCCATGTCGCCGTCACGAAACGCGGGCAGGATGGTCTGGTTGACGATCACGCTCGACAATGCGTCGGTCATGATCGGCTCGAGGCCATAGCCGACCTCGATCCGTACCTTGCGTTCGTTGGGTGCGACCAGCAGGATGACGCCGTTGTTCGCCTCGCCCTGCCCGATCTTCCATTCGCGCCCGAGGCGATAGCCATACTCCTCGATCTCATAGCCTTGCAGGTCGGGGACGGTGGCAACGACGAACTGTCGCGTCGAAGCCGCCTCGATCTCCTGGCTCAGTCGCGAAAGCTGAGCCTCTTGCGCAGGATCGAGCAGGTTGGCGGCATCGACCACCCGACCCGACAGCGGCGGAAAGCTCTGCGCCGCCGCCGCGCCGGGGGCGAGCAGCAGCGCCAGAGCGAGAAACAGGCGTGCGATCACCTTAGTTGGAATTACCGAAATTGACCGTCGGCGCGGTATCCGCTCCCGCCTGCGCGGCGAACGGCGTCATCGGCTCGGCACCGTGGAAGATGCGCGCGCCGATCGCGTCGGGGAAGGTCCGGATGCGCGTGTTGTAAGCCTGCACCGCCTCGTTGTAATCGCGACGGGCGATACCGATGCGGTTCTCGGTCCCCTCTAGCTGCGACTGCAGCGTCAGGAAATTCTGGTTCGACGTCAGCTCTGGGTAATTCTCGACGACGGTGCGCAGCTGGCCGAGCGCCTGGGTCAGCTGGTTCTGCGCCTGGCTGAAGCGTTCGAACGTCGCCGGATCGGACAGGTCGTCGGTGGTGACGTTGATCGAGGTCGCGCGCGATCGCGCTTCGGTGACCTGCGTCAGCACCCGCTCTTCCTGCCCGGCAAATCCCTTCACGGTATTGACGAGGTTGGGGATCAGGTCAGCGCGCCGCTGATACTGGTTCTGCACCTCGGCCCATTTGGCCTTGGCATTTTCCTCGGCGGTCGGCACGCTGTTGAGGCCGCACGCCGACAGCGCCAATGCGGCCACGAACAACAGGCTGGAACGAAGCGACATGATCGGTCTCCCCTCGGTGTGTGGTGTATATAAGACGCAGCGAAGCCAGTGCGAAGGGAAATCGGTACGAGCAATGGGAGCATTTGAGACATGCTGAACGAGTTCAAGACATTCATTGCCCGCGGCAATGTCCTCGACCTGGCAGTTGGGGTGATCATCGGCGCTGCGTTCGGGACGATCACCAAATCGCTGACCGACGACGTCATCATGCCGGTGATCGGCGCGATCTTCGGCGGGTTCGATTTCACCAGCTATTTCGTGCGATTGGGGCCGATCCCGGCGACCTACACGGGATCGCCGGAAAACTATGCCGCGCTCAAGGAGGCCGGGGTACCGCTGTTCGGATACGGGGCGTTCCTGACGGTCGTGATCAATTTCGTCATCCTCGCCTTCATCGTCTTCCTGCTCGTGCGCAGCGTCAATCGCATGCTGGCGAAGATGGAAAAGGAAAAGGCCGAAGGCACCGCGCCGCCGGCTGCCGAAGCCGCCGACATTGTGCTGCTGCGCGAGATCCGCGACGAACTGAAGGCGAGGCCGGGCACGAACCCACCCCTTTGAACCAATTCAGGCCGCAGCCAGATCCTCGGCTACAGCGTCGGCAAGGCTGGTGCCGTCGAGGATGCGGGCGGTCTCGTCGCGCACCCGCGCCATCGCGATGCGGATCGCGCAGCTCGCCTCGTCCTTGCAATCCTTGCACGGGCGATACGCGGTGCGGCTGACGCATGGCACCAGCGCCAGCGGCCCCTCGATCACGCGGACGATCTCGCCGAGCGAGATCAGATGCGTCGGCCTCGACAGGCAATATCCCCCCATCTTGCCGCGATGACTGTGCAGCAGCATCGCTTCGCGCAGGTCGGCCAGGATGAGTTCGAGGAACTTGCGCGGCACGTTCGCCGCCTCGGCGATCCGGTTCATCGGGATCGGCGGGCCGCCAGCGGGATGTTCGGCGAGAAACAACATCGCGCGAAGGGCGTAACGGGAACGCTGCGTCAACATGATATCCTAGTCCCTAGCGGGACATTGTGGCGCTGGAAAGGCGTGTTTGTGCCGCTCTCTACAAAGACTCCCACCTTTTCTTTCGCCGCACGATCGCTATATC